>JBGQLV010000003.1:0-87707 GCA_041500225.1 Thermodesulfovibrionia bacterium | reverse complement strand
GTCGTGTAGAATCTAAATTTACACGCTGTTAATGGATAATTCTATCTTCTGAGAATTTTCTTAAATGCTTTTACAGTTTACAACTATTTTTTCTTGTGAGATGCACAGAATTTCGATTTCCCAGATGCGGAATTCTTACATTGCTTTCCTTCTTTGGTTTTTGCAGTACATTTTGCTTTCTTTGCTGTTGCCATGTTACCTCCTTATTTTAGTTTAGATAGATTGTATCACATTAAAAAATAGATTGGAAATATTTATAATTTATTTCAGAGGGAAAAATAAAATATCTAACCATTTTTTATTATGGATTTCTATATGGACTATGCACCCTTTTCAATGCCCAAAGTGATGCGGACTGCAGGAAGGGGGAGAAACTGTATACTACAGACTGAACTGTTCAGTGAAAAAAGGCTGTCCCTGAAGTGAGGATCAGCCTTTTGCACGAATAGTAAATCCCACTCCATAAAGAAATTGCCTTACGCAGTATGACGCAGCGAGCCACGGAGGATTTTCCGCAGCGATGATAGCTGCCACAGATCATAAGCAGTCTGCATGTTCATCCACGCCTGGGCCGACGTGCCGAAAACAATTTCAAGCCTAAGTGCCATTTCAGGCGTAATGGCTCCGTGTGCATTGACAATCTTGGATACCGTTTTACGAGTTACGCCAAGACGCATGGCAGCCTGTGTAAGCGTTAGGCCCAAAGGTTCGAGCCACATCTCTTTCAAAACCTCCCCCGGATGAGCTGGATTATGCATGCTCATAATAATGCCTCCTCAATGGTAATCTTCATAGTTGACTATTTCTGCATTGCCGCCTTCGAACCTGAACGTCACGCGCCAGTTAGCCTGTACTGTTACAGCCCAGACATCCTTTTTCTCACCTTTCAGCCTGTGAAGTCGTAGACCCGGAGCGTCCATGTCTTTGATCACAACTGCCGCATCAAGCAGGGTCAGAATCAGTCGTAACCGTTTGGCGTGTATCGCCTGAATGCCCGATGTAGCACCAGTATGGTAAAACCGTTCAAGCTCTTTGTGCACGAACGACAATATCACATTTAAATGTAACCTATACGGTTACGCTTTGTCAAGTCTAAAAACTCAAGTGTACTTGACATAATTAAAGGGGCAGCCTAACACATCCCATATTTCCCCTTCAAAAATATGTGAATAATGTTATTCTCTCTATTGAAAAAAACCTCCGCAAGGAATACCTAAAAATGCTAAAAGATTTCGCAGGGATGATGTGGAAGGATTCGTAGACTTTGTAACAGGACTTATTAAGAAATATAAAGATAACAGAATAACTTAGAGAAGTGGCATCTGACGGACAAATTTTTATAATTAATAAACAGAAGGATCACTTTCATTTATTTATACTCATTTTAAAATCTGAATCCGAAATTTGATGTTATAGTATAACCGCTGAGATGAGGGCTAAAGACATTAAATTCGGCTTTGTCTGTAACTATGTATTTCCCTTCTATCCCGAGAAAGATAACAGGCAAGATATTATAGTTTGCACCGATAACGAGATGACCTCCGAAGACAGTGTCCCTTTTATCAGCAACAATGTCGTTAACCTGGCCGTGGAACTTCGCAAAATACACTCCGGTACCGCCTCCTGCAAAGAATTCGGCACTTCTAAAGGGATATATGCCTTTTGCAGTCAATGTGATTGGTATTCCCTTTACATTGTTTCCATATCCTTTATTTACGCCATCGTGGAAATAGCCTGTTCCGGCCTCAAGGGCAAAGTTTGGGTGAAGATAAAATCCGTATACCATCTCCCCATTAAATCCTGTAGAAAAATTTGCTTCTTCGAGTCCACCCAAAAAAGTATAAACTCCTGTTTTTACTGCGATATAGTTTTTTTTGTCTTGTCCTGATGCTGAAACAGGCAGAAGGAATATCAGGACAATACCTAAAATAAGAATTGTTCGCTTCATATTTTCTTTTTTTGTTGTTTAACCTTTTGCTGTTTAGTCTATGGTTTCAATTCTAAGGTAAATATATTTTCCCTGCAACATGTAAATTTATTCTAATATAATTTTTATAAAAAATGTATATATAGATAGGCAAGAAAAGATTATATTAAAGCAGCAGAATTAAAAAATCACCTTATTAAGAATGGGAAATCAGCAAGCACAATTGATGCCCTTATCGCATCTGTTGTAATTTCGTATAACTGCCATCTTTTTACAGGTGATGAAGATTTCGGACATATACCAAAATATTCAAAATTAAAACTGTTCAAAAATCGCTAACGCCGCATTTGCAGGAATATTCAAACATGGTTGAACCTCTACGTTTTCATGCATGACATATTGATTTCATTCAAAGCCAAATTGCGATTTGCTACGAAAATACCCCTCACCCTAACCCTAACCCTCCCGTCTTACTTATTGACGGGCCTCTCCCACAAGGGGAGAGGGGACTCTCTCTCTATATCTCCCCTCCCTTGATGGGAGGTCCGTCTTACTTATGACGGAAGGGGTTGGGGAGGGTGTTATTATTTTCATGACCCTTTGTACCAACAAGTCGGCATATGTGTTTGTAAAGGTTTTTCTGCATATATATCTGATGTCAACTGCATTTTTCGGGTTAACGGTTAAATCGAATTTTTGAAACCTGATGCGCAAGGGTTGAAAGGAAAGAGATAAATTTTGCTCAATTTAGGTAAAATATACATGGACTTTTGAGATGAAAAACAAGGTGACAGAAGAGATAAAGAAAAAAGCCATTAATGGTAAGCTTCCCTGCCCTGTTGCCAGAAAGCTTGCTAAGGAGCTTTCTGTTTCTTATAAGGAGGTCGGCAGGGCAGCTGATGAGCTTAATATAAAGATCACGGACTGTGAGCTTGGTTGCTTCTGATGGGGATAATATTATTTGAATTAGCCCTGACCTTTTATTTCGCTGCAACTATTGTCAGTATTATAGAACTCTTCAAAGGTTCAAAAATCACATCAAAGATTATACTTTCATCGGCCGGTATTGGGTTTACCATTCATACTGTAAGTATTATTTATCGTTATGTTATCGCAGGTCATATACCCATAACAAGTGCACATGAGGCAACATCTTTTTTTTCCTGGTGTATAGTCCTTATCTTTTTCATCTTACAGTTCAGATACAGGATTATCCTTCTCTCCTCCTTTATCATGCCCGTTGTATTTGTTCTGATGCTTTCCTCCGCAATGCTGTCGAGAGAGATAAAACCCCTAAGCCCTGCTCTGCAGAGTTACTGGCTCGGCATACATACAGTTTTTGCCTTTTTAGGTAATGCTGCTTTTGCAATGGCATTTGGAATAGGTCTTATGTATCTTGTTCAGGAACATTATGTGAAATCCAAACGCCTCGGTGGGCTATTTGAGAGATTACCGAGCCTCCAGACCCTCGATGAAATAAATTACAGGCTGATAACCATTGGGTTCCCTTTGCTTACGCTTGCAATAATAACAGGTATTTTATGGGCAGAGAGGGCCTGGGGAAGATACTGGAATTGGGATCCGAGAGAGGTCTGGTCGCTTATAACATGGTTCATCTATGCCATTGTACTTCACGCCCGACTTATAGCCGGGTGGAGAGGTAAAAGGGCTGCTTTATTATCTATAATCGGTTTTTTAACGATTCTTATCGCCTTTTTCGGTATTAAATTACTCCAGAAAGGTCTCCATGTCTTCCTATGAAAGTATTTGTAGTCGGGCTTAACCACAAAACTGCTGACGTTGATACCAGGGAGAAATTTACATTTAATGGCCTCAGGCTCGAAGAGGGCCTGATAAGGTTCAGAGAACTCCCTGAGGTACAAGAGGCTGTGATACTGTCTACCTGTAACAGGGTAGAACTTTATGCAAATGTCAGGGATACTGTAAAGGCATCTGAATCTATCAAGACATTCCTCTCAGAATTCCACAATATAAATAGAGAGTCTCTCGATAATGCCCTTTATATCTATGATGACATAAATGCAGTGAAGCACATCTTCAGGGTTGCATCGAGCCTTGATTCTATGGTCGTCGGCGAACCTCAAATCCTTGGGCAACTTAAAGATGCTTTTGAGTTGGCCCTCGATAAAAAGACTACGGGCTTTCTTCTGAACAGGCTTATGAAAAAGGCTATCTCTGTTGCAAAGAGGGTGAGGACAGAAACAAGGATAGCTGAAAATGCTGTATCAATAAGCTTTGCGGCTGTTGAACTTGCAAGAAAGATATTTACTGACCTGTCAAAGAAGGTATCCATGCTTTTAGGCGCCGGGGAGATGGCTGAACTTGCTGCAAGGCATTTGATCGGCAGTGGAGTGAAGGAGATTATCGTCGCAAACAGAACATATGAGCGCGGTTGTGACCTTGCAAAGGAATTTAATGGAAGACCTGTTAAGTTTGATGAGTTTATCCAGGAGATGGTACGAACTGATATCGTCATTTGTTCGACCGGCGCCTCAAACTATGTGTTGCTGAAAAGCCAGATGCAGAAGGTGATGAAGGAGAGAAGGCAGAGGCCGGTCTTCATTATTGATATCTCTGTTCCAAGAAATATTGACCCTGGAATTAACGATCTGGATAATGTCTATCTTTATAATATTGATGACCTGCAGGGGGTTGTCGATACAAACATATTTGAAAGGCAGAAAGAGGCGGAGAAGGCAGAAATGATAATCGAAGAAGAGATTGAGACGTTTCTTAAGTGGCAGTCTTCTCTTGATTCTGTGCCGACAATTGTCGCCCTGAGAGAAAAGGCAGAGGAAATTAAAAAAGAGGAAATCGACAGGCTTTTAAATAAGATTCCGGAGATTAGCGAAAAAGAGAAAAAGGCTATCGAATATATGGCTGCTGCTATTATAAATAAGCTTATTCATCCTCCCACGGCAGCATTGAAAGAAAGTTCAGAAGATAAAGATATTTTAACAGCGACTATAAGAAGACTTTATGGCATTAACGATGAGGAAAGTAAGAATGAGTAGGATATCTATTGGCACACGCGGCAGCAAACTTGCGCTCTGGCAGGCTGAATGGGTTAAATCTGAGCTTAAAAGAATTTATCCTGACCTGAAAATCGAACTTAATAAGATAAAGACTACTGGAGATAAGATTTTAGATGTGCCCCTTGCACAAGTTGGTGGTAAGGGCCTTTTTGTAAAGGAGATAGAAGAGGCACTTTTAAGGCATGAGGCTGACATTGCTGTCCACAGCATGAAAGATGTACCAACAGAATTTCCTGATAGTCTTTATCTTGCAGTTATCTGTAAAAGAGAAGACCCGAGGGACGCCTTCATTTCCAGAATTCGTAATTCGCAATTCGCAATTTGCAAATTCAAAGACCTTCCGGATGGGGCAAAAATAGGGACGAGCAGTCTAAGACGCTCATGTCAATTGCTCAATATCAGGCCTGATTTAAAGATTGAACAGCTTAGAGGCAATCTTGATACCAGACTTAAAAAACTTGATGAAGGGCATTTTGATGCTATAATCCTGGCAGCTGCCGGTGTCAAAAGACTTGGACTGCAAAGCAGGATAACAGAGATACTGCCTTTTGAAATAAGCCTTCCTGCAATAGGCCAGGGAGCTATAGGTATAGAATGCAGGATTGTTGATAGGTCTATCAACAACCTTATTGCGCCGTTGAATCATCCCGAAACTTCTATATGCGTTAAAGCTGAAAGGGCATTCTTAAAACAGTTGGAAGGAGGATGCCAGGTGCCTATAGCTGCCTATGCGAGGATAGTCAGTCAGGACTCCAAACTTATTATGGATGGCCTTGTTGGGAGCATTACAGGAGACAGGATTATAAAAGGGCACATAGAAGGCAGCCCTGAGCATGCGGAATCCCTCGGAGTTACACTGGCAGAAGACATCCTTTCAAGGGGTGCAAAAGAGATACTGGATGAGGTATATAATAAATGTTTCCCGGGTATTAACGGAGAAATTAGTAGTTAACCCAACCCTTTTTCCCTCTCTATCTCTTCAAGCTGCTCTCTTTTTTCCTGACAGTCTCTACAGTAAATCGCAAATGGAATGACCTTAAGCCTTTTCTCGCTTATCTCTTCTCCGCAATCCTCGCATTTACCATAGGTATCTTCGTCAATTTTCCTCAGGGCCTCGTCTATCTTAAGGAGGGTTTCTCTATGGGTACTCAACTGCTTCAGGCTGATATCTTCTGATAGATCAATAACAGACCAGTCTCCGTCATCAAGGGCTGTCTCTACAAGGTGCTTTGTCTCACCTTTTATATACTTAGATATCTCAGTCTTTGCCTCTTTTACGATTTCTTCTCTTCTGCCAATAAGCGCCTTCCTAAGGGTAGCTTTTCTCTCCCCTTCTGACTTTTTACTTATCGGTTTCTTTGATATTGAAGGTCTGGCAATTGTTTTTCTTTTCTTACCCGGTTTTGGCTTAGTTTTCCGAGAGACCTTTTTCGCAACAGGTTTTTTAGTAGCTATCTTTTTTTTCTTACTCGGTTTTGGCTTGATTTTCCGAGAGATCTTTTTGACAACAGGTTTTAAGTTCTTCCTGCCAGGTTTTTTTATCTTTTTCTTTTTAGTTTTTTTATCTGCCACTATTCTGCCTCTTTCGTTTTCGCCTCTTGTGATTTTTCTTCTTCCTTAAATACCTCAATAATACTTCTTACTTTTATGCCTGCTGTCTGAAGAGCCTTCTGAATATCTATCAACTTTGCGTCTGTTACTTTCAGAATGAAATTGCTGTTTGTCAGCTCACACCTCCATTATCTCTTTTTCTTTGTGCCCTAAAACCTCATCCGCTTTAGCTATGTATGAATCTGTGATCTTCTGTGTCTCCTCCTGTATTTTCTTGACTTCATCTTCACTGAGGTGTTTTTCTTTTTCAAGTTTTTTAAGCTCTTCGTTTGCATCTCTCCTGATATTCCTTATTGATATCTTTGCTTCTTCTGCCTTTTTCTTTACAGCTTTCACAAGCTGCTTCCTTCTTTCCTCTGTAAGCGGAGGGATATTTATCCTTATTATCTTGCCGTCATTCATAGGCGTCAGGCCGAGGTCCGATTTCATAATAGCCTTCTCGATATCAGGAATGATTTTTTGATCCCATGGCTGTACTGCTATCTGACGACTCTCAGGTATGCTCAGGCTTGCAAGTTGTTGAAGCGGAGTTTGTGTATCGTAATAATTTACCATTATTCCATCGAGAAGTGCCAGAGAAGCCCTTCCTGTCCTGACAGAAGCGAATTCCTTCTTCAGGACTTCGATGGTACGCGACATCCGCTCAGCGGTTTTTCTTTTTAACTCTTGCTCCATTATTTAGCCTTACAAGAGTTCCTATCTTCTTACCTTCTATAATTTTTTTTATATTACCTTTCCCTCTCAGATTAAATACCACAATAGGGAGGTTATTGTCCATACATAATGATACAGCAGTCGAATCCATGATACTCAGACCCCTTTTAAGTACATCAATATAAGCGACCGTGCTATATTTTTTTGCCGTAGGGTCTTTCATGGGGTCGGATGAATATATACCATCAACCTTTGTTGCCTTAAGTATGACTTCTGCACCAATCTCCATAGCCCTCAGTGCTGCAGCGGTATCAGTTGTAAAATAAGGGTTCCCTGTACCAGCAGCAAAGATGACCGTTCTTCCTTTTTCGAGATGTCTCATTGCCTTGCGCCTTATATATGGCTCTGTAAGTTCCTTCATCTCTATTGCTGACTGAACCCTTGTTGGAACCCCGTGCTTTTCGAGGTGATTCTGAAGGGCAAGGGCATTAATAACAGTTGCAAGCATTCCCATGTAATCTGCGGATGCCCTTTCCATCCCTTTTACACTTGCCTCTACCCCTCTGAAGATGTTACCCCCACCAATCACTACTGCAACTTCAACTCCGCTGGAAACTGCTTCCTTTATTTCTTTAGCTATAAAATCAACAGTAGATGAATCAATTCCATAGCCCTTGTCTCCCATCATAGCTTCACCACTAATTTTCAGGAGTATCCTTTTGTATATCAAGCTCTCTATCCTTGTGCTGTCTCTCCAAGCTGGAATCTGACAAATCTTCGTATGACAATATTCTCGCCCAATCTTGCAACCTTCTCAGAGACGATATCTTTAATCCTCTTCTTTTGTTCCGGATCCTTAATGAATAGCTGATCAAGAAGACAGGTATCAGTGTAAAACTTCTCGAGCTTCCCCTCTATAATCTTTTCAACAATGTGTGGCGGTTTGTCTGCAACCTGTGCCCTGTATATCTCTTTTTCACGTTCTATGGTATCCTGCTGCACATCATCTCTTGTTAAGTATAGTGGGGTTGCAGCTGCTATATGCATAGCGATATCTTTGACAAGTTCTTTGAAATCATCAGTCCTTGCAACAAAGTCTGTCTCACAGTTAACCTCTATCATTGCTCCTATCTTGCCCATATGTAAATAAGAGTGAATGAGGCCTTCAGATGCGGTCCTCCCTGCTTTTTTTACTGCACTTGCAAGACCTTTCTGTCTGAGTAAGTCTATAGCTTTTTCAAAATCCCCGTTACACTCTGTAAGGGCTTTTTTGCATTCCATCATGCCAGTGCCTGTTTTCTCCCTGAGGTTCTTAATCATTTCTGCAGATACCATTGTCATTCTGCTACCTCGGCCTCTTCCTGCTGTATCTTATCTTCAACCTGCAGACTCTCAGCCTCTTCTGCCGTAGTCTTTGATAGTATCTCTTTACCTTCAAGCACAGCATCTGCTATCTTTGATGTTATAAGTTTTATGGCCCTTATAGCATCATCATTACCAGGGATTACATAATCAATTTCATCCGGGTCACAGTTTGTGTCAACTATTGCAACTATTGGCACAGAGAGTTTCCTTGCCTCTAAAACAGCAATCCTCTCCTTCTTCGGGTCCACTATAAACAGGGCTGCCGGAAGGCTTGTCATATCTTTAATGCCTAACAGGTTCTTTTCCAATTTAGCCCTTTCCTTTTCAATGGCAGCAACCTCTTTTTTGGTAAGCAGAGCCAATGTGCCATCCTCTTTCATAGTCTCAAACTTCTTCAGTTTTGCTATACTCTTTTTTATCGTGGAAAAATTCGATAACATGCCCCCAAGCCAGCGCTGGTTGACATAAAATGCACCTGCCCTTGTTGCCTCTTCCTGAATCGCATCCTGTGATTGTTTTTTTGTACCGACAAAAAGTATCGGCGCTCCTGTTGATGCCATACCCTTTATGAAATTATATGCCACTTCAAGACCCTTTACCGTCTTCTGAAGGTCAATGATATATATACCGTTTCTCTCTCCAAAAATGTATTTTTTCATCTTAGGATGCCATCGTTTTACCTGATGGCCAAAGTGAACCCCTGCCTCAAGCAGTTCCTTCATTGCTGCTACCATATTCTTTTTTCTCCTCCTGTCTTTTCAAAACCCTTTTTCTGGTTATTGGGTTTTTCTGTACAAAATATTTGTGAAAAGGCGTATTTCCTGATGAGAAATACAGATTTTTTCCTTCGGAAAGGTAAGACTAACATAAAAATATCTTTTTTTGCAAGGGGATAGATGGTAAAATTAAGGAATTGGAGTCGTAACTAATTGAATTATCTGGGGCAAAATAATAAATGCTTATAGAAATTTTTCTTTAAGGGGGGATTATGATATCACGTTATACACGCCCTGAGATGGGGAAGCTGTGGGATATCGAGACCAAATACCAGAAATGGCTTGATGTAGAGATTGCTGCATGTGAGGCATGGTCAGAGCTCGGTAAGATACCAAAGGATGCCCTGAAAGCCATTAAGAAAAAAGCAAGATTTGATATCAAGAGGATTGACGAGATAGAGAAGGTTGTGAAACATGATGTCATAGCATTTCTTACATCAGTAGCTCAGAATCTCGGCACTGAGTCGAGGTTCATACATAGGGGATTGACCTCATCGGATATACTGGATACAGCCCTGGCCCTCCTTTTACAGGACGCCTCGGATATAATCATCAAAGATATACAGGAATTGATTGATGTCCTTAAAAGACAGGCATACAAATATAAAAATACACCTATGATGGGCAGGAGCCACGGTGTCCACGCAGAACCCATAACATTTGGCCTTAAGTTCGCCCTATGGTATGAAGATATGAAGAGAAACCTCGAAAGGATAAAAAAAGCAAAGGATGTGATAAGCGTAGGAAAGCTCTCCGGTGCTGTTGGTACATTTTCCAATATCCCACCTGCGATTGAAGAAAAGGTATGTAAAAAACTTGGCCTGAAGCCCGAACCTGTTGCAACACAGATAGTCCAGAGGGACAGGCACGCAGAGTATCTCACAACCCTTGCACTGATTGCAGCTTCTATCGAAAAGATAGCTGTTGAGATAAGGCATCTCCAGAGGTCAGAGGTTCTTGAGGCAGAAGAACCGTTCATGGCAGGACAGAAGGGCTCATCAGCGATGCCTCATAAACGGAATCCTGCCGGGTGCGAAAACCTCACCGGTCTTGCAAGGCTCGTGAGGTCAAATGCTATGGCAGCTTTCGAAAATATCGCACTATGGCATGAAAGGGATATCTCACATTCTTCTGTTGAACGAGTAATAATCCCTGATAGCTCAATACTCGTTGATTACATGCTTAATAGGATTAAGGGAATCCTCGAGAGTCTTTATGTGTATCCGAAGAGGATGAAAGAAAATATGGCAAGGAGCTATGGCCTCTATACCTCACAAAGGGTTATGCTTGCCCTTATAGAGAAGGGACTCGACCGCGAGAGTGCATACAGTATCGTGCAGAGGGATGCAATGAAGAGCTGGAAGGCAGGGGTTCAGTTCAAGAAGTTATTATTGAAAGACAAAGAAGTCAAAAAATACCTAACATCAAAAGAGATTGAGAATATTTTCGATCTCGAATATTATCTAATAAACGTAGATTATATATTCAAAAGGGTCTTTGGATCATCTAATTAAATCCCTTACTATTAAACGTCTGTAAGAAGACATTGTATTACATATTGCTTTAAGTTATCACGAGGGATCAGAGAAATAGTTTTAATTGAGAGAATCCATACTTTTGAAAAAGGTGAGTAAAAAATGCCAGAATAAAACTTGCTGATTTTATTTAGTTTTTAAAATTGACGGCGCTACTTCCATCCCCTCTATCTCCACGACTTTATCTCTTGAAAAGTGTCCTCTGATAATTTTTATGGCGGCTTTCTTGATGCAAAACTCTTCGGAAAGAATCTCTATGAGTTCTTCATTTGCAGCCCCTCTAACCGGAGGGGCATTGACTCTTATCTTAAGGGCATCACCAACAAGGCCTGAAATACCCCTTTTTGAAGACTTTGGCTCTACCTTAACCTTGAAAGTTATGCCTTTTTTTGACCTTTTAAATGGTATTTCCATAACCTGATTAATGTTAGCATATTTAATAATAATACTAACATCCATCCTTGGCATCGAAAGGGATGAAAGAGGTTGAAAGTTCCGGCGGTTCATTTAAATTGAAAAAATAAGAAATAATTTGTAATAATAGCTCTAAATCAGCGGGCTGGTTGATTGATCAATTATTTGATTTTCCAGACTATAATGCTGATTTATTACCACATGGTCATATGGAAGAACTTAAAAAATTAAGAAGAGAAATCGACGAAATTGATGATGAGATAGTTAAGCTCCTGAACAAGAGGGCTAATATTGTCATTGAGATTGCCCATATCAAACGTAATGAGAAGGCAAAATTCTATTCCCCTGAGCGCGAAAGGGAAATATTAGAACGTCTTACAGCCCTTAACAAAGGACCATTTCCAAATGATACCCTGAAAGTCATATTCAGGGAAATTCTATCTGCATCCCTCTCCCTCGAGGAACCCTTAAAAGTTGCCTGTCTGGGTCCACTGGCAACCTTCACACATCTTGCAGCATTGAGACACTTTGGTTCATCTGCTCTTTTTGTGCCGGTCGAAAGTATCAGGGACGTATTCGATACTGTTGAGGCCGGTAAGACAGAGTTCGGCGTTGTACCTATCGAAAACTCAAACGAAGGTGTTATCAGCTATACACTCGATATGTTCATGGATTATGACCTCAAGGTTGCTGCTGAGGTAATGCTCGAGATATCCCATAACCTCATGTCGAAGAGCGGAGATAAGGCAAAGATCAAAAAGATTTATTCCCACCCACCTGCAACAGCACAGTGCAGACGATGGCTTGAATCAAACTTTCCCAGGATACCTATAATCGAAACCACAAGTACAGCTAAAGCAGCCGAGCTTGCATCCCGGGATGATGAGGCAGCAGCTATTGCAAGTGAGTTGGCTGCAAAGGTCTATGACCTGCATTTTGCCGAAAAGAGTATCGAAGACAGCAAGCACAATTGTACAAGATTCCTTGTTATCTCAAAAGAATCTCCTCCAAAGACTGGTAGAGACAAAACATCTATTATGTTTTCGATTAAGGATAAGCCCGGAGCTCTGTACGACATCCTTTCACCTTTTAAAAAGTCAAAGATTAACCTTACAAAAATAGAATCAAGGCCCTCCAAGAGAAAGGCATGGGAGTATATATTCTTTGTTGATATGGAGGGACATATAGATGACAAGAAGCTGAAGAAGGCAATCGAAAACATAAAAGATTACTGCCTTTATGTCAAGATTCTTGGTTCCTATCCTCATGGTGGAACTTGATGATTAAACCGCCGGACCATGTCTCAGAAATCAGGCCTTATATCCCCGGCAAACCAATAGAGGAGCTTGAACGGGAACTCGGCGTGAAGGACTCTATAAAGATTGCATCCAATGAGAACCCTCTTGGCCCATCACCCATGGCGTTAAAGGCAATAGTAGATTATTTAAAAAGTTCCAATAGTTCAAACAGCTTAAATAGATATCCTGATGGGAGTGGGTATTATATTAAAAGAGCATTATCAGACAAACTGTCTGTCAGAGAAGACGAGATAATCCTTGGTAATGGCTCGAACGAACTTATTGATATTGCTGTAAGGACATTTCTCGAACCTGGTGACGAGGCTGTTATGGCCCATCCATCGTTTATCGTTTACCCTATGGCAGTGCAGGCAATAGGTGGAAGACCTGTTCAGATACCTTTGAAACATTACACACATGACCTCGATGCAATGGCTGATGCGGTTACCTCCAAAACGAAGATGTTCTTTATAGCAAATCCGAACAACCCAACAGGTACTATAAACAAACGAGTTGAATTTGATCGCCTGCTGAACAGACTTCCTGACGGGATATTAGTTGTAGTCGATGAAGCTTACTATGAATATGTCGCTGACCCTGAATATGCTGATAGCATGAAACATTTCAGAGATGGAAGAGATATACTGATACTAAGAACCTTTTCAAAAATTTACGGCCTTGCGGGTCTCAGGATTGGCTATGGGATCGCAAGACAGGATATAATCTTCGAGATGAATAAACTCCGACCACCCTTTAACACTAACACTTTAGCACAGAATGCAGCTTTATGGGCGCTTAAAGATAAAGATCATGTCATATACTCCCTGGAAATAAATGAACAGGGGAAAGGATATCTTTACAGAGAGCTCAACTCTCTCGGTCTGAAATATATCCCTACAGAGGCAAATTTTTTATATATACTTTTGGGACAGGATTCAAATGAATTGTATAATAAATTGTTAAGATATGGAGTAATTGTCAGGCCTGTAGGACCTGAGGAAATCAGGGTAACCATAGGTTTGCCTGAAGAGAATAAAAGGTTTATCGAAGCATTAAAGAGAGCAAGGAGTAATAAGTGAAATGAGCACACTTCTAAAGACAGGATATTACCCCTTCGCTCATTCTCGGTCGTACCGACCTCCGAGGTGGTCGCATCGACCAAAACCGCTCAAGGGCAATATCCTGTCTTTTAGGACCTGTTTCCGTACTTATAAATCTGGAGGGGATAAATGGATATCATTGTTTTAAACCCGGGTACAACTGAAGAAGAACTGAAGCGTATTATAAAGAAACTTGAACACCGCGGTTTGAAAGCAAATATCTCAAAAGGTACTGAAAGAACTATAGTCGGGGTTATTGGTGATACCTCAAAGATAACAGAGGAAGAAGAAAACGCTATAAGGCTGATGCCGGGTGTAGAAGATGTAATGAGGATACTCAAACCCTACAAGCTCGCAAGCAGGGATTTCAAGGCAAAGGATACAACTATCAATGTAAGGGGGCAGACTATCGGGGGCAAAAAAATACACGTAATTGCAGGTCCATGTGCAATAGAGAACAAAACCATGCTGATGAGTATTGCAGAGAAGGTCAAGGATGCAGGCGCTACATTTATAAGGGGGGGCGCATTTAAGCCGCGTACTTCACCTTACTCTTTCCAGGGTCTTGGTGAAGAAGGGTTGAAATACCTTGCAGATGTGAGAAAAAAGACAGGACTTCCGGTTGTAACAGAGTTGATGGACCCGAGGGATATAGAGGTTATCTTAAAATATGCAGACATAATACAGATAGGAGCAAGGAACATGCAGAACTTCAGATTGCTCCTTGAGGTCGGCGCATGTAACAAGCCGGTTTTGCTTAAAAGAGGTTTGTCAGCAACAATAAAAGAATGGCTTATGGCTGCTGAATATATAATGTCTAAGGGTAATCAGAATGTAATCCTCTGTGAAAGAGGCATAAGGACATTCGAGACTGCAACCAGGAATACCCTTGACCTTAGTGCAGTTCCGGTGCTTAAGCAACTTACACACCTTCCTGTTATTGTTGATCCGAGTCATGCCGTGGGTAAATTGGCTTATGTTGCACCTATGGCAAAGGCAGCTGTAGCAGCAGGGACAGATGGGCTTCTCATTGAGGTTCATACAAATCCTGAAGAAGCGCTATCTGATGGAGAACAGTCTCTGAAGCCTGATGAATTTAAAAAGTTGATGAAAGAATTAAGACCTATAGCAGCCGCTGTTGGAAGAGAGATATGATTTTCAATAAGGTAACTATAATCGGTGTTGGTCTGATTGGTGGTTCTTTTGCCCTTGCGCTGAAAAAAAACAAACTCTGTAATGAGGTCACAGGTTTCGGGAGATGGAAAGAAAATCTGCAGAGGGCAAAAGAAAAAACGATAATTGACTCATTTGAGCTTGACCCTGCAAAGGCATGCATTGGTTCAGACCTTATATTGTTTGCAACCCCTGTCGGAAGTTTTATTGATATTGCAAAGAAAATACATAGCTCATTAAACAAAGGTGCTATAGTTAGCGATGTTGGTAGTGTGAAAGGAAAACTCGTACGCGATATGGAGGCATTAATGCCTGAAGGCGTCTATTTTGTTGGAGGACACCCTATAGCGGGTAGTAACCATTCAGGAATTGATACAGCAACAGCAGATATCTTCAAGGGTGCGAAGTGCATTATTACGCCTACAGAAAAGACAGACAAAAACGCCCTTGAAAAGATTATAGCCATATGGAAGACTTTTGGCTCTATTGTAAAATTGATCAACCCTGACGAACATGACAGGATATATGCATCAGTAAGCCACCTGCCTCATCTAATTGCATATATAATAATGAATACGGTAGCAGATATAGACAACTCATATCTTAAATTTTCAGGACAGGGTTTTATGGATACCACGAGGATAGCATCAAGTTCCCCGGAACTATGGCGCGATATATGTATTCTTAATAAGGATAATCTCCTCGAATCTATTGAGATTTTTAAAAACAATCTCGACAGGGTAAGCCAGTATCTCAGGGCTCTTGATTCTGAATCCCTTGAAAGGGATTTCAAAAAGGCCCGGACACTGAGGGAAGGTATTGGACAGAATTGAACTCGTCAAGGCAAAGAGCTTTAAAGGCACATTTTATCCTACCCCTGATAAATCCATATCTCACAGAGCGGTAATCTTCTCATCCCTTTCAAAAGGGAAAAGTATCATAAAAAACTTTCTAAGGGCAGAAGATACAATAAGCACTATGAATGCGTTCAGGGAATTAGGAGTGGACATTTCAGAAGTCAGCCCCCCCACCCATCCCTCCCCTGCCCGACGGATGGCAGGCGGGCCCTCGAGGGGGGAGGGTAAGGGAGGGGGTAAAAGCTCCAAGCTCCAAGCCCCGAACTCTGAATTGGTAATCAATGGCAATGGTATTTATGGCCTGAAAGAACCTTATGATGTCATTGACTGTGGAAACTCAGGAACAACCATCAGGATGCTGTCAGGAATCCTATCAGGTAATCCATTCTTCTCCGTACTCACCGGTGATGAATCCCTGAGAACAAGGCCCATGGGCAGGGTTATCACTCCATTAAGGCAGATGGGTGCAGAGATAATGGCAAGAAGTGAGGACAGATATCCACCTATTGCCATTAAGGGCAGAAGGCTTAATGCTATCAGATATACCATGCCTGTAGCAAGTGCACAGGTTAAATCAGCAATCCTCCTTGCAGGTCTTTATGCAGACGGAGAGACAGAAATAATAGAACCTGCCAAATCAAGAGACCACACTGAGCGGATGTTACCTTCTTTTGGCGCCGAGATAAACGTTGATGGACTCAGTGTCGGGATAAAAGGTGGGACAGAATTAAAGGGTACAGAGGTTCATGTGCCAGGAGACTTCTCATCTGCTGCGTTTTTCATAATCGGTGCATTATTAATCAAAGATTCTGATATTACAATAATGGGAGTAGGAATCAATCCGACAAGGACCGGCCTTATTAGTGCACTTAAAGAGATGGGGGCAGATATCGAGATTTATAATATAAGAAATTTATCCGGTGAACCTGTTGCAGATATTCACTGCAAAGGAGGCGCAGAGCTGAAGGCCATAGATATAACAAAAGAAAAAATCCCTGCACTTATTGATGAGTTCCCAATCCTTTGTGTTGCAGCAACTCAGGCTGAAGGCATTACAACCATAAGGAGCGCAGAAGAACTGAGGGTAAAAGAGTCTGACAGGATAAAGAGCATGGCAACAGAACTTAGGAAAATGGGTGCAGAAATCGAAGAATTCGATGATGGATTAAATATCTTAGGTAAGAGGAGATTAAAAGGTGCGTTTATAGAAAGTTACAGAGACCATAGGGTTGCAATGTCATTGTCAATAGCAGCCCTTATTGCTGATGGGACAACAACAATAAACAATGTCTCATCAGTAAACATATCATTCCCCGGGTTTTTTGAAATTTTGAGAAGGCTAACTGCATAATGAAAGTGCAAATTAAAAATTTGAGATAGCAAGTGAATAAAAATTCTGGAAAAGAAAAACACTGGATAAGAAATCGCCCTGAAAGTGAAAGACCCAGAGAAAAACTTTTGATGTTCGGGCCGGACAACTGGCAGCACGAAAGGTTTGGTGTCCACTATTGACATCCGACCTCACAAGTCGTCCAATTTCTAATTAATATATTAAAAGCATTAAATTAGGAGGTATTAAAAATGTATAAACAACACACTACCGATTTATTAAAGCGCATCACGGTTGACCCTGCTGTAATGGTTGGTAAGCCAACGATTAGAGGATTGAGAATAACAGTGGAGCAAATATTAAAAGCCCTTGCAGGTGGGGTTACAGTTGACAAGTTATTGGAGGATTACCCTGAACTTGAAAAAGAGGACATTCAGGCGGTCTTACTATATGCCTCTGAACGTATTAGTGAAGAACAGGTCTTTGCTTTGAATACAAGGTAAGTATTAATGCCTGAAAATAAATTGAAATTTCTTGTTGATGTCGGGGTAGGGAAAAAAGTAGAAGAATGGCTGAAAGAAAATGGGTATGACGTAAAGACCGTAAGGAGTATTGACCCGAAGGCAAAAGATACGGAAATACTCAAAATAGCTATATCTGAATCCCGTATGGTAATCACTATGGATAAAGATTTTGGCGAGCTTGTATTCAAATCTGGTAAGTCACATGCAGGAGTCTTGATTTTAAGAATGGAAGATGCAAATGGTAACGAAAAAGCAGAGATTATAAGAAAGATATTACATGAGTATGAGGATAAAATGAAGAACAGATTTTGTGTATTTCAAGATGGTAGACTCAGAATATCCAGGTAAATGGGTAAAGTTATTGCTATAGATGGCCCATCAGGCTCGGGGAAGACTACCATAGCTAAGCTTATTGCAAAAGAGCTTGGCTTTAATTACCTCGACACTGGAGCATTATACAGGGCTGTTGCTCTTGCATTGAGTAGCAATGGGATAAAGCCAGAAGACAGTGATGATAAACTCAGAGATATCATCAGCAAAAACCACATTACCTTCTGCAATGGAAGGGTCTTTCTTAATGGCAGGGATGTTTCAGAAGATATAAGATCTGCGGAGATTGACCACTATTCTTCAGTCTTTTCTGCAAGAAAGGTTGTCAGGGATTTTCTGTTACATGCCCAGAGGGATAATGCTTTGAACTCTGACCTTGTTGTTGAAGGTAGAGACACAACGACAGTTGTATTTCCAGATGCAAAAAAAAAGATTTTCCTGGATGCTTCTGTGGAGGAAAGGGCTAAAAGACGCTACCTTCAATTCAGGGGAAAGGGCATTGATATCAGCATAGATGAGTCCAGAAGGAATATAATAGACAGGGATAAGAGGGATTCCAGCCGCGATATCGCACCTCTTAAAATTGCACCTAGCGCTCTATTAGTAGATTCATCGGATCTCTCTATAGAGCAGGTTACGAAAAAAATACTTGATTTTATAAGGACTGATCCTTGCCCGCATCAGGCGGACTTGTGAGTTCTTTTTATTGGTTTTTCAAGGCAACCTTTTATATTATTTTGAAGGTCTTTAACAGACTTGAGGTTATCGGTTCTGAAAATGTCCCTGAGAAGGGTGGGGTTATCGTAGCGGCAAACCATGTGAGTTATCTGGATCCCCTTGTTATCGGAGCAGCTTTAAAAAGGCGCGCTACATACATGGCAAGAGAAGGACTTTTCAATATCCCAGTGATAGGGGCGTTTGTCATGTCATTCTCCTTCCCTGTAAGACGTGGAAAACCTCAGCCCTCTACAATAAAAGAGGCTGTTAAGAGACTGAAGCAAGGGGAACTTATTGTTATGTTTCCAGAAGGAGGCCGAAGCGTTGACGGCAGTCTGCTTGAGGCAAAAAGAGGTGTAGGTGTAATTGCAGCCATAAGTAGAATGCCTGTTGTTCCAATATTTATTAAGGGAACAGAGAAGGCTCTTCCAGTAGGCGCAAAGTTTTTATGCCCTGCAAAAATAACAGTAATATTCGGTAACCCTATAGAGAGTGATAAAGAAGAAACAGACAAACAATACCAGGAAAGGATAAGCAGGGATATAATAGAGGCAATAAAAAACTTAAAGGTTAAGTTTGAGGATACAGGAAACAAAAATCCTCAGCCTTAGCCTTGATCTTATAACTTATGGAAATAATTGTAGCAAAGATGGCAGGGTTTTGCTTTGGCGTAAAGAGAGCTATAGACATAGCCTTTCAGATAGCCAATGAAAAACGCAAGGGGGTATATACCCTCGGTCCGATAATCCATAATCCACAGGTAGTAGAAATGCTCAAAGAGAAAGGGATTATCCCGATAGAGGACATTAAGGCTAAGAAGGATATAAGGGCCTTGATAATCAGAACTCATGGGATACCACTTCACCTCTCAAAAGAGATTTCTTCCATGGGCTGTGAAATAATAGATGCAACCTGCCCATTTGTAAAAAAGGCTCAATATTATGCTAAACTTCTTATGGAAGAGGGTTACCAGGTAGTTATACTTGGGGAGAAAAACCATCCAGAGGTAAAGGGTCTAATGAGCTATGCCAATGATGATGTTATAGTCGTCGATAGTAAAACGCCATTGCCGAAATTAAAAAGCAGGGTGGGCATAGTTGTCCAGACGACACAATCTCTGGAGGCATTAAAAAAGGTTCTATCTGATGCTTTAGAGCATGCAAATGAGATAAAAGTATATAATACAATATGTAATTCCACAGCCCTTAGATTAAAGGAGACAGAAAAGATGGCACGTAAGGTTGATGTAATGCTCGTAGTTGGCGGTAAAAATAGTGCAAATACAACTCAACTTACAAGGCTGTGCAAGTCTCTTTCGGTGCCGACATACCATATAGAGACTTCCTCTGAGATTAAAGAGGCGTGGATTAAGAATGCAAAGAAGCTCGGCATAACAGCCGGGGCCTCAACTCCAGAGTGGATTATAAAAGAAGTGGGAAAGAGAATTAGAGATATAGGAGGATAACCTTTTAGTGGAACTTAAAAACAACGATATGGAAAGGCTTTATGCTGAGACCTTTCACAGCATTAAAGAAGGAACTATACTGAAAGGAAAGGTATTAGCTTTGAAGCAGGATGGGGTCATAGTTGATATCGGATATAAATCTGATGGTTTTATACCGATAGAGGAATTTTCAGAAGAAGAAATTACTGCACTTAAACCGAGTGCTAACATAGAGGTATACGTAGAGAATATAAAAGATTCTGATGGTATTATAACCCTATCAAAGGAGCGTGCTACAAAAATCAAGGTTTGGGAAACACTTGAAAATGCACTCAGGAATGGAAGTCCTGTGGAAGGAAAGGTTATTGGAAAAACAAAAGGTGGTTTCTCTGCGGATTTATCCGGAGTAATTGCATTCCTTCCAGGTTCACAGGTAGATATAAAAACACCTAAGGAGATTGATAGCCTTATCGGGAAAAAAATGCTCTTCAAGGTCTTGAAACTTAACAACAAGGTCTCTAATGTCATTATATCGAGAAGGGCAATCCTCGAAGAGGAGAGGCAGGGCAAAAAGGTTAAGACCATTGAGAAACTTAAAGAGGGTCAACTCATGATAGGAACAGTTAAAAACATCACAGATTACGGCGTATTTGTTGACCTCGGCGGAATAGATGGACTGTTACACATATCGGATATCTCCTGGGGGAGGATAAACCATCCTTCTGAGTTTTTTGCGCTTGGAGATGAGATTGAAGTTATTGTCCTTAAATACGACGAAGAAAGTGAGAAAGTTACATTAGGTTACAAACAGAAAAAGCCTGACCCCTGGTCTACTGTTGATGAAAAATATCCTGTCGGCAACAAGGTAAGGGGTAAGGTCGTCAGCATTACCGACTATGGCGCATTTATTGAACTCGAAGAAGGTCTTGAGGGGCTTGTGCACATATCTGAGATAGACTGGCTGTTGAGGCCAAAACATCCCTCAAAATACCTGTCTATCGGAGAGACTGTCGATGCCGTTGTGTTAAAGGTAGATAAAGATGAAAGACGGCTTTCCCTGAGTATAAAGCAGTTAAAACCAAGCCCCTGGGAGATTATCTCACAGTGCTACGTAGTAGGCCAGAAGGTTTCCGGCAAGGTAAAGACAATAACTGACTTTGGTGTTTTTATAGGTCTTCCGGAGGGTGTGGATGCCCTTATACACATATCCGACCTCTCATGGACAAAACATATAAAGCACCCTTCAGAAATTCTAAGGAAGGGACAAAAGATCGAGGCTATCATTCTGAGCATAGAACCGAGTGCTGAAAGGATGGCACTCGGGCTGAAACAGCTTGAACCCGATCCCTGGTTGCATGATATCCCGGAAAGGTTTAAACTCGGCTCAGAGTTAAAAGGCAATGTGCTCAGGATCACTGATTTCGGCATATTTGTTGAGCTTGAGGGCGGGGTTGAAGGCCTTATTTACTCTTCTGAGATTATCAAACCAGCATCAGGAAGCATCGAGGATGTTTTAAAAGAAGGCGATATTATCAATGTCAGAATAATCAAGATAGATCTTGATGAGAAAAAACTGGGACTGAGCATGAAAAATCTGAAGAGGGTTGAAGAATGAAGAAGGTCCTTCTGATCTCCCTTGGTCTGTTTATACTCCTCATAATTGTCAGCCTTATATTTGTAATGCTGCAAAAAAACTTACCTATAGGAGAGAGGGTTGCACTTATCCGTATAGAAGGCATGATTATGGATTCAAAAGATACTGTTGATGAGATCAAGGAATATGTAAAGGACCCCTCAATTAAGGCTATTGTACTGCGCATTGACAGCCCTGGAGGTGCGGTAGCGCCCGCACAGGAGATATACGAAGAGATAAGAAAGGCTGTTAATAAAAAAAAGGTCGTGGTCTCTATGGGCTCTGTTGCTGCATCAGGAGGTTATTATATAGCGTCACCTGCCACTAAGATTATAGCGAACCCAGGGACACTTACAGGTTCAATTGGTGTAATCATGGAAATCCCAAACATAGAGGGACTTATGAATAAGCTCGGTATAAAAACAGAGGTGGTAAAGAGTGGCAGACACAAAGATATAGCATCATTATTCCGTGGAATTAAAAAAGAGGAACGAGAGATACTTCAAAATGTGCTCGATAATGTACACGAGCAGTTTATTAAAGCTGTTGCAGATGGTAGAAAGATGCTTTACGATGATATAAAAAAGATTGCAGATGGTCGGATCTTCACCGGAGAGCAGGCACTCAAGGCAGGCCTTGTAGACGAACTCGGCAATCTTGAAGATGCAGTACAAACTGCTGCAAAGCTTTCCGGGATAAAAGGAGAGCCAGTAGTGATCAGCAAAAAAGAACGTTTTTCTTTAATTAATTTACTCAGAGGCCCGAAAGAATTGTTAGGTATCCTTCCAACAGTAAATGTAAAATATCTATTTGCACCATAAAATCCCCCCATCCCCCCTTTGTCAAAGGGGGGATGGGGGGATTTCAGGAGGTTCCATGACTAAGTCAGTTCTCATAGAAAAGGTAACAGAAAAGGTTGGCAGCCTTACGAGAAAACAGACCGAGATTGTCGTCGAGACTGTTTTTGACAGCATAAAAGAATCACTTATTAAAGGTGAGAAGATCGAGATAAGAGGTTTTGGAAACTTCAAACTGAAGAATAGGAAACCGAGAAAGGCAAGAAACCCTAAGACAGGTGAAAAGGTTGAAGTGCCTGAAAAAAGAGTCTTGCACTTTAAGGCAGGCAAGGCACTCAAAGAGGCGATGAATTCCCGTAATCCCACACCCTAAATAACAAATGCTGTTTTAAGCCCGGCATAAGAAACTACTCGTTAGGACGATTTGCCGCTTTAAGATGTGTCGCTATAAGGAAGTGAAGAAAGGATATCTGTAGCATGAACGCTGTTATCATAGGCTTGAGTGCAGCAGGTCTGTCATGTCTGAATACCCTTTTGAGATTTTCCCCTGATACCAATATAACCGTTATATCTGAGGAAAAATATTCACCTTACTGCAGGCCTTTACTTACTTACTATCTTGGCAAAACCCTGCAAGAAGACCAGATGTCCATAACAAATATATCCGCTTATCCCGCAAATACTCATTTTTTCTTTGGAGAAAGGGTAGAACATATAAATACCAGTAAAAAGTCAGTGATGCCTTCCAGCGGGAAAGAAATTCATTACGATAAACTTCTCATTGCTACAGGAGCAAATGCCGTAAAACCGGATTTTTATGATGAAGAAAAAAGGACTTTCACGCTCCGTTACATGGATGATGCAAAAAAGGTTGAACAGTATCTAAAAGAAAACGCAACAGTCGTCGGTGGTGGTTTTGTGGGCATTAAAACCGCCTGTGGATTGATTGAACGTAATATTAAGGTTAACCTGGTTGTTTCTTCTCCCTACCCCCTCTCCATGATCCTGGATGAAAAGACCGCACAATTTATTGAAAAGGATCTCAAGGAAATAGGCATAGCGATACGCACCGGGGACGATGTTTCTGAACTAAAAATGAAAAGAAATACAGTCAAGGTTTCTCTTAAATCCGGTATTGAACTGGACAGCGATGTTGTTGTAGTCGGAAAGGGTGTAAAACCGAGGGTTGACCTTGCAAGAAAATCAGGAATTTATATTGCTCAGGGAATTGTGGTAAATGAATTCCTTGAAACCTCGGCAGAAGGTGTATATGCGGCAGGGGATTGCTGTGAAGCAATGGATGTAGTAAGAAAAAGACCATGGGTCAATGCCCTCTGGCCTATAGCTGTTGAACAGGGATATTTTGCTGCATTGAATATGTCAGGCTCACATGCTCCTTATCCAGGCAGTATCGGAATGAACAGCCTTAAGACCCGTTCATTCCATCTTATCTCAGGAGGGGTTCTGAAAGATGAAGAGGGAGTTGCCTTTTTTGAAAAACACTTCCCCCGTAAGAACCAGTTCAGAAAATTAGCAGTAAGAGACAATGTCCCCGTAGGTATGGCTTTTTATAATAATCCTGAGGATGCGGGGATTTTTATAAATCTGATTAAAAAAGGTATGCAGCTTACCGTTGATCCAAGAAAAATTGTGAGTGGTGAGGCGAGCTTAATGGATATACTCAAGCCATTATAAAGGAGGTTTTTATGAAAGTAGTAGTCGTAAAACCGGAGCGATGTGTGGGATGTCTTCAATGCCGTTTTGCATGTTCTGTTGCTCATTCACTGAGTAATTCCCCATATGCTGCTCCCTATGAAAGTATTCTCTCAAAGCCGAGAATCCATATCGGGCTATCAAATAACAAGGAACCGTTTCCTAATAAGTGCAGACATTGCGACCCTGCGCCGTGTGAAATGGCATGCCTTACAAAGGCCATATTCAGGGAAGCATCGACAGGAACGATACTTATCAATCCCAACCAGTGTATAAACTGCGGCATGTGTGCAATGGCGTGTCCTTTTGGCGTTATAAGGTATCATATACATTCCGTTAATAAAATATCCGCTCACAAATGTGACCAGTGTATATCGCGACAGAAAGAAGGGAAAGTCCCTGCATGTGTTGAGGTCTGCAAATGTGGCGCCCTTGTCTTTGATGATTACAACAAAATAATGGACAAAGGCACTGATGAAATGGCCTCTCTGGTCTATTTAGGAATAAGAAGCAAGGAATTGGAAAAAGGCACATATACGTCCTTAACGGCCTATAAACATAAATTGCAGGAATTAAACAGGAGGTAGGAATGAGTGAATATGCGGAATTTTCTATATGTAAAGATACATTATTAACTCTTAAGAAGGCACATGAAGACGGAGTAGAAACTGCATGGGACAGATTAAAGAAACAGGAACCTCAGTGCGGATATTGTGAATTGGGACTATCATGCCGTATATGCGTTATGGGTCCATGCCGTATTGACCCATTTGGCGAGGGTCCACAACGCGGTGTATGCGGTGCAGACGCCGACATAATCGTTGCAAGGAATCTGGCGCGGATGATTGCGTCAGGTGCGGCGTCTCATTCAGACCACGGCCGTGATCTTGTAGAGGTTCTCCATAAAATAGGCACGGGCAAGGCACCCGGATATACAATAAAAGACCCTGAAAAACTTAAAAGAGTGGCTAAGGAATATGGTATTGATACAGCAAATATTGGCAATGAGGAGATTGCAAAGAAACTCGCAGAGGCCATGATGGAAGATTTCGGGATGAAAAAGGAAAGAATCACCTTTATTAGCAGAGTTCCGAAACAAAGAATTGATCTCTGGGAAAAATTAAAGGTTATTCCACGGGGGATAGACAGGGAAACCTCCGAGACAATGCACCGCACACATATGGGTGTGGACAACAATTATGTGTCAATATTGTTACATACTGTGAGGAATAGCCTTGCTGATGGTTATGGTGGAGCAATGATCGGTACAGAATTGTCAGACATTATATTTGGAACGCCCCAGCCGGGCTTTTCCGAGGTCAACCTCGGGGTTTTAAAAGAAGATCAGGTTAATATATTGGTCCACGGCCATAGTCCTGTTGTGTCGGAGATGGTAGCGCTGGCTGTGGAAGACAAGGGAATGATTGAGCTTGCAAAGGCTAAAGGCGCCAAAGGCATTAACCTTGCAGGGCTCTGCTGCACCGGTAATGAGCTAATGATGCGGAAAAAAATCCCCATGGCAGGAAACCACCTTATGACCGAACTGACTATGGTTACCGGGGTTGTGGAATCTATAATCGTTGATTACCAGTGTATCATGCCATCGCTGGGACAGGTGGCGCAGTGCTATCACACCAAGTTGTATTCAACTTCTGATAAAGCTAAATTTCCCTTAATGGAACATATTGAATTCACACCCGAGAATGCAAAAGAACAGGCATTCAGAATAGTAAAGGAATCAATAGAAAACTATTCCCGCAGAAACAAGGATAGAATATATATACCTGTTTCACCGGTAAAGAGTATGACAGGATTTTCCGTGGAAGCGATTTTAGGTGCCCTCGGCGGGAGCCTGAATCCATTAATAGACGCCATAAAAGCAGGTAAAATAAAAGGCGCTGTAGGTGTTGTGGGGTGCAACAATCCAAAGATAAAACAGGATTATGGTCATGTAGAACTCATTAAGCGCCTCATAGCCAATGATATTCTGGTGCTTACAACTGGTTGTGTAAATGTAGCTGCAGGTAAAGCAGGTTTGCAAGTACCGGAGGCAAAAGAGCTGGCTGGCCCGGGACTTAAGGAAATATGCGGTCTTCTTAACATTCCTCCTTCCCTTCATGTCGGCTCATGTGTTGATAATTCGAGGATCGTTGTTATTGCCTGTGCATTAGCCAACGCCATAGGTGTTGACATTGATAAACTCCCTCTCGCGGGAGCTGCGCCTGAGTGGTATTCGGAAAAGGCAGCAACCATTGCCTTTTATGTAATGGCCAGTGGAATCTTCACAGTACTCGGTGTAATGCCGCCTATCCTGGGAAGCAAAAAAGTTACAGAACTTGCTACATCCGGTTTAAAAGATGTCTTTGGCGCATGCTTTGCTGTAGAACCCGATCCCATAAAAGCCGCAGACCTCATAATAGCTCATATTATTGAGAAAAGGAAGGGTTTGGGTTTAAGCGTTTAGTAAGGGTTTTTAACGTTCAAGGCCAAGGCTATACTGTTATATTTCAACGGATGTTCTGCCTTCTCCATGCAGAACATCCGTTGATTTTGTGTTATCTGCTTTTGTGATGTGTCTTTTTCAAAACATCTTTGACAATGTGACGATATTACTCTACACCTAACGACCAGTTATAGTTCTTACACTTTTTGATTATTGATCAAAAAATTTGAAGCTTTTTGCATCTTTCTCAAAATCACGAAAACTAAATATATCTAACCTGTAGAGTGGATAGAATGCAATTAATGACTTTTGTAATAACCTCTTATGATAAAATAATTAATTTAGAGGATAATGAATGAAAGGCAAGGTCTATTTAGTCGGTGCAGGCCCTGGTGATATCGGCCTTCTGACTATAAAAGGTTTGCGGTGCCTTCAGAAGGCAGAGGTGGTCATCTATGATTTCCATCTTAATGCACAGGTTTTGAATTACATCAACCACGATGCAGAGTTCATATATGCCGGGAAACGCGGCGGCCATCATACCATTACACAGGATGAAATCAATGACATCCTTATACAGAAGGCAAAGGAAGGCAAGCTTATATGCAGGCTTAAAGGTGGTGACCCTTTTGTATTCGGCCGTGGAGGAGAAGAAGCAGAGGCATTATCAAAAGAAGGGATAGAGTTTGAAATAGTTCCTGGTGTAAGTTCGTCAATTGCTGCTCCTGCTTACGCAGGAATCCCGTTAACCCACAGGCTTTATTCATCTTCATTTGCAGTTATTCCCGGGTACGAGGATATTAATAAAAATGAGAGCACTATCGAATGGTCAAAGCTTGCTACAGGTGTTGGGACACTTGTATTTCTTATGGCTGTTAAAAATGTAGACCTGATTACCCAAAAATTAATCGAGAATGGCCGCTCTCCTGATACTCCTGTTGCTGTAATCAGATGGGGCACAAGACCTGAACAGAGGACAATTGTCGGGACGCTCAAAGACATCGGAGGGATTATAAAGGAAAGAGATATCAAACCACCTGCCGTGATGGTTGTTGGAGATGTTGTAAGGCTGAGGGAATCTCTGAAATGGTACGAGAAAAAACCAATGTTTGGTCATAGAATACTCGTAACAAGGGAACACATTGAAGGGTTTGAGCCATTAGAGGAACTTGGTGCAGAGATAATCGAATTCCCGACAATCGAGATTGTACCTCCAGAAAGCTATGCCGAGCTTGATGAGTCAATAGATAAGATAGGTACCTATGACTGGCTGATATTCACAAGCAGAAACGGTGTGAAATACTTTTTTAAAAGATTCTTTGAAAAGGATAGAGACATAAGAGATTTAAAGGGAAAAAAGATATGCGCTATAGGCACAAAAACAGCAGAAGAGATTAAAAAATACGGTATAAAGACAGATTTAATCCCTGATGAATTTCGTGCTGAGGGACTGATTAAATTAGTTCAAGAGTTTGAAGGTTCAAAGGTTAAAGGGTTAAAGGGAATGAGATTTTTACTGCCAAGGGCAGAGGTAGCAAGAGAGGTTTTTCCAGAAAAAGTAAGAGAACTCGGTGGAGAAATAGATGTACCTGTCGCATACAGAACGACAAAGCCGGAATCTCGCGGGAAGAGGCTGAGGAGGTTTTTGAAAGAAGGGAGGATTTCAATAGCAACTTTTACAAGTGCAGCAACCTTTAATAACTTCAGGGAGATAATGGGAAAGGATGCTGATGAACTCCTCAAGAGAGTAGCCATTGCAGTCATAGGGCCTGTAACAGCAAAGGCTGTTGAAAATGCCGGGCTTAAGGTTGATATCATGCCCAAAGAGGCAACCATCGAGGCAATGGTAGAAGAGATAATTAAATGGATATCAGGAGAGCAGGATAGAAGATTTAATGAAAAAGGTGATTGAAATATTCGATGAGCCTTCCTGAAATAGATACCCTCGCCTTTTTTTTTATAAATAGGGATTTCCAGAACAGCGTTTTTGATATCTTAATGCCCTTTATTACAAAAAGGGCGTACCTGATTTTTCTACCATTTTTTTTGTGGTTCTTTTTGAAGGACAGAAAAAATGCTTCGATACTACTTGTGCTTGCCTTTGCATCGCTTTTAATATCAGATTGGTTTTCAAATATACTTAAACATTATTTTGAGCGGATCAGACCATGTAATGAGCTTGATGGTGTAAGAGTTCTTGTAGGATGCGGAAATTCTTTTTCCATGCCTTCAAACCATGCTATAAATGCCTTTGCATTTGCAACGCCATTTTATATCCTTCTCAAAAGCAGGATGAGATATGTCTTTGTTTTTATTGCATTACTCGTAGGTTTCTCGAGGATTTATGTTGGTGTACATTATCCTTCTGATGTTATCATCGGAGCACTATTAGGGCTGCTTTTAGCAATATCCGTTATCAGTTTGTATAACTGGTCATCTGAAAGGTTCAAATACAAACCATACACAACTGTACTTTTTATCTTTCTTCTGGTCCTCAGCCTCTTCCGCATATATTACATCCAGAATGGCCCTCTCGACCTAAGTCCTGATGAAGCACATTACTGGGAATGGTCCCGAAGGCTTGATTTGAGTTATTACTCAAAAGGACCGATGATTGCATATCTCATATATCTGGGTACCACTGTATTCGGATATACTATTTTTGGTATCAGAATCATGGCTGTTATCTTCTCCGCGCTTAGCAGCATTTTTCTTTATAGCCTTGGGAAAAATCTTTACGATGAAAAAGCCGGACTTTCTTCAGCTATTCTGATACAGATAATTCCTCTTTTTTCAACGTTCGGCGTTTTATTCACGATGGATTCGCCTTTTATATTCTTCTGGATACTATCTCTGTATCTGTTCTGGAAAGCGGTAAATACTTTACCCCCCCATCCCCCCCTTACTAAAGGGGGGCAAAGGGGGGTTATTAATTCCGCCATGGGCAGACGAGACTTCGCACTTGTATACTGGTGTCTCCTTGGCCTTTCAATCGGCCTCGGCCTTCTAACAAAATATACCATGGCCTCCTTTTATCTCTGTGCCTTTTTATTTTTATTGTTCGTAAAAGAATATAGGAAGCTATTGCTAACAAAAGGCCCTTTTATCGCATTTATCATCAGCCTTCTTGTCTTCAGTCCTGTGATGGGATGGAATGTAAACCATAATTGGATTACTTTCAAACACACTGCCGGCCAGGCACATATAGCAGATGGGATTCAAATATCCTTGAAAAGTTTCTTTGAATTCTTTGGCTCACAGTTTGGTGTAATAACCCCTCTTTTGCTTATACTCATGGCTGTCTCTGTCTGGAGGCTTAGAAAAAAACGCGAGGGAGCTTTTTTATTCTGGTTTTCAATGCCAGTAATTGTATTTTTCCTTCTTAAAAGTATTCAGGCAAAGGTACAGGCAAACTGGGCTTTACCTGGATATTTATCAGGTATCATTGCTTTTTCTGCTTTTTATATGAAAAGATTTTACTCTGGAAAAAGGGGGCCAAAAATTTTTATAGCTACCGCAGTTCTATTATCGGCACTCGTAACTGCGGTAGCCTATTATCCTTCAATACTAAACCTTCCTGTCAAACTGGACCCCACATCCAGGGTTCGCGGCTGGAAAGAGCTCGGAGCAGAGGTAACAAAGATATATGAACAAATGTCTGCAACCCGGCCTGTATTTATATTTTCTGACAGGTACCAGGTTTCAAGCGAACTTGCATTTTATGTAAAAGGGCACCCTGTAACATATTGCATTAATCTCGGCCGCAGGATGAACCAGTATGACCTCTGGCCTGGATTTAATAACTTGCTTCATTATGATGCAATCTTTGTCAGCATAGGAGATAATATGGTACCTGATAAAGTAGCCACTGCTTTTAAGAAGGTTGAGAAAAGGGCTTTCAAGGCTTATACTAAGAAGCAGATTGAAATCAGGGATTATTCTATATTTCTGTGTTATGATTTTAAGGGAATAAAGGAAAAGAAACCGGAGAGCTACTAATGACACTTTCTGTAGTCATACCACTTTACAATGAAGAGGAGAATGTTCAGATGCTTTTTGAAAGGCTCAAGGGGACACTTGACCATCTCAAAAAGGAATATGAGATAATATTTGTAGATGACGGTAGCACCGACAGGACACTTTCTATCCTCGAGGAGATTCAGGCAAAGGATAAAACCGTAGTTGTGCTTAGCCTTAGGCGTAACTTTGGCCAGACCGCAGCATTTGCAGCAGGGTTCGATTTCGCACGTGGCGATGTTATTGTAACAATGGACGGCGATCTGCAAAACGATCCTGCCGACATCCCGAAACTTCTTGAACTTATAAAAGACAACGACCTTGTAAGCGGCTGGAGAAAAAAGAGGAAAGACCCGTTTTTTACAAGAAGACTCCCTTCCATAATGGCAAACTGGCTGATAAGCAATGTCACAGGTGTGAAACTCCATGACTATGGATGTTCCCTTAAGGCATACAGAAGGGAAGTAATAAAAAATCTGAAACTCTATGGAGAGATGCACAGGTTTATCCCTGCTGTTGCAAGCTGGTATGGTGTCAGGATTGCAGAGGTCGAAACCATTCACCACCAAAGACTAAGAGGAAAATCAAAGTATGGCATATCGCGTACAATAAAGGTCGTTTTAGACCTGATTACTGTAAAATTTCTCCAGAGCTTTTCCACAAAACCGATACAGTTTTTCGGCCCTATCGGTATAATAAGCGGGTTTCTTGGCTTTCTCATATCCCTATACCTGGCTATCGATAAACTCTTTTTGGGTCGCGACATCGGAGGGAGACCACTTCTTCTGCTCGGTGCTCTTCTGATTATCGTTGGAATTCAACTTATTGGAATGGGCCTTTTAGGTGAGATGCTCGTGAGGGTCTATCACGAAAGCCAGAGAAAACCCATCTATGTGATTAAAAAGATCCTTGGCCCTTAAAATAAAAAAAATATCTCTGCTCATCATCAAGCTTGCTGTAAGCTCTGTATTTCTTTATATTGTTTTATCGAAAACAGGGCTTGTGCAGGTGTTCTCAGTATTAAAAGGTATGAGCCTTCTTGCCTTTATTTCAGCTATATTCCTCTATATGCTTGCCCAGTTAGTATCCACATTAAGGTGGAAGCTTCTTCTTCCCGGGATGCTCGGGATCAGAAAACTTTTTTCACTATATATGATTGGCTCCTTCTTTAATACTATACTTCCGGGTATCATCGGAGGGGATGCTGTTAAGGGTTTTTATCTATATCAGGCAACAGGAAGAGGCAGTCTTACCCTGGCCTCTATCTTTATGGATAGATATATCGGCTTTGTAGCACTGCTTGCGATATGTACTATTGCTTTCCCTTTTGGGTATAAATATCTTCAGGGCTCACATATAGAATGGCTTCTACCAGTTATCGTATTATCTTTTATTATCGCAAGCCTATTAATCTTTGGTCTGCGTCTTGGCAAAAGGATAAAGATACTTTCAGGTTTTTATGACTATTTCCATGCATACCGAAATCAGAAAGAGATTATCGGAAAGGCCGTTTTCTTGTCGGTGTTAATACAGTTTTCAGGTATCTTTGCTGTATATATCCTTGCACTCGGCATCGGGCAGCATATCCCGTTTCTCGCATGTCTGATCTTCTTGCCACTCATAATTCTGTTTACTACCCTGCCTATATCTATTTCTGGTCTTGGTGTAAGAGAAGGCGCTTTTGTACTATTCTTCGGCCTTATTGGAATCAAGCCTGAGGTTGCAACTGCAATTTCCTTATCGTGGTTTATTTCCACCACAGCAGGTAGTCTTTTAGGTTTGATTGAGTACATAAAATATAAAAAGAAAGAATAAAGGAGATTAAAAATGTTTGTTTATCTTGTGCAACATGCGGATGCAAAAAAGGAAGAGATAGATCCGGCAAGACCACTCTCTGAAAAAGGTCTGCAGGACATAAAAAAGGTAGCTTCCTATGCATCACAACTAAATATCAAGATTTACAAGATATTCCATAGCAGTAAATTAAGAGCAAGGCAGACAGCAGAAATCTTATCTGAAAACCTGAAACCTACTAAAGGTATATCAGAGGTAGATGGGCTGGCTCCTCTTGATGACCCAAATATATGGGCAGTGCGTCTTAAAGACATACCGGATGACATTATGCTTGTGGGACATCTGCCCCATCTTGCCAAACTCTCGTCCTTACTACTCTGCGGAAATGCAGATAAGAATGTTGTTTCATTTAAAATGGCCGGGATTGTCTGTCTCAAAAAAGATGATACCAGTATATGGTCTTTGCAATGGATGCTGACGCCTGAGATAATCGCCGGGTAGGAAGTGTTACAGGAGGGAACAATCTTTTCGCTCATTCTCGGTCGTTCCGACCTCCGAGGTAAATTCTTTCTTCGAAAGAATTTAAAGCCGCTCAAAGACAGTTCCCTCCTGTGTCCGAGAAAAATAGTAAAATTACATATAATTATTAGGAGCGATAAATGATACTAAAATTTCTTGGAGGGGTAAGGACTGTTACAGGTTCCTGTTTTTATATTGAGTGTAACAAGCTTAAAATTCTTATTGAATCCGGTATATATCAGGGTGAAGGCGCTGATGAGGTAAACAGGGCTGCCTTTGATTTTCACCCGGAAGAGATTAATTGTATTTTTATCACACATGCACATCTGGACCACTCAGGGATGCTTCCAAGGATTGTCAAAGAGGGCTTTAAAGGCAAGATCATTACAACATCCGCAACAAGAGACCTGCTTGAATTAATGCTTTATGACTCTGCAAATATCCAGGAAAGCGATTCAGAGTGGCTCACGAGAAAGGCTACCAGGGCTGGGAAACCTCCTATCTTTCCACTTTATACCGTAGATGATGTTAAGGATGTAATCCCTCTTTTTGATGTAAAACCTTACGATAAGATATTTAATCTTGGGAATGGTATTAAATACAGATTTTTAGATGCAGGTCACATACTCGGCTCCGGCATACTTGAATTGTGGTTTCAGGATGGTGGGAAGGAAAAGAAAATTGTATTTTCCGGTGACATAGGAAAGAAAGGTAATCCCATAGTCAGAGACCCGTTTACGCCTCCGGAAGCAGATTTTGTAGTTATGGAATCGACCTATGGGAACAGATTGCACAAACCACTAAAAGAGAGTATTGATGAACTGGTGGATGCAATAAAAATAACCTTTAAGAAGGGGGGCAATGTATTTATACCATCATTTGCAGTTGGAAGGACTCAGGATTTGCTTTATATCCTGAATAATCTCGTCCGTGATGGAAGACTTTACAGGATTGATGTCTATTTGGACAGCCCACTCGCAGAAGAGGCAACAAAGGTATATCTTGCACATCCCGAATGCTTTGATGATGAGGCAATGAAATTTTTTTCCATTAAGAATACCGATAAATCTGTTAAGTTACACTTTGTTCAGAGTGTCCAGGAATCAATGGAATTAAACAGAATAAAATCAGGAATTATTGTAATTGCCGGAAGCGGGATGTGTGAAGGTGGAAGAATAAAGCATCATCTCAAACATAATCTGTGGAGACCTGAGTGCAGTGTTATATTCGTTGGATTTCAGGGGAAAGGTACACTTGGAAGAAGGATCGTTGATAAAGCAAAATTTGTTCACATACTCGGAGAGGAGATAGCTGTTAAGTCATCTATTTATACGATAAATGGCTTCTCCGCACATGCTGACCAGGCAGAACTCATCGAGTGGTTATCACATTTTAAAGATTCACCTGAGGTGTTTATAGTGCATGGTGAAGAGAATGTGGAAATATCATTTGGTGAACTCATAAAGGACAAGTTCAGTTTTACAACGCATATACCTGCAAAGGGTGAAGTTTTTGAGTTGTAGATGACTCAGATTACAGAAGATACGTTTGAGCAAGTTTTACCTACTTTTAAAGAATCATCGACAATTGATCTTCGAGAGACAACCTTTACAGACCCCTATGGAATGGTTGGCCTTCTTGAGATGGGAGAACTTTTCAAATTAGATGGTATTAAGAAAATCCTTTATCTTCCAGAATCGGAAGAAGTCCTTAAATACCTTGAAAGGATGGACTTCTTCAAATTCGCTGACAGATATTTCAGCCTTGAGCCTTTAAAACCACAAATATCAGAAAAATATTTAAGAAGTTCTTATTCAGATGTCCTGCTTGAGATTACCCCTATAGAAAAATCAGACGATATTCATTTTATTGTTGGAAAAGTAAAAGACCGCGCCCATTCAATCCTCACAAGGCATCTTAACTACGATGAAAATGCAATAAATGGTTTTATAGTGGCTCTTTCAGAGGTTTGCCAGAATATAATCGAGCACAGTAAATACAAGGGATTTGTAGGGATACAGAAATATCATTTTCAGGGTATAGGGAAAAATGTTGTCAAGATTGCTGTTATGGATATCGGGATAGGCTTCAGAAAATCTTTATCAGAAAGGTTCTCGTTAAAAAACGACCTTGAAGCTATCGAAAAGGGACTGCTACATGGTGCATCAAGATATGCAGATAAAGGAAGAGGGCATGGGTTATCCGCAGTGAGGCGCTTTGCTAAACAATGGAACGGTAAACTTTCTGTCCGATCAGGGACAGCAAAGCTTTCGATAATTCCTGAATGGGCGAGAGGTAAAGCAAAGGAACTTAATCTTGCCTATTTCCCAGGTGCACAGATAAATATCATGCTGCCAGAGGTGTAAACTTGATCGAACATGTAGAAATGAACTATTCAACAGTAGACCAAATTTCTGAACAATCAAGGAACAAGTGTGTCATTCCGCACTTGATGCGGAATCCAGTATCTTTGTTTTTTCTGGATTCCTGCTTTCGCAGGAATGACCATTAACAAGCAGAGCTTGAGGGATTTTTTTGATTAAAACATTTTCAAAGAGAAATATTCTAAAATATCTGTATGAAAGCAAAAAAGAACCTTATAATAATTGGTGATAGAGTTCTTGTAGATCCCGATGAAGGGACGGGCAAGACCAGTTCAGGGCTTTACCTTCCTCCCACTGTTAAAGAAAAGGAGAGGGTAGCGGCTGGATATGTCGTTAAAACAGGACCCGGCTATGCAGTTCACGAACCGGGTGTTTCAGAAGAACCCTGGGCTGTTGATAGAAAGAAAGAGGTAAAATACATTCCTCTTCAGGCATCAGAAGGTGATTATGCAATCTTCCTGAGAGAATCAGGCGTGGAAATCGAGTTTGAAGGTAAAAAGTATTTGATCGTGCCCCATTCTGCTATCCTCGCCCTCGTCCGAGTAGAAATAACAGAAGGGGAGGCTTGATTTTTTGATTGAAATCTTTTGTGATTTAGAGGTTAAATAAACGACATAGGTACATTTGAATTTTTGAGGAGTATAGCAAATGGATAAACCACATCAGTCAGAGAATATTCATAAAGAAATTACAGAACTTGGCTTTACCTATGTTGAGAATGGCTGTGACGGCTTGTGCCACGAGTGTGATGATATGTCCGAATGTGCAGCATATAAAAAGATGATAGAGGCCTGGAACAAGTTATATTCATAGCAATTAAAACTCCTTTGTAATTCATCTCACAAAGTATATCGATTACAAACTCTGCCAAAATTTTCTCTTGACAAATATCTTAAATTTATGATTCAATTGATTCAGTTGAATATAATTATAGGGTATAGCATTGATTAATCTATCCCCCTCTTTTTTAAAGATGGGTGAAGGGAGATTACTAATGAGGATGATTGATACCTCAAAAATTATTTACTCTATCAATATTGAAGATGTTCAAAATGTTGCTGAGGAAGAATTCGGAAGAGAGCTTTCTGAAAAAGAATTGGAGATCATTGAAGATAAACTTGGTGATTATATAGATTGGTATAGCACTATTGATGCAGCTATACAGAATGAAATTTTACATTGACATGCGGAGCGATACAGAAAGCTTTATTAACCAGAAGGTGGATAAGACACCCTTTAAAGGGTGTGGAAGGAAAAGAAACAATATTAAAGGAGGAACTTAGATGACTAAAGCTGCGGTAGAAAAACCAAAATTACCCTATGCCGGACGTGGGGATACGATCAATATTTTTAGACTAATCCATGAGAGAAAAGAACCTACCCAATTAAACGAACAAAAGCTTAAAACACTCAACATCGGATCACCAAGTTATGTTCTTGCCATGTTAAAAACCTTAGAGTTTCTTGATGAGAGCAATACATTAAATTTATCTGCAAATGATTTACGAGGTACGCCTGATAAATTCAAAGCCTGTTTAGAGGAAAAAACAACTGTTGTATACAAAGATTTGTTTGATACCGTAAAAGATGCTTTGAACATAGAAAATGACACTGTTGTAAGGAACTATTTTAGAAATCATTTTACAGACGTTAAAAAAAGCATGCTAACAATGATAACTAACTGTTTTTTAGCTCTAAGAGATATTATCAATAGTAGTGGTAATTTTGAATCATTAGAATCACCGCAGAAAAAACATGCAGTTGGAATTTCTGATAAAACGAAAGAAAAAGTTCGTGGGGAAACAGGAACTGAAAAATCATTAATTGCGCCTCTCAAACCTCATTCTGGAGATATTAAATTAATCCTTAATCTAAATATAAATTTGGATATTGGGACATCTAAAGAAGCTATTGAAGAACTTTTTAAAAATATTTCTACTGCTAAAGTGTCTGTTTTTGGAGAGAACAAATAATGGACGATGCCACAACTAAGGATACTAAATATACCATAACAAATCTCCCATGGAAGTATTTTGATGAATTGATAAAGCGAATTGCTCATGACGAATTGTCCAAGATCGCAGACTACGATAACGAAACAACATTCCTTGAGAGCATTGGTCTCATAAAGACTGAAGAAAAAGAGAAAGTTGTTCAAGGGTACACCCTCATAATGAACAAAAAGATCGAATCCAAAATTAAAGAAATAAGCGTATCACTAACATCTCTTGGTAAAAAATATTATAACCAAAAGTATATAAGAAACGATGGGGTCGAAGCTAAAAGGATTATAGGTGATACGCTTAAACTGCATCCAGCCGTTATTTTAATTTCTCAAATTTTAAGCGGTAGTAAAAATATTAAAAGAATAAATATTTACAATTTATTAAAACATCACCATTTCTACCTTGCATTCCCAAAAGATGTTGAGCTTAATAACTTTCTGGAAATTCTAAAACTTGGTGGTATTATTTCTTATAACAAAAATACTAGAGATGTCAAAGTCTTATGGCAGCAGGATATTGCGCAGATACCTGCTCATCAATTTATTTCACCAGAAACGCCATTTTCAAATATAAGAAGACTACAAGAAATAATAAAATCCTTAAAGGGAACAGCATTCTGGATAGATAAACATTTTGATAAAAAGGCCTTTGAGATTCTTGCCGATATTCTCAATGCTTCTAAGATAAATAGCTTCGTTATAATTTCTGGCGATCAAAATAAAACACAGTCAGCAATGAATGAATTTTTGAGATTAAAGACTGAATTACATAATAAAGGGATAACTATTGAATGGAGAATTGTAATTGACCAGAATATACTCTCAAGCTTTCATGATAGATGGCTTTGCGATGCAAGCAATGTATGGAATATTCCCCCCGTAAATACTATTTTTAAGGGGCAAGAATCAGAAATGTTGAAAACATCTAATAAACCCAATATAAGCAAATTACTCAAACAATCTACAGCTATTAATTAACTTGTTATGCAATTAAAAATACCTGATATAGACAACATAACTGACATCAGAAGAAAGAACGTCCTTACTTCTCCAAAATTTGGCGGCTCGTGTGATGTTGATTCAATCCCTTATCTGAAAGAATTAGCAAAATAGAAGAAAAGGGGATGGTTCTAATAATTGGATATTGTAAAACCTAAAACCACCATAATCATCGGCGATAGCCGAGGGATGGACGAACTCAAGGATGAAAGCGTTCATCTCGTCATAACATCCCCGCCTTATTGGCAATTGAAAGACTATGGCAATGGCTCTCAGATTGGCTTCAATGACAGCTATGAGGACTATATCAATAACCTAAATCTTGTCTGGAAAGAATGCTATCGTGTTTTACATCAAGGCTGTCGTTTGTGCGTGAACATTGGAGATCAATTTGCACGTTCAGTCTATTACGGCAGATATAAAGTCATTCCTATAAGAGAAGAAATAATCAAGTTCTGTGAGATAATTGGATTCGATTACATGGGAGCCATTATTTGGCAGAAGGTCACGACTTGCAATACAACAGGTGGCGCCACGATCATGGGGTCATTTCCTTATCCTCGAAATGGAATCATTAAGCTCGATTATGAGTTTATTTTAATTTTTAAGAAATTGGGTGAGCCGCCAAAAGTGAGCAGAGAAATAAAAGAAAAATCCAAGTTGACCCTCGAAGAATGGAATGAATATTTCTACGGTCACTGGAATTTCTCCGGTGAAAGGCAGACCAACCACCTCGCAATGTTCCCGGAGGAATTGCCAAAAAGATTGATAAAAATGTTCAGTTTTATTGGAGATACTGTCCTTGACCCGTTTTTAGGAAGTGGGACAACCTGCTTGGCAGCAAAAAATTTAAACAGGAATTCTATTGGATATGAAATCAATGAAGATTTTCTGCCCATAATTAAAGAGAAACTTAACATAAATAGGAAGCCGGAGGATTTTGAAATAATAATGCAGAAAAAGAAGGTCATAGATTTTAAAAAAGAAATCCTCAAACTTCCTTATATCTTTAAAGACCCTGTTAAATTCGATAAAAAAATTGATCCGAAGAAATTGAAATTTGGTTCAAAGATAGACAATTCAGATCATCAGAGAGAGACCTATTATGCAGTAAAGGAAATTATAAGCCCTGCGCTTGTTGTTCTGGATAATGATTTAAAAGTCAGATTGATTGGGATTAAAGAGAAAAAGGGAATGAACGGACAAGCACTGCAATTTTTGCAGAAGCAATTAAAAGGGCAAAAGGTATTCCTAAAATTTGATAATACAAAATATGACAGCGAAGAAAATTTATTGTGTTATCTCTATCTTAAGAATAAAACTTTTATAAATGCCCATCTGATTAAAAACAACCTTGCTGATGTTGATTCTTCTATAACCTTCAAATACAAAGATAAATTTCTTCAAATGAAAAAGGAAGGGAATAGATATCCAAAATGAAAATAAAGCTAACGAATGAAGCGATCAGAGAATCTCTTGAAATACTAAAGCCGGAATTCCCTAAATATGTTAGTCAGATAATAAATCTTGCCAATCAGAATGCTCAGGGTACAAGACCAAAAGTTGTCGGTCAACTCACTGATTTGATACAGGAATTTGCAGGAAGAACCCTAGATGAATGGGAACAGTGGTATCTTGAAAGATATCCTGATGCCATCAAAGCTGCAAAAGAAAAAATATTGGCTATGCTTAAAAATCTTAAAGATGCAATGGATAAAATTGATGAAAATATCGTTAAAGAATGGGTAAGAGACCTTGTCATTGTTCAAACATTTATTGGTCTTCAATTCCAAGAAGCAATTTTGAAGAAGGGTGCCGACATTAAAGGAGTTGGATACAGACTGTCTGAAAAAACGGAAGAATCTCAAGGTATCGATGGTTATATTGGAGACATTCCTATATCAATAAAACCGGAGACGTATAAGAGCAAGAAATCTTTAAGTGAAGAACTGCCTGCAAAGATTATTTATTACAAAAAGGTCAAAAATGGGATTGAGGTTGATTATAGTGATGTCTTTATATAAAAAAGTCGAAAGTGCGAAAGCGATTATTTATGTTTGAACATCATAAGAAACCATTATTAAACCGTAAGGAATTCATTCATAGACAAATAAAATATGCCGGTTTTTCTTTGATAGTCTTAATCTTCTCAATTGGAATCGGAACAGCGGGTTATCATTTTTGGGGAGAACTTTCATGGATCGATGCTTTTCTAAATGCCTCGATGATTTTGACTGGAATGGGGCCGGTTGATCATTTGAATACATATGCAGGGAAATTATTTGCCGCCTTTTATGCATTGTTCAGCGGCATATCATTCCTTACATTTGTTGCAGTACTTTTTGCCCCGATATATCACCGGTTTTTACACAGATTGCATCTAAACATTGAGGGTGATAATGAATCAGATTAATGCTTATATCAAAGGAACATGATGCAAATTTATGACCTTTATAAACTCCTAAAAGAAGAACTCAAGAACGGTTCGAGTGATCTCGTTACTCGTCCATCGGGGCAGGTGGTACGAGAGAGGATTGAGCGTGATATTGTAAAGGAGAAAGATGGAGAGGTCATTGCCCTTGATTTCTCCAAGGTCGGGATAATTGATTATTCATGCGCTGATGAGATTGTGGCGAAACTTGTTTCAAGGCTTTTGAGCGGAGAATATGGGGATAAATATATTATTCTCAAAGGTTTAAATGAAAACCAGAAGGAAAACATTGAGGTTGCACTCGAGAGAAAAGAACTCGCAGTTATTGCCAATATGAGGGATGGTAAACAGGTCCTTCTCGGAAGCCTTAATAACTATCTCAAAGAGACCTTGAATCTTATTGTAAAAAAGAGCAAAATTACAGCCAGTGAGCTTTCAAAGACTATGAAGCTTGAGGCTAATACAAGCGGGACACGGTTATTAAATCTTCATAAGAAAAGGCTTGTGAAGAGAATAGATGAGATAAGAAATGGCGGAAGGGTGTGGATTTATGAGAAGATTTAATCTTGAAAGGCAATCATTATGGAATTAATAGCATACATAACCATTGGCATAATAATTGGAGGAATTAGTGCATGGCTTATTGCATCTTATCGCCATTCTAATCAGATTACCAAAATCGAGAAAAGGGCGAGTGGTGCTGAGGCAATTGTCATTGAACTAAGGCAGCAGGTTCAGCAGAAGGACTCTGACATAAATCAGATTAGAAATGAGCTTGATGTTGAGAGACAATCGAAGGTTGAAGCTCTTACAAAACTGGATGCCTCTCAAAAGAGCTTCGAGGAACAGAAGGCACTCATCGAGACGATGAAGACGGAGATGACCGACACATTCAATGCCCTTTCATCAGCAGCCCTCAAAAGCAGCAGCGAGGACTTTCTCAGGCTTGCCTCAGAACATCTCGGCAAGGTGGTTGCTGATACCAAAGGGAAACTCGGTGAGCATCAGGCAGCAATGGACGGCATGATAAAACCACTGTATGAAACATTGAAAAGATATGAAGAGCAGATCAGGTCAATCGAAGAAAGCAGACATAAGGCATATGGAAGCCTTGAGGAACAATTAAGGGCACTGGCATTAACCCATGAAAACCTCCAGAGGGAAACGAGCAATCTTGTTTCAGCCTTAAGAAAACCCCAGGTTCGTGGCAGATGGGGTGAGATGCAGTTAAGAAGGGTTGCAGAACTTTCAGGGATGTCCATGCACTGCGATTTTACTGAACAGCAATCTATGGATACGGAAAAAGGCAGGATAAGACCAGATATGATTGTGCATCTACCCATGGAGAGGGAGATTGTTGTTGATTCAAAGGTGTCACTGGAAGCATACCTTGATGCCATCGCAGCTACAACAGAGGATGAAAGAAAAGCAAAGATGGAGAAGCATGCTCAGCAGGTAAGGTCGCACATGAATAAGCTCGCATCTAAGGAATATTGGAGCCAGTTCAAGCAATCCCCTGAATTTGTTGTACTCTTTATCCCCGGCGAATCCTTTTTGAGTTCAGCCCTTGATATGGACAATACTATTATAGAGGATGGTATTGAAAAGCGGGTTATTGTTGCGACGCCAACCACCTTCATCGCTTTACTCAGGGCTATAGCCTACGGGTGGAGGCAGGAACAGCTTACAAAGAATGCACAGGAGATTAGCGAATTGGGCCGTCAATTGTATGAAAGGATGAATATACTTGTTCAGCATTTTGATAGTATCGGCTCTAATCTTGAAAAGGCTATAAGTGCGTATAATAAGGCAGTTGGTTCTATGGAATCGAGGATATTGCCTTCTGTAAGGAGATTTAAAGAACTCGGCGTTACAGGTGCTGACGAGATACCTGTTATCGAGCAGATAGACCAGACACCGAGGAACTTGAGTATACTTGAATTAGACTCTGATCGAGATAATAAATAGCTTTTAAATCCTAAAAGGAGGAGACCATGTCAGAAAAGTTAAGTCATGAGGAGTTTGTGAGAAAGGCAATTGTCAGTTTGAGGAAAGAGGGTTATAAGGGGATCCATACTGTATACTCCGGATTTAATAATGCCTTCAAGAAATATTTTGAAGGCGAAAACCCTGTGGAGGCAACAAACAAATTAGCCCATGAAGGGAAGGTAATAATAAGACCTGTAAAGGGTGGGGTGATGCTGTATCTGCCGGAAGAGGCACCTGCGTCCCAAAGTTTGGGTGATGATGCATTAAGGAAGATGGGACTTTAACTGTGCCGGGGATTCTTGAGGAGGCAAAAGAGCTAAGAAAAATCTGGAGCGGTTTCAGGCCGGCGAGGGTGCTTATTACTGCGAATAACTACAGGGTATTTGATCACTTAATAAAACCTCAATCAGCCATGACAATCTCGAAAAAACTTAATATAGATTTAAGGGCAGCAGAGATTTTGCTTGATGCCCTTACAGGCCTTGGCCTTTTGAGGAAACATAGAAGCAGATACATAAATGCACGTATAGCTTCCCAATTTCTTGTATATGGAAGCCCTTACTACCAGGGTGACATTATAAGACATGCGGATACCTTGTGGAAGAACTGGTCAGGACTTGATAAGGTTGTAAAGACAGGAAAGCCTTATCATAAGGCGCATAACCAGGAGGCGTTTATCCTCGGGATGCACAACCTTGCATTATTAAAGGCAAAAGATATTATCAAGTTGATTGGATTAAAAGGGGTTAAGACAGCCCTTGATCTTGGAGGAGGACCCGGGACATATTCAATCGAAATGGCAAAGAAAGGTGTGAATGTAGCACTCTTTGATTTCCCTGAGACTATAGTGATTGCAAAAAAGGTCATCGAAAAAGAAAGGTTAAACGGCATCAACTTCATCAGCGGTGATTTTATGAATGATGATATTGGACAAAGTTATGACCTTATCTTTATCAGTCAGATCCTGCATGCCTATTCAGCGACGGATAACCTTCAGCTAATTCGAAAATGTAGAAGGGCACTCAATGAAGGAGGAAGAATAATTATTCAGGAATTTTACATTTCGAAGGATAGGACGCAACCCGCACAAAATGTCCTCTTTTCAGTGAATATGCTTGTTAATACAATAGGCGGGAGATGCTATTCACCTGACGAGATAAAAACTTGGTTTCTAAAAGCGGGATTAAAAAATATTGACGAAAGGTTTATTGATGATAATGTAATAATAATCGGATATTATTATATAGTTAAATAAGAAAGAGGCTATGAGACAGGCTCTGCCCCTATAGAGCTTAACCATCCGATGATTTCCTTTTTCATTGCCTTCGCATTATAACCATGCCATCTTTTCCTTTCCTTTGGAAAATCAATCAGGACATCCTTGAATCTTCTGAATGCTCCTTTTCCATTAAGCGCATTTGAAAGTTCTTCTCCGAGTACTTTATCCTCAACGGTATCTATAAATTCGGACATGGATTTATATGCAGCAGCAGGTTCTCTTCCCGGGATGCGCACATACCGGCCTCCTTCATCAAGGAGGATTTCCAATGCCAGTTCAACCTCGTCTTCCATCCAGACAGGCAGGTCCGGTTCTTCGTCAAATTCTATATACTCTATTTCATCTCCTATCTCATCAGAATCACTATCATATAATCTTGATTTAACATCGCTTAAAATTTCCTCTGAAAAGGCGATGACCTCGCCTGTTACCATGTCAAGGAAGTAATCGAATGTATCCCTTGAGACATCTTCCATTGCCTTCTGTACCTCGTCAAAATTTACTTTCTGTTTTTTCACCTGAAAATCCTTTTACCTCTCTATGATACTTAACATGCCTAATTCACAAATTTTTGTTACCAATTATAAATGTAACAGGGGATAGTCTTTGAACGGCTTTGAATTCTGTCTTAGACAGAATTCACCTCGGAGGTCGTACGACCGAGAATGAGTAAAAAGATTGTTCCCTGTTACATACTGATGTCATTTATGAATAAGGTGCTTGTTATCTTCTCACATACCTTTCTCCAGTTGCAGTTTTTGCAATATTCTCTTGCCCATTCACGGAAAATCTGTGGAATCTTCTCCCTGATATCCAGCCACTTAACTCTTCTGTGGGTCTTTAGCCTTAGTAATCTTAGTGCCACTTTGTCCATTTCTCTTATCTCAGCCTCAGTATCCTTGTCATAAAAACATATTCCTTCTTTAAGATAAGGACACATCTTGCATACGTCATCAGCCCCTGAATAAACCTCTATCTCTTCTCCAGCCTCCGCTCTATTTAATATTCCATTGAGGTTTGCTATAAATTCAGGATTGTAGCCCTCCCCCCTAAAAAAATGAAGGCATATGAGGTGGTGGCCTCTAAGTTTTATGGCTGGCTTTTGCAGGCTCACTTAATTAAAGGATCTTTTATCCCTGCCTCTTTAAATCCCTTTGCCCTGAAGATACAGCTATCACATAAACCGCATGGGATTAGTTCGTTCGCCTGAGTTTGAAGTGGGGATTTTTTCCCCTTAAAACTTTTAACTTTGTCCGCTGTGGCGGATGAACTTTGAACTTCTGCGGTAGCAGGCTGCGGGTCATAACAACTCCATGTCAATGAATAATCAAGTCCCAGTTCAACCCCTTTTCTAATTATTTCTGATTTTTTCATTAAGATCAATGGTGCCCTTATCATAAACCTTAATCCGTCCTCAACACTTGCCTTAGTAGCAAGGTTTGCCATGGCTTCAAATGCCCTGAGATACTCCGGCCTGCAGTCAGGATAACCACTATAATCTATGGCATTTGCCCCTATAAAAATATTCTCTGCCCCGAGAACCTCTGCCCATGCAATAGCAAAGGATAAAAATATAGTGTTGCGCGCAGGGACATAGGTAACTGGAATCTTTGTATCATCAATTGGAAAAGATTCATGATGCACGATGCATGATGCATGATTTTTTTTATCCTGAATCTTGAATCCTGTATCCTGAATCCTGACTTTAGGTACTTCAATCTCAGATGTAAGGGCAGAGCCTCCAATTTCTCTTAAGTCGAATCTTATAATGAGATGTTTTTGGGCTCCAAGGGTTGATGCAACTAATCCTGCAGATTCAAGCTCTCTTTTATGTCGCTGGTTATAGTCAAAAGTCAGGGCATATAATTCATACCCTTCAGATTTTGCAACTGCAAGGGCGGTTGAAGAATCAATTCCACCGCTGAGGAGAACAACAGCCTTACTGTTATTTTCCTGTCTCATAAATGCTTAATGATACCTGATACAGATTAAACAAAATCCAAATCCTAAAATCTAAATGTCAAATAAAGTTCAAATGCCCAAAATCCAAATGTAAAATCAATTTGAACCTTGAGCTTTGAATTTTGACATTAGCTTACTTTTTAGTAAATATCGTCCGTCGTCCCCTCTTTACCATCTGCCCCTGCACTCAGGACGATGAACGTATAGCCGTTTTGATTATAAATATATGGTCTCCCCCAGGGATCTGACCTCTTTGAGATCACATCAAGTGTCTCAGGATATGAGTCGTATTCAAACTTGTAAGCCTCTATTTTAAACCTGAGGTCAGCAATGGTCTCTGATGTGTTGTATCTCTTGAATAAATCATTAGCGCTCAAAAAGACAGGAAATAGGGAAAGCAGTAACGAAACCGCAATAGCTATTATAGGGAGATACCGATAAGATAACACTGGTTTTTTTATTTCTATCGGAGGCATCTCAGTAACAACAGAGACAACCTCCTTTTTCTCTATAACGCCTTTTTCCATAAGCGAAACAAGGGCCTTTGATACAGAATAATCATCCTTTGCAGTGATATCGATTATGGTACTCACATCATTTTCCCCATCAACCAGCGAGAGTATATCTTCCTCCTCTTCATTAAGTCCTGTTATATCTTCAGCCTTTTTTGCGAATACCGTATCGAGTGTTAATTTGCCCTCGATGAGAGACCACTCATCAACTATCCTTAACCCTTCCATAAGCAGATGTTGTGTATCAAGGGATATTGGAAGGTCTTTATCAACAGGGATAGCCTGAGGTGTAAATTCATAGGTCCCCTGTTTCCAGCCAAATATCTGAACCACTGTCTCTTTAATCTGTCCTGTCAGGATTTCCTGTATCTGATCTTTCTCAATAATCCCTCTTTTCACGAGGATATTCCCAAGTTTCATATTCGAACTTCGCTGTTCATCAAGCACAGACTGCAGGTCTTTTTCTTCCATAAGACCTTTTTTTACAAGCACCTTACCAAGCCTATTTGCTTCTATCCTTCTCCTTGATTCTGCACCGGTAATATTCCCTTCGATGAACAGCAGCCTTACCCTGTCCATCCTCCCTTCAAGTGTAAGCACCCCGGTCTTCCGCTGGAAATAAATCAGCTGAAGTATATCAGCAAGGCCAAAATCCCTTAGCGATCCTTCTAAAGCCACCCTTTTGCAAGCCTCCGTCTCGTTATAATGTTAGACATAAAATATACTATGGCCATAAGTAAAAACGCGCCCCAACTTAGCCAGTTATGGGAAAAATAGGACGTCTCAGGTGCGAATATCAAATTTGTTATAGGGATAAAAAGGAAAAATAAAAATGGCCATAGAAACAATAAACCGTATAAGACATTCCCTGCATATATTTGACCCGAGCCCGGGATTATAAATGAAATGATCTTTATTATATCTCTTCTCCTCTTCTGATACTCATAAACAGTAAGCACCCTGGCAATTCTCTCCTTTGCATCAAGCTCATCAAGCTTTACTAATGACCTGTAACACTGCAAGCACATACGACCCCATAGAATGCGTTTTTCACATTTGTTGCACAGGATAGAACCACACCTTTTACATCTGTAAGCCGTGTGCTTAAAACGCCTTGTAAATATATAAAAAAGGATCACCATAAAAATTGCTATAACAGGTATTAAGGCTGGTGGTACCGTTGATAAGTCCAGGTTAGAAGCACCGGTCGCTTTAACATCAGTATATCCCCATAGGGTAGAGACAGGCAGGCTTTCGTCCATAACAACCCTGTTCGGATTCATACTGAATATTGCCCTGAACCTCGACACAGCGTCACGATCCAGCATTTGGGCAGACTGAAAATATTCATCGCCTTTTTCAAAATCAAGGGTCTCTCTTGATACCTCGCTTAGATTATAAAGCGCAGAAGGGAAGGGTTGGAGTTCAATTGATTTTCTGTATAATTCTTTCGCCTTTTCTATATCATTAATCGCAACATAACAATTTGCAAGATTATTGTATAATCTCGGATCAGGTCTTTTTACAATGAGTTTATTGTAAATATCCATTGCCTCGTTGTATCCACCTTCACGCTTCAGGGCAAGGGCATATGAAAATAGTTCAACAGGGTCATCCCTGCCTCTTAGTATAGAAAGGGCATATCTGTTGCCCTTTGATTCATTAACCTGAACAACAGCCTTGAGTTTACCTGAAGACGGCGCATTAAAAAACATTGAAGCAGTATTGAATAGCCATGGCGAAATAAGGAGAAACAGAAGATAGAAATAAACAGAAATCCGATCCCATTTTTTCATATACAAGCCGATTATTACAAGTAACCCTCCTGTTAAGAAAAGAGGACTTATTACAGCGACGATGAGTATTAAAAGGAGCAGAGCCTTATTATTAGCCTCATTTATATCATGTGAAAGCAATGGTATATCACCGGTAAGTCTTATCAAAATAATAATTACCATTGAGATGATAAGAGAGAGGATCATACTTGTAAACAGAGAGCCTGCCATCATGAATAACCACCAAAAATTGCGTTTATATGCCGATATCCCCTGTAACATATAATCAACAGCCTTGAACATCCCTTCAGGCGAGAAGGAGAAGCTGTCCTTTGATAACTCAAAATAAACTGCAGGCAGATCAGGAGAATATTTTAATGCCTCTTTGAGCATAATCTTCGATTTAGCACTATTTGCCTTTGATTGCTTAATAAGCAAATATGAGTATGGCTCTGAATTTCTTATACCTTTATCAAGCTGCTCTTCATATAAATCTTTCCCTGAGGACATAGAAGGAATGAGTAAAAGGCATAAAAATATCTGTAAAAAAAACCTTTTCATTCTCGCTGCCCCATTCTCCTTTCGGTGCCTTTTATAAACCTCTGGATATTATCTTTATGCCGCATAAAGATGAGGATTGTGATAAGAATTGCAGTAAACAGTTTTTCTTTGCTATCAAAGAGTAAGACATTTATCGGCAGAAGTCCGAATGACACAAGTGCTCCAAGAGATGAATATTTTGTTAACATAACAACCACTACCCATATTATAAATGTAACAATAGCCGTTTTGGGGGAATAAATGCCGAGTACACCAAGGCTTGTGGCAACGCCCTTACCTCCCCTGAACCCCAGGAATATTGAAAAATTATGTCCCAAAATTGCTGATAATCCCACAAACCCTTCATAAACTGGTCCTACCCCAAAATACCTTCCTATCGCAACTGCTGCGGTACCCTTAAGGACGTCTCCGAGAAGGGTTAATGCAGCCGGCCATTTTCCGAGAGACCTTAACACATTTGTCGCACCTATGTTTCTGCTTCCAACCTTTTTGAGGTCAACCCCTTTAGCCTTTGCTATTATTATACCAAAGGGAATCGAACCGAGAATAAAAGAAGCAATAAAAAGTAAAATATATTTAATCATATCCATTTTTACATCTTTCTCCAGAATGATACCGTATACTGGACTCCTGAGACGATAGACAGGACAAGGGCTATCCAGATAAGGACCAAACCAACATCATAAAGATCAATATTGAAAATACTTCCCATAAGTATAAGGCAGAGGATTGCGGTTATCTGAATAAATGTCTTTATCTTCCCTCCCATCTCAGCAGGGATTACTATATCCCTTGAAAGGGCAACTACCCTCAACCCAGTTACAAGGAATTCTCTTACAATGATGATAATCGCTATCCACGCTTCCAGCCTATCCTTATCAACAAGTACAATAAGAGCAGATATTACCAGGAACTTGTCAGCAATCGGATCGAGTATAATCCCGAACTTTGTTATCTCACCTGAACGCCTTGCAAGATATCCATCGAGAAAATCTGTTATGGAGGCGATACCAAATACGAAAGCACCAAATACAGGGTGCTGGTAGAATGTGAATACAAAAACCGGGATAAGGACAATCCTGCTCAGTGTAAGGACAGTTGGGAGATTAAGTCTTAGAGTACCCATTTATAATGTCCTGCCAGAGCCCTTTTGCCTTAAGTAGGAAATCACATACCTCCCTGACTGCTCCCCTGCCCCCCACCTTTTTTGTTATCATTTTTGCAACAGCCTTAACCTCATCATCAGCATCCGCTACAACTACTGGAAACCCAGACCTCTTTAAAAGCGGAATATCAACAATATCATCACCGATATATGCTATCTCATTATCGTTAATGGAGTATTTTTCAGAAAGCTGCCTATAAGCAACATCTTTGTTAAAACATCTCTGAAAGACCTCTGTAATCCCAAGCTCATGAGCCCTTCTTTCAACAACCTTTGAATGTCTGCCTGTAACTATGGCGACCTGAATCCCTGCCCTCATAAGCATTTTTATCCCATGTCCATCTCGCACATGAAAAGACTTGAACTCATTGCCCTCGTTGTCAAGTATAATGCTGCCGTCTGTGAGCACACCATCAACGTCGAGGATGAGAAATTTGATGTTTCTGGCTATTTTAAGAAGTTCTCTCTCTGTGATGTTTTTCAACTCTTCCCTCGCAAAAGTATATCAAAGAAATTGAGAAAAGTCATGAGTAACATCATTTGAAAAAACTCTACAATGCAGAAATATGGCCTGATTGTATATATTCTCTACAGATTGAAATGAAATATGAGACTGAAACTAAAAATGCTATAATTAGCTTAAAAATACATAGGGAGGAAAATATGGGAAAGGCAATCGATCTGAAGAAATATGCTATCCCCTTAGAAAAACTCCGCTGGATCTGTCCCCCGGAGATATTTAATTTTGAATGTACCACAGATATAAAACCCCTTAAAGAATTTATTGGGCAGGAGCGAGCCCTTGATTCCATGGATTTCGGTCTGGCTGTGGAAAGGACAGGCTATAACCTCTTTCTGACAGGCATTACCGGAACAGGTAAGGCGACAACCATTAAGGCCCGCCTGGAAAAATTCATCGCTGAAAGAGAAGCCAAGGGAATAAAGTATAAAACTTATGATTGGTGTTATGTGTATAACTTTACTGACCCGGACAGGCCGAGAATACTAAAATTGGCACAGGGTCTTGGAAAGTCCTTCAACAATCATATTGAAGGGCTGCTCAAAACTTTAAGAGAAGAAATACCAAAAACATTTGGCAGCGAGGAATACAGCAAGCGGAAACAGGAGGTTATAGAAGAACACCAGAAAAAATATCAGGAAGCCATGGATGCTTTGGACAGCGAGGCTAAGGGGAAAAATTTGATGGTTCAAATATCCCCGATGGGGGCTGCTGTCGTTCCTCTGGTTGAAGAAAAGCCAATGTCGAGAGAAGCGTTCTTAGCCCTTTCAGAGGTTGAAAGAAAGGCTATCGAGGCAAGGCGTCTGGAAATGATGAGAAAGGTTGAAGAGACATATACCCGCCTTCGTGACCTGGAAAAAGAGGTGGGAGAAAAAATAAAGGAGATTGACCTTAAGGCTGGAGAAATTGCCATCTCCCGCCCATTTGAGGAGCTATTTAGGACCTACAGTGAATATCCTGAAGTTACAAATTTTCTTAAAGAAGCACGGGAATATACCTTGACAAAATTAGACATATTCACACAAACTCCAATGCCTCCCCAGATGCCTGGCCTCCCCACTATTCCTCAAGCAGACCCATTTATGGCATATAAGGTCAATGTCTTTGTAGACAATAGTTCTATAAGCGGACCTCCTATCGTTTTCGAACCAAATCCCCACTGGTTCAATATGTTTGGCAAGATTGAAAGAAGAGCCTTAATGGGCACTTATGTAAGTGACCACTCCATGATTAAACCAGGAGCCGTTCAATCAGCCAATGGTGGCTACTTGATCCTTAATATCCGTGATGTCTTGCTAAACCCAGGCGTCTGGGAAGGACTTAAAAGGGTTATCAGAGCTAAAGAGGTACGGGTGGAAGACCCGGGGGAACAATTTGGCTTTTTTACACCCCAGGGCATGAGGGCACAGCCAATGCCTATAGAGTTCAAAATTGTGGTTATGGGTGATGATTCCATTTATCAGCTCCTTTCTCTTTATGATGAAGATTTCTGGGAGATGTTCAAGGTAAAGGTAGACTTTGACTATCAAATGCAGCGTTCGGATGAAAACATAAAGGCTTATACCTGTTTCATCCGCACTTGCTGCGATAACGAAAAACTTTTGCCCTTTGACCGAAGCGGGGTAGCTAAAATCATAGAATATGCAGTTAGGGCAGCAGGTGACCAGGAGAGGCTATCTGCCAGATTTGGTTCATTGCAAGATTTACTTATTGAAGCTGACTACTGGGCAAGGGACTCCCAGAGCAAACTGATAACTGGAGAACATGTAGAAAAGGCAGTAAAAAAGAAGATTCATCGTCTTGACCTTGTAGCTGAACGCATCCTTCAGATGATTACAGAAGGAACCCTTATGGTTGATGTAGAGGGAGCAGTTGTGGGACAGGTCAATGGGTTATCAGTATATGACCTTGGCATATTTAGCTTCGGACGGCCTTCCCGAATTACTGCTAAGACCTTTTTAGGAAGACGCGGTGTGATTAATATCGAAAGAGAATCGCAGCTCAGTGGACACATCCATGACAAAGGTGTGCTTATCTTATCCGGCTACCTCGGGTGGAAATATGCCCAGGATAAACCATTATCCCTTTCAGCAAGTATCTGCTTTGAACAGTCCTATTCGGGTGTTGAAGGAGATAGCGCCTCATCTACAGAGCTCTATGCTATCCTGTCAAGTCTCGCCGATTTAGCTATCAGGCAGGGAATAGCAGTCACTGGTTCAGTAAATCAAAAGGGTGAGGTTCAACCAATTGGAGGAGTTAATCAAAAGGTTGAGGGGTTCTTTGACGTATGTAAGGCAAAGGGGTTAACAGGTGAGCAGGGGGTTATGATCCCTCATCAGAATGTCAGGAACCTGATGCTGCGTGATGACGTAGTAAAGGCAGTGCGTGAAGGTCAATTCCATATCTATGAGGTAAAGACTATTGATGAGGGGATTGAGATATTAACAGGGTTACCTGCAGGAGAAAGACAGGCAGATGGCACCTATCCTGAAAGTACTGTAAATTATCGAGCAGACAAACGACTAAGGGAATTAGCTGAAGGGTTAAAGGGATACTTTGCTCCCGCAGCGGAGACTATTTAGCAATAACTATTGATGGCAAATGTTCAGATTTATGAGAATTTTAATAACTTTAATTTTTTGTATCCTCTTATTGTATCTTTTTCCATCCATCGTATTATCAGATGTAATCGTTAGTGACATGATCGCACTCAGAGGCAAAGAGGTTATGCTAAGGGCTGAGACAAGGGGAAAACTTTTCCCCAGAGGCGGTGAGGTTGTGGAGTCCTTTGTTGACGGAAAGTCTATTGGCAAGAGCCTCTCAGGCGGCGATGGTTTTGCATTCAAACGCTTTACTCCGCTAAAAAATGGCTTATATCAGATAAACGCAAAGTCAGGGAAAGATGAAGGGAATGGACTGCTTCTTTCCTTAAAAAAAGGTGACAGAATTATTTTTGTCGATGTAGAAGCCAGTTTGTTAGAAGGGCCTTTTTCAAAAAAACCAAAAACAGGAAGTCAGAAGATAATAAAGAAATTTTCGAGTAGGTTTCCAGTTGTATTTCTTCAGACAGAACTCTTCGATATAAAAACTATCAAGACATGGCTGAAAGAGAATGGGTTCATAGATTTACCCGTGATTCCATGGAGACAGGGTATGATATTTGATGAGATAAAAGAAAAAGGTCTAAAGATTAAAGCTATAATAGGAAACCAATCTGTTATTGAATCTGCAAAGGCATACAAGCCTAAATCATTCAGCTTTGAGGAAGTAGAGGATGCAGAGGAGGTGAAGGATTGGGAGGAGATTGGAAAAAAGCTGAAATAGTTAATTAGTCAGGACGATGCAGACATTGTTCAAAAATTTATTTAACTTGATGGGTTATTGAAAATATCTTTATTCGTTATATCCACTAAAATATATCTGGAACCATCACTTAAAGGTAAATTAAGGTATCAAAAAATAAATTTTTTCACAACATCTGCATCGTCCAATTGCATTATTTACTATAGGTTCACATTGACAGAACTGTCACTAAACATAAATAATTAAATATGCACAGACGTTATAACTCTTTCGGTTCATATATAAAGAAGCGATTTTCCACTACTGTTTATAAGGTAAATGTAGATGCAGGGTTTACGTGTCCTAACAGGGACGGGACAATAAGTACATCAGGCTGTATCTTCTGTAACAATGACAGTTTCAGACCGGGGTCATGTACGCCGACTTTATCAATAAGTGAACAGATCAGGAACGGCATCGCTCACGTCAAAAAACGATATAAGGCTGAGAGGTTCCTTGTTTACTTTCAGCCTTATACAAACACTTATGCGCCTGTTGATGAATTAGAGCGTCTTTATCGGAAGGCACTATCTGAACCTTCTGTTATAGGACTTGCTATCGGCACAAGGCCTGATACTGTAAATGAAGAGAAGATTGCACTTCTTGAGACACTTGCAGAGCGATACTTTATCCTGATTGAATATGGCATGCAGTCAATCTATGAAAAGACCCTTGAGTTCATAAACCGCGGTCATGACTATAATACTTTCCTTAAGACAATTGATCTGACGAAGGACAGAGGCATATTTATTGGCGCACATGTTATAATCGGATTCCCAACAGAGACAAAAGAAGAGATGCTTTCAATGGCAGATGAGGTCTCGCATATCCCGATTGATTTTCTCAAGATACACCAGCTTCAGGTAATAAAAGACACACCCCTTGAGATTATCTACAGGGAAAGACCATTTCATGTATTTGAATATGAGGAATATCTCGAATTTGTCACTGAATTCATTGAAAGGCTTTCTTCTCGAATAGTTTTGCAGAGGTTGTTCGCTACCGCACCTGATAATATTTTGATAGCGCCGCGCTGGGGAAAAAGCAGACAGGAAATTTTAAGAGACATAGAAAAAAGACTTGAATTTAAAGACACCTATCAGGGTAAAAATATGAAAGTTCATGCGGGAATATAATGAAAAAAATAATTGCTGTTATAGGCGGAAGGAGAGTTGAAAAGGCGCTTCTTTGGGAGGCTGAAGAAGTTGGACGTCATATTGCCCAAAAAGGAGCAACCCTTGTATGCGGTGGCCTCAGTGGTGTTATGAAAGCCGCATCAAAAGGCGCTAAATCAGAGGGTGGGCTAACTGTTGGAATCCTTCCCCATGATCATTCAAAAGAAGCAAATCAGTATATAGACATTCCTATAGCAACTGGATTGGGAATCGGCAGAAATGTTATTATAGCCCGTACAGCAGACGCCCTTATAGCAGTTGGCGGTGAATACGGCACATTGTCAGAGATTGCTTTTGCGTTGCAGATGGGAAAACCAGTTGTTGGTATCAAAACATGGGACATAAAGGGTATTATCCATGCTGAGAACGCAGCTGATGCAGTAAATAAAGTCTTTGAGCTTTTAGAGTTTTAGTTGTTTGTATTTGTTTTTAAACTTTTCACTTTTCACTTTCTTTCGTGCCCCCTTAGCTCAGTAGGATAGAGCACAGGTTTCCTAAACCTGGTGTCGCAGGTTCAATTCCTGCAGGGGGTACCATATTCCCCCTTAGTTTTCAATAGCTTTCCCCGGGTGGTAAAAAGGCCCTTCGGCCTTCGTGTCCCTCAACGTGAAAGAATCGTGAAATTGACCCTCATTTTTCACGTCCAATTTGTCCATCTTACATCATGCAGGGCACGGCTAACGAAGGGATATGTTAAGCTTGATCCTGCTTTAAAAGCTGAAAGATTGATAACACGCTGGAGGCTGTGGGTGCCAGAAAGCCGGGCAAGGGAGAGCTGATGTGATTGACCGTGAGGAGATAATGGATCTATATAGGTACTGAATGACATTCAGTACCTAATTATTGCGCATTGTACCTATTTATTCTTCCAGCGGGCATCAGGGCCCCGGCCAAGACATTCAAGACGGTTCGCCTCCCGCTCCTGGCGCAATATCCTGCGGATCAGGTCAATTCCTACTGCCGGACAGCGTTCCTGCACATCCTTGACGGAAAACTCTCCCTTCATACTACGGATCGCATCCAGCACGGTCGCTGTTTTAGCCCCCTTCGCGGTTGATACCAACCCGACACGCTGCTCAAATTCCTTATAAGCAGACAGGAGCATTACACCGAGGAAATACTCCCACCACGGAAGCAGAGAGTGTTTGCCTTCATGCCACCCCTGAGTCAGGCCGGCAGACTCGCGGGCATGTTTGAGTACCACACCGGTTTTGAACTGCTCATAACCCTCGTCATATCCTTCGGCAAAACTTCTGTCTCTCTTTTTTCTTTCGTGAATATATTTCTTCAGGTCACTCATTTCTTTAACCTTTAGGAGTTTTTTATTTCAAGTAAACAGAATGGCTGTTCTGATTGTTGATATGAATGCAGAGAAAAGGTGTTACGCTGTTATCCGACCTTTTCCATCAGCCATTCTTTGATGAGCAGGTCTTCGCTTTTGTGGAGTCTCTTTGCTTTGGTTTTGATCTTTTTGAAAAGTTCCATGTCGAGCCCGACATATTTCTTTTTCTGCAGTTTGAATTTAACGTCTGTCACCTCTCTTACATCCTCAAACTTAAAAATATCGTGCTCGTCGAAATAATCACTTGCCTCTAATATGGTCATTTCCTTATGTTTACTTTTTTTCATATCTCCTACGCTCCCGGGTGTTCATATCCCTTGCTGTGATAATGCGGCAGTTGAGCAGTGCCCCGGAGGGGCATCTGTCTCGAACTCCTGGTTCTCCCTGTAGCGGAGCGGAGGGGGGAATCAGGGCTTTTATCGCCTTAGCTGTCTTTGGAAGTGTTACGGTCCTCGCCTTAGGCAAGACTATTTCTAACACACCATCAACAGAGATTTCAACATCATTTTTTAACCTCGGTTACAGATAAAGAAACGCTTTTACGCACTTCATTATTTATAAGGATCTTAAATTCATAGCTGCCAAAATGGTCAAATCGCAGATTATTCAATTGGATGATATGATTCATCCTGATCTGCTCACCAGGTGGTGGTGACCCAAATTTTAAGTCGCCTGCCATAGATAATAGCTTTGCTCCGTCAGCATCTATTAACTCAATTGCAAGCTTATGTTCCTTGTCAGCATCTCCTCTATCAGCCTCAAGTGTAATTACCATCTGCATTTGGGGATGTGCAGCTGGCAGACTCTGTGCACTAATGCGGTCAAAAATTCCCAATATATTTAATTTGCCTTCTCGCGAAACATTTGCACTATCAGCCAATAACGCCAAAGTAATCTGTACCATGGTTCCCTCCTGATATTAAAAAAGTATAACAGATTTCTTTTAAACCTGGTTATTCCGTGTTAATTTTAAATCCCTATGCTTTTGATTGTGATATTGTTATATAATTTTTTAGGAGCGATTAAATGCCGATATTTGTTGTTCATGAGCACCATGCAAAGAGGTTACATTTTGATCTCAGACTTGAGATGGACGATGTGCTAAAATCGTGGGCTGTACCAAAAGGTCCATCCATGAACCCAAAAGAAAAACGTCTGGCGATTATGGTTGAAGATCATCCTGTTGATTATGCAACTTTTGAGGGAACGATACCCGAGGGGATGTACGGGGCTGGTGCTGTTGCAATATGGGATAAAGGAACTTTCGAGTTTCAAGGGGGGAGTCTTCAAAAAGGAAAACTTGATATTATATTTCATGGTAAAAAACTCAAGGGCTCATTTGCCCTGGCAAGGATGTCCGGCAAGGATAAGGAATGGTTGCTGATTAAAAAGACAGATAAATATGCAGATTATAACTTCATTTTGAAGACAGTCCTATCTGATTAAGGATACCTTGACAAACAATTCTCTGACTACCTATACTTCTTACATCGTGGATCAGCACACACATGAGTTACATGAGCTTGGCTCACAGCTTTTCGAGGAGGGCAAATACTCGGAGGCAGAGCCTATTTTAAAAGATGTAATAAACATTAATCCCAAATACGCTGATGTCCATAACAAACTCGGTATAATCTCGCATCTCAAAGGCAACTTTAACCAGGCATCTGAATATTTTAAAACAGCACTTGAATTAAACCCTAACTATACAGAAGCATCACTGAACCTTGCTATTACATACAATGATATGGGTGAATTTAAAAAGGCCCAGGAAGTTTTTTCGCTCGCTGCACAGATAGCACACCCTACCCCGACTGCCATTGACCCGTTCGTTGCAGGTAAACTTGCCAATGAGCATTATAAGCTCGGTAACATTTATCTTGATTTAGGTATGAACGATGAGGCAATACAAGAATATAAAAAGGCAATTAAGCTATACCCCCGGCTTCCTGACGTACATACCAAGCTCGGCATTGCCCTGAGGAACAAAGGGCTTATAGAAGATGCCATCGTCTATTTTGCAAAGGCAAAAGAGATCAATCCCAATTATGGAGCAGCGTGGGTTCAACTTGGTTTAAGCTATTACGTGAAAGGGCTTATTGGTCTTGCCTTTGAGGAATGGGAAAAGGCACTCGAACACAATCCCGGCTTAAAGGAAGCAGAAGCATATCTGAGGCTTCTGAAAAAGGAGGAAAAGTAGTCTGCTGTGTCCCTCCTTAAAGTAAGGGACCTTAACATCTCTTTCAGGTCAACCAACAATCCTACAAAGGTTGTCTCAAGTCTTAACTTTGAGATTAAGGAAGCCAAGGTCTTTGGCCTTGTTGGAGAGAGCGGATGCGGCAAGAGCCTAACCGCCCTGTCCATTATGGGAATCCTTCCTCATAATGCATTTGCAGAAGGTGAGATCAACTTTAAAGGAAATAACCTCTTAAAGCTCGATAGTGAATCTATGAGAAGGCTCAGGGGAAAAGAACTTTCAATGGTATTCCAGGAGCCTATGACATCACTGAACCCGGTGCTTACAATTGGTTATCAGATAGCAGAGGTTCTTACCACTCACACGGGTCTCTCAAAGAAAGAGGCAATGGCAAATACTGTAGAACTCCTGAAGGCGGTTAAAATCCCATCTCCTGAAATCAGGATTAAGGAATACCCCCACCAGATGTCAGGAGGGATGAGGCAGAGGGTTATGATTGCAATGGCAATAGCCTGTAATCCGTCCTTGCTGATTGCAGATGAACCTACAACTGCCCTCGATGTCACAATTCAGGCACAAATACTTGACCTTCTCAGGGGTCTAAGGCAACAAAGAAATATGGCTATGTTACTGATAACCCACGACCTTGGCGTTATAGCTGAAAATGCAGAAACGGCTGCCATTATGTATGCAGGAAGGCTTGTTGAGGTCTCTCAGGTTTTAAATATACTTGAAACACCAAAGCACCCATATACCATGGGACTTTTAGAATCTCTGCCAAAAACAAAGGAAATTCCTTTAAAGCCTATCCCTGGCTCTGTGCCCAGACCTGATGAACTTCCGCCGGGATGTAAGTTTTCAGACAGGTGCCAGTATATGATCCCCGACTGTCAGAAAGAGGAGCCTGCCTTAAGAGAGATTATACCGGGTCAATTCGCAAGGTGTATAAGATCTGAGGAGATTAAATGGGAATCATTGATGTAGCTGACCTTAAGAAATACTTTCCAGTTAAAAGAAAGGCATTTGCAAAACATGAATGGTTAAAGGCTGTGGACGATATAAATTTTTCTATAAAGGATGGAGCGGTCTTTGCTCTGGTCGGAGAAAGTGGATCAGGAAAGTCTACTGTGGCAAGGCTTGTTCTCAAATTAATTCAACCTACATCGGGGAAGATTGTTTTCAGGGGTAAAAATATTGGTGAACTCAAAGGAGATTCACTGCGAGAATTCAGGAAATCAGTACAGATAATATTCCAGGATCCATTTTCATCATTAAATCCGAGGATGACTGTACTTGATACCATCTCAGAACCCCTTAAAATACATAAGGTTGTTAAGAGGTCTGAGCTTAAGGATAAGGTAGTTAGCCTGTTAAGAAGTGTAGGGCTTCAGACTGATGTTTTAAACCGCTATCCTCACGAATTCAGCGGAGGCCAGAAGCAGAGGATATGCATAGCAAGGGCGCTTGCAGTCTCACCAGAGGTGATAGTAGCTGATGAACCTCTCTCTGCGCTGGATGTATCCATACAGGCACAGATACTGAACATCCTTCAGGAACTTAAAAGACAATCAAGCATCTCTTTCCTTTTCATAAGTCATGAACTAAGAGTAGTTCAGTATTTCAGCGATGAAGTAGCTGTAATGTATCTTGGGAAGATAATAGAGTATTCAAAAGCAGATGAACTTTTCAGTAATCCACTTCACCCCTATACGATTGAGTTGCTGTCTTCTGCGCCTAAGATAAAATCTGATGGTAAGAAAAGAGAAATTCTTAAGGGAGATGTGCCAAGCCCGATAGATATTCCTCCAGGATGCCCCTTCCACCCGAGATGCCCGAAAAGATTTGAACCCTGCGATAAGGAAGTTCCTTTATTAAAAGATATTCAAAGGAGGCTTGTATCATGTCATCTATTCTAAAAGACCGATTAATAGAACTTATTATTGAAAAAGCCTTTAAATATAGTGAAGAGCCTGTTTTTAAACTTGTCTCAGGCAGGATGAGCAACTACTATTTCAACTGCAAAGCCGTGACCCTTAATCCCGAAGGTATGTACCTCGTAGGGAATCTTATTTTTGATTTAATAAAAGACATGGATATAAAGGGGATTGGTGGGCTTACACTCGGTGCTGACCCGATAGCACACGCAGTAGCATATACATCATATCTTAAAGGAAAACTCGGGATCGAGTCGTACCGACCTATAGAGTCATTTGTTGTCAGAAAAACGCCGAAACCACATGGCTTAATGCAGTGGATAGAAGGAAATGTAAAAAAAGGTGATAGGGTAGCAATTGTTGATGACGTTATCACAACCGGCAAATCAACTATTGAGGCGATCAACAGGGCAAAAGAAGAAGGACTTGAAATAGTAAAGGTTATCGCCCTAATTGACAGGCAGGAGGGTGGTCGGGAAGCTGTAGAAACATTAGGTTATAAGCTCGATTCGATTATTACAAGAGAGGAAGTGATGGAGCTTTACAGACGTTAACGCCTCTCTGTTTCCCACAGTCTCGGGTCAAGTGCGTCTCTAAGACCTTCGCCAACAAGATTATAGCTTAATACCGTTATCAATATTGCGAGGCCCGGATAAAGGGAGAGCCACCAGGCAATTTCTATATTATCCTTGCCTGCTGTTAAGATATTCCCCCAGCTCGGATCTGGCGGCTGCACACCGAGTCCGAGGAATGACAGGCCTGATTCTATAAGTATCGCGCCGGCAACACCAAAAGTTGCTGCAACAAACACAGGTGAAAGGGCATTCGGGAGGATATGTCTGAATATGAGCCTTGTATCACTCACACCAACAGCTCTGGCAGCGCCAACAAAATCCCTTTCCTTTAATGAAAGGAATTCTGCTCTCACAAGCCTTGCAACATCCATCCAGCTTGTAATGCCTATTACAGCCATTATTGTAAATATGTTCGGCTCAAGGATTGCGATGACTGCAAGGATAAGAAAAAAGGTTGGGAATGCAAGCATTATATCAACAAACCTCATCAGTATTGCATCTACCTTTCCTCCATAAAAGCCGGCTATTGCACCAATAACAATGCCTATCACTATTGCAATACCTACTGCAACAAAACCAACCTTCAGTGAAACCCTGCTTCCCCATATTATTCTTGAAAGCAGATCCCTTCCGAGTTCATCTGTCCCGAGTAAATGCGTTTTGCTCGGAGGTGAAAGTGTATGGCGGACATCTATTGCTGTAGGATCATACGGTGCGATGAAAGGCGCAAGTAGAGAAATAGTTATAAGTAAAAGTACTGTCACTGCACCTATAACAGACAGCCTATTTCTTGAGAATCTCTTCCCTATAATCTTTAAAAGTCTCATTTTCTGACTCTCACCCTCGGATCAGCCAGTGCATATGATATATCTGCAATCAGATTCCCAAATAATGTAAGGACCGCTCCTATTACAAGAATTCCCATTATTGTCGGATAGTCTCTCGACATAGTAGATGAATAAAAAAGCTGTCCCATACCCGGGATAGCAAAGATCGTCTCAAATATAACTCCTCCACCTATAAGGCCGGGTACAGAAAGCCCGAGGATTGTGACAATTGGCATAAGGGCATTCCTGAAGGCATGTTTAAAGATAACCTCTGATTCAGTTAGGCCTTTTGCCGTTGCTGTTCTGATATAATCCTGCCTTATCACCTCGAGCATGCTTGAACGGCTGTAACGGCTTAATCCTGCAATCCCACCGAATGCAGAAACACCAACAGGCAGGACAAGGTGTTTGATCCAGTCCAATAATCTATCAAAAGGCCCCATCTCTGATATATCTATGCTCTGGATACCTGATATCGGAAGGAGACCCATATTAACGCCGAACAGTATCATGAGCAGAAGTGCAAGCCAAAAGGCAGGAGTAGAGAAACCAATAAACACAAAAACTGTAGAGAGTTTATCAAACATAGAGTACTGTTTTGTTGCAGAAAGAATACCAATTGGGATTGCAATAATAAATATGAGTATCAATGAAAGAATATTAATAGTTAAAGTTACAGGGATCCTCTCAATAATCTTATCAAAGACCTTTCTACTATCCACAAAGGACTTTCCAAAATCAAGTGTCACAAATCTTTTTAGCCAGTCAATATATTGGACATATAATGGTTTATCAAGACCATAGAGCTTTTTAAGATTCTCCTTCGCCTGGGCAGATACCTTTAGTGACATCTCTGTCTGAACCTCAACCGGGTTGCCCGGTGCAAGATGAACTACAGCGAAGGTAATAAGGGTAATTCCAAAGAGCAAGGGAATCATAAGAAGAAGTCTTTTTGTTATATAAGAAAGCATATCACCCTAATAATGAACCTGCGATAATGCAAATGTCTCTTTAAGATACCTCCCGGTATATGATTCTTTGACATTGACTATCTCTTCCGGCGTACCCTCAAAGATAATCTTCCCACCTTTATCTCCACCTTCAGGGCCCAAATCCACAATCCAGTCTGATGCCTTTATCACATCGAGGTTATGTTCGATGACGAGTACTGTATTCCCTGCAACAACCAATCTCTGAAGTATATCAAGCAGTGCCTTAACATCCCTGAAATGCAATCCAATCGTAGGCTCATCGAGGATATAGATACAACCTTTTGTATTAATGGGTTGCTGTAATGAGGATGTAATCCCTCTTATACTTTCCATCTCCGCACATATCTTAAGCCTCTGTGCCTCTCCGCCCGAAAGTGTTGTCGCAGACTGCCCAAGCCTGAGATAGCCAAGCCCGATATCTTTCATTAATAATAGCTTATTTTTAATTTTAGGAATATCCGGAAATAATTCGATAGCTTCATCCACTGTCATGTTCAGGAACTCATCTATATTTTTACCCCGACATGTAACCCGTAAGGCTTCTGGCTTGTATCTCTTTCCATTACATTCCTCACATTTTATATAAAGGTCTTCAAAAAAGTACATTTCCAGTCTCTGATATCCCACACCTTTACAAGTCTCGCACCTGCCGCCTGATACATTAAAAGAGAAGAATCCTGGTTCATATCCATAGGCCTTTGCTTCTGCCTGCTCTGAGAAAAGTTTTCTTATCACATCAAATATCTTTAAATAGGTTACTGGATTCGAACGCGGACTTCGTCCTATTGGGGTCTGGTCAATGAGCTTGACACCCTTTAGATTCTGTATGCCTTCAATCTTTTTATATGGCAAAGGGAACCCATGTTCTATCTTAAACTCACCGGCCAATACCCTGTAAAGGGTTCCCACAACAAGACTGCTTTTACCAGAACCAGAAACTCCCGTAACCGTTATAAGTGTCTGTAAGGGAATATTAAGATCAACAGACTTCAGGTTATTGCCTGTAGCACCATAAAGTAAAAGTTTTCTGCCTGTACTATTTCTCCTCTTAAAAGGGAGAGCTATTCTATCAGTCCCTTTTATATAACGAGCTGTTAGGGTATCGGTTGTAAGAAACCCTTCTTTCGACCCTGAGAAGACAACCTCTCCTCCTTGATGACCACCTCCAGGTCCCAATTCAACTATCCAGTCAGCAGACTCTATAACTCCTCTGTCATGCTCGACAACAAGGATGGTATTACCCAGTCTTGAAAGCTCTGACATAATGTCTGCAATTATTTTTGTATCCTTTGCATGAAGGCCAACAGTTGGTTCATCGAGCACATAGAGGGTACCTGTAAGAAATGACCCGAGCTGATTTGACAGGTTTACCCTCTGATACTCGCCACCCGAGAGTGTTCTCCCATCACGGCTCAGGCTAAGGTAATCAAGCCCTACTCGCTTAAGAAAACTAAGTTTAAGGTTTATCTGCCTTAAAGGCTCTTTTGCTATATCCCTTTGAAATGGTGAGATATCCGGATTTTCAAAAAACTTAATCATATCTGATACCGGCATCCTGCAGAGTTCTGCTATATCAAGACCTGAAAACTTATATGCAAGAGACTCCTTTCTCAATCTCTTCCCCATACATTGTGGACAGGTGACAGGTCTCCTGTATCGGCTTAGAAAGACCCTTATATGGAGTTTGTACCTCCTGTTTTCCATATCCTCAAAGAAGTCATCAATTCCGTAAAAACTGCTACCCCCTTTAAATAGCATGGCCTTCTCTTTTTCATTAAATTCGGCGTATGGCTTATTAATATCAATACCTTTTTTGCCGGCACTTTTAATAAGCTGTTGCTTCCACCATCTATATGCCGGCTTGTTCCATGGGTCAATCGCACCTTTTGTCAAAGAGAGACTTTTATCAGGGATAATCAGATCCTCATCATACTTAAGAATATTGCCGAATCCTTTACAATCTGGGCATGCACCAACAGGATGGTTGAAGGAAAAAAGAAGAGGATATGGCTTCGGTAGTTCGATATTACATTCATCACAGGCATTTTCTGATGAAAAAGTAAGAGTAGCGAGATATTTGCCACCCACAATAATAATCTTTATCCTTCCATTTCCTTCCTTCCATGCCATCTCAATTGAATCAGATAATCTCGGCTCATCCTTTATCACAAGTCTGTCGAGGACAATATTGAAAGATGACGGACGAGAGACGATGGATGAAATATCAACGACTTCATCATTAAGCCATACCCTATAAAACCCACGTTTTTTTAATTCATCAATTTGATCCTTAGTCTCGAAAACAATAATCGCCTTTTCACCATAGTGTTCCTCAATAAGTTCTGAAGCTACCTGTGAAGGATCCCATATTCTTATCTCTTTACCGCAGACCGTGCAGAAAGGAGTAGAGATCTTTGAGTACAGCAGCCTGAAAAGATCATAAACCTCTGTTAGTGTTCCTACTGTTGAACGTGAGCCACGCACGGGATTCCTTTGTTCAAGTGCTATTGCCGGCCTAATATTATGAATTGCGTCAACATCGGGTCTATCGAGTTTTTCGAGGAAAAGCCTTGCGTATGTTGAAAGAGATTCTATAAATCTCCACTGGCCCTCTGCAAAGACTGTATCAAAGGCAAGTGAGGATTTTCCCGAGCCGGATACACCTGTTATTGCTATGACCTTGTTATGAGGAAGACTGAGGTTAATGTTTTTAAGGTTATTTTGTCGGGCGCCCTCGATTATGAGTTCCTTCATGAACATTTAAATATTTTAACATATAAAGTTCTGACAACAGTGGGGTTGTAGTAAGAATCAGAAATACCTGTAGAATCTGTCCATAAAATACTGCTAAACTTATTTATGGGAAGCCTTCTTCACGCAGTGGTTTTATCAGAATATTTTACTTGTTTAGGTTTCTTGTTCAACCTCTATTTTGAACATATATACAGTACTTTATAAAAATTATGAAAGCCGTTTGTAATTTATGTAATAAGCATTTAAGTATTAGGCTTATAAAGAATATTAAGAAGTACGGCACAATATATAATGTCTATTTTTGCAAAGAGTGCATGGTTGGCTTAACAATCCCAACACCGTCACCAGAAGATTTATCAAGATTATATTCATCAGGAAATTACAGATCAGGTAACGGCAAGCGATTTTATCCATTTATAGAATACTTTATCTACGAATTTAGATTAGGGCGAAAGAGAAGGATCCAAAAATATGTTAATAAAGGTAGCATCCTTGATATAGGATGTGGACGTGGGCTCTTTCTTGATATTATGAGAAAGGATGGCTGGAGCGTAACCGGTGTAGAATTCAATAGTGAAACTACTTCATACGCTTCTGATGCTTATGGTATTAAAGTGATAGCTGCAACATCGATAGGTGAGCTTCTTGATGAAAGTTTTAATGTAATCACCCTTAATCACGTATTGGAGCATTCTAACAGTCCTGCAGCATTAATTAATGAATGCAAAAGATTGTTGCGGAAAGGAGGCCTTCTTGTTGTTGCAGTTCCAAATATATTCAGTTTTCAAGCACTTATAGGAAAGAGGGTATGGTTCCACCTTGACTTACCATATCACCTTCACCATTTCTCTGAAGAAGGATTATCGACCTTGCTGAATAAGAATTCTTTTAAAATTTTAAAGGTGAAACGATTTGATCTGGAGTACAACCCTTTTGGTTGGTTGCAGACACTGTTAAATCTTTCTGGCATCAGTGAAAACTTATTTTACAATCTTCTAAAAAGCCCTGAACTAAGGAAAAAAGAGATTTCAAATGTTACAAAATGGGATTTAATTCTTACTTTCGTTCTACTTCCTCTATATTCCCCGCTGTCTTTCATGCTTACAGCATTTGAATCTCTCTTATTGAAAAGAGGAGGCACCATTGAGGTGTATGCGGTTAAAGAATAACTACAAAATCTCAATATTAGGGATTTAAATGATTCACAATAAAAGACTGATTGTCATAATGCCTGCCTATAACGCTGAGAAGACACTTCGCCAGACCTATGCTGAATTACCTCATGAATATGTAGATGATGTTATTCTTGTTGATGATGCATCGAGTGACCAAACTGCAAAGATAGCCCAAGAATTAGGCATTAAAACAATAGTACATAGAAAAAACACGGGATATGGCGCAAATCAGAAAACCTGTTACCGTGAAGCACTGAGACACGGTGCAGATATCATTGTCATGCTTCATCCTGACTATCAGTATTCTCCGCTCCTTGTAACTGCCATGGCTTCTATGATTGTATCTGGTCATTATGATGTCGTACTGGGCTCAAGGATACTTGGAGGTAATGCCCTGAAGGGTGGGATGCCTTTATACAAATATATTGCAAACAGATTTCTTACGTTTGTTGAAAATCTGTTGCTTGGCATCAAACTTTCGGAATACCATACAGGTTACCGTGCTTTCAATCGTAAGGTACTGGAAACATTACCTCTTGAAGAAAACTCCGATGATTTTGTTTTTGACAATGAGATTCTTGCTCAGGCAGCTTATTTTGGGTTCAAGATAGGAGAGATAAGCTGCCCTATCAGATATTTTGAAGATGCATCTTCAATAAATTTTGCAAGGAGTGTGAAATACGGATTAGGCGTACTTGCAGTCTCGGTTAAATATGCTTTACAGAAGTCCGGAATAATAAAATCATCAATATTCATCAAAGAGAAAAAAAATAATAGAGGTAAAAACTGCTAAAAATAAAGAACAAGAAAAGTTCTCTGTGCTTTTAAACTTTCTTCACATAAAAGAGGGGACTTTCTCAAGTACCAAGGTATGGGCAACAGCTTTTTGGATTGCTGCATTAACCTTAATTATATATCTTCCTGCCCTTCAGAATGATTTTGTTAACTGGGACGATGACAAATATGTTTATGAAAACGAACATATCCGTTCCATCGATTTCAAGCTTTTGAAGTGGAGCTTCGGCTTCCAGATATTAAACTGGCATCCTCTTACCCTGCTCTCACATTCAATTGACTATGCTTTATGGGGACTAAACCCGATAGGGCATCATTTTAACAAACATAATTTTTCACAGCGTTAATACCTTCCTTTTATTTATATTGATAGTGTACTTACTCACAAATGTCAGATTAGCCAAATCTTCATTTTCTGAAACTAACTACAAAACCGCTACAGGGAACATTATTGCGGCTTCGGTAGCTGCGCTTTTATTTGGGATATATCCTATTCATGTAGAATCCGTGGCATGGGTAGCTGAGAGAAAGGATGTTTTATCAACTTTTTTTGTGCTCCTGAGCCGGATACGCCTGTTATTGCTATGACCTTGTTATGAGGAAGACTGAGGTTAATGTTTTTAAGGTTATTTTGTCGGGCGCCCTCGATTATAAGTTCCTTCATGAACATCTAAATAGCTTAACACATTTCGGCTGAGGGGTTGAGTAACGGTAAAATTGCTGGAAGAGGCACATTTTCTGAAACTGGACTTGCAGTTATAGTAGAGTACATTACTTGTGATTTATCGCATAGTCGTATAACAAGCGGCTGAGGAGGCTGCTGGCTGGTTTAACGCTAACAAGGAAACACCTCAGAAGTTTCTGTTGTTATTATTGTCTATGGTGAAAATATCTCCTGCTACCCTTCTTCCAGTTTTTCCTGTTGCAGTGGCAGTAAAGGCTGAAGCAGCGGATGTCCCACTTGTTGTTATGGAATAAGTGAAGTTCAAAGATGCTTCATCTCCTGGCTTAAATCCAGGGAGAAATGCCTGAATACTGGCCACATTTGGTATATTTTTATTTGTACAGGTTAACGGGTTTCCTTCTCTATAATAACAGCTATTCTCAGCATAATACTGCTCTTCAAGTAGTCTTAAATTCTGGAGATTACTATATGCCTCTGTCCTTGCAGCATTCTTCTGCTGGCCAATATAGGCAGGAACAGCTATAGCGGCGAGGATACCAATTATTGCTATGACTATCAAAAGTTCAATTAAGGTAATTCCTTTTTTATTCATTTCTGACTCCTTTCTTATTTGTTATCAAATCTATTATACCATCTTCTTTTTATAATACTCACCATTCCAAGATTCTTATAATATCCGCAAGGATAGGCCCTTGATTCTTAATTAAACAAGCCGTGCTCAATTTGATGTTTATGCATCTGAAAGTTTGATTTTTCCTGTGTTTTTATAAAAGAAATCCTTAAACCAATCAATTGTTCTTTCAAGTCCTTCATCTATGTTAATCTTTGGAGACCATCCAAGAAGCTTCCTCGCTTTTTCATTGTTACAGAAAAAATGTTTTGCCTCTCCAGGTCGCTTTGGTAAGGCTCCGACAAGTAACTTTATAGGATCTCCCATCATATGCACAATCTTTTCTGCTACATCCCTAATCGTGTATTCAATACCATTGCCAATGTTTATGACCTCTCCCACTGCCTGCGGGCAGATTACAGCAAGAAGGTAAGCCTCAACGATGTCATCTATATAGTTAAATTCCCTTGTCTGATCTCCTTCTGTCATTGGAAAATCCTTTCCTTCAAGGCAGTGTTGAATGAGGGAGGGGATAAACATATCAGTATCTTGATCAGGTCCATAGACCAGAAAAGGGCGTAGTGTAACTATTGGTAAACCCATACTTCTATAAATCATCTGACAAAAATAGGTCGTTGCAACCTTACTGGCCGAATAAGGAGAAACAGGTATCTCTCTCTGATCTTCACTGAATGGAACGGGACCGTTACCGTATTCCTCTGAGCTCCCAGTATTAATAAAAAACTCCAAGGTTATATTTTCTTTAATAACTCCCCTCAAAAGATTTAGTGTGCCTTTAATATTTACATCAATCATGGATTCAATTAACTCTGAAGCCCTGCTAACATTCAGAAGGGCAGCAAGGTGGAAAATAATCTGTGGTCTTGAACTTTTTATGCAAGAACATATTGATTGAAAATTCCTCAGATCTCCATACCATAAGGTAAGGTTCTTAAGGATATCTTTTATTCTGAATTGATTAAAATCTTTTTTCAATAAGACATGGACTTCTGCTCCTTCTTCAAGAAGCCTTCTTGTGAGATGAGAACCAATAAATCCGTTAGCACCAGTCACCAGGATTACTTTACTTCTTAAAGATTCCATTTTCTCCCCAGACCTTCCAGGGAACATCCCCGCTTTCCCAGTACTCATTAAGCAGATTCATATCACGAAGTGTATCCATACATTGCCAGAAACCGGTGTGCTGATAGACCATAAGCTCTCCGTTTTTTGCCAGCCTTTCCAATGGTTCTCTTTCTAATGTGCATTGATCATCTTCTGATAGGTAGCTGAATATCCCTCGATTGAATACAAAAAAACCGCCATTGATCATGCTACTCCCGACTTGAGGTTTCTCCCCAAATTCAATAACGCGCCCCCCTTCGGTAATCAGTTCACCAAATCTCGATGGTGGCCTCACACCTGTGATCGTAGCTATTTTCCCGTGGGATATATGAAAATTTACAAGCTTTTCTATCTCAATATTGGCCAAGCCGTCCCCATATGTAAGGAGGAAGCTGTCTGTATCTATATATTTTTCGATCCGTCTTATCCTTGCTCCCGTCATGGCCTTCAGCCCTGTATCTGCAAGCGTGACTTCCCAATCATCTTCACGATGTAAATTATGAACACGAATGTTTTCATGGTTACCAAGATTGACTGTAAAATCACTATTTCTAATGCCGTAGTGGAAAAAATATTCTTTAATTATTTCGCCTCTATATCCGAGGCAGATAATAAAACGTTTATATCCGTAATAGGAATATATCTTCATAATGTGCCATAAGATAGGTTTTATGCCGATTGGTACCATTGGCTTAGGTATGAACTCGGTTTGCTCTCTAAGCCTTGTCCCAAAACCACCTGCTAATATGACAACAGGAATGTCTTTCATTTTATACCCTCAACCTCTATGCAGAATGCTCAGAAGAACCTGCACTATTGGTTTCATGTTTATGTTCTTCTCTCACAACAAATAATGGCCTATGTTTTACCTCTATATAGAGTCTCCCAATATATTCGCCTATTAAACCGAGGAAAAAAAGTTGTAGCCCCCCTAAAGCCAGGATTGGCAACAAAGTAGATGCCCATCCTGGTATAAACTTATCAGTAAATATCTTGATATATAAAACCCAGAATGCAGCTATAAGAGTCAGAATGGATATTAATATGCCTATTAAAGATGTTAACCTTAAAGGGAAATAGGTAAATGAAACGATCCCATCAAGACCGAGTGAGAATAACGAGGTGATACTGAACTTAGACCTCCCAGCCCTCCTCGGTTCCCGTTTGTAAAGCACCGTGGCATATCTCGACTCTAATTGTAAAATCATAGCCCTGATAAGGCGATTCCTCTCAGGAAGGGCGTTGAACTCCTGTACCAATGATTTTGCCATAAGCCGGAAGTCTCCATGGTTATATATTATATTAACTCCCATCAACCTCATTAATCTGTAATAATTCTCCGATAAAAATCTCTTTATAAAAGAATCATTAGAGCGATCTGTTCGCACACCCAAGACCAGGTCGTATCCCTCTTCAAAATAAGTTATCATCTCTTCAATCTTTTCCGGTGGATCCTGAAGATCCGCATCTATTGTAACAACTGCATCTCCTTTAGCATGAAACATGCCAGCAGAGATCGAGCCCTGAAAACCAAAATTGCGCCTCAAGGCAATGATTCGAGTATGTGGATCTGATGCAAAAATGTCTTTTAAAATCAGCAGGGAATTATCTGTTGATCCATTATCTACATAGACCAGTTCGTAATTTGCTATTCGTTTAATAGAGAGTAGACTATTCAGTATCTTGTTTAACCTTTTATGGGTTGTCGGCAAAACCTCTTCCTCATTATGACAAGGAATAACTATAGAGAGTAAGTCAATCCTCCTCATATCTTCTTCGCTATGGCAAAGATACTTATCCCTACCGGAAGATTTATTCCACCTGATAAAAAACTATTCTCAAACTTGAGTATATATTCTAAGGTCTTATTCAAAAATATGTTAACCTCGGGTAACTGACTTTTCCTGCTGCCTGATAAAAGTCTCTGAGAAATCCTTACTAAACATGCCGGCAAAAATAAACTGAAATTCCAATATGAGATCCTTTCTATGCCAAAACCATTTTTTTTTAAAACTTCAATCAGGCTTGATTTAGAATATCTCCTGTAATGAAGGTTAACTTCATCGTGTTTACTCCATAAAAATTTAAACGCAGGCACAAATACAATCAATTTACCGCCTGACTTTAAAATTCTATGCCATTCTAAAAGCGCTTTGTCTTCGTCTTTAATATGTTCCAGAACATCAGAAGCTATAACAATGTCAAATTGTTGATTTTTAAACCCTGTTTTCTCTGCATCAGCAACACGGATATCAATAATTCCTTTTTGTCTGCAGATTCCTATTGCCTTTTCATCAATATCTATACCGTGAAGCCTTTTAAACCCTCGACCTTTTAAGAATCCTATTAATGCACCTACAGAACAGCCGATATCCAGGATTTCGGTATCTCTTTTATAATCTTTTATCAATTTATAGATTATATCCCTCCTCCCCCGAAACAACCAATAATTTTCTTCTAATTCATGATACTGTGATGCATAGGATTCTTCCATACCTTTATCTCTTAATGTGAGTTAAATAATCCTTGTACCATTCGATTGTCTCTAAAAGTCCTTCTCTCAGAGAGAATGTCGGTTTCCATTGGAGCATTTCCCTTGCCTTTTTTGATGAAAGATACTGTCTCGGAATTTCACCCTTTGCTTGATTTAATATGATCGGTTCTAAATCCAAACGATTCATTAAGGAAAGTATCTCATTAGTTATTTCTAAAACAGTCATAGGTGTATCATTGCCAAAGTTAAAAGCCTGCCCTACAATGCTGCTATCATCCATCTTTTCTGCAAGAAGAATATACACCTTAGCTGCATCCTTAACGTAGAAATAATCTCTCACATATTTACCGTCGCTTCTGATAACCGGCCTTTCATTATAAAATACGGATCGGATTGTCCCAGGGACGATTCTGTTAAAATTAAGGTCCCCACCCCCAAACAGATTGCCACATCTCGTTACACAGATTGGAATCTCATAATGGTAAAAATACATCTGTGCAATTAAATCAGCGCAGCTTTTAGAGACATCATAAGGATTTCTACCAATAAGTGGCATCTCTTCTGTATAAGGTAATATTTTATGCTCTCCATATGCCTTATCGCTGGACGCAATAAGTATTTTATTAACCTTTCTATTACGGCGACAGGCTTCCAATAAAACCCATGTTCCCTTGACATTTGATTCAAATGTAGAGAACGGATTGTTATTTGCTATTGGAACAATGGCCTGGGCTCCAAGATGAAAAATAACCTCTACTTCATACTCATTTAATGCCCTCTCAATAACGTAATAATCCTCTAAGCTCCCAGATATGACGCTTATCTTATCTATAAGACCCTCTTTATAAATCCTCGAAAGAGGAACATAATCTCTCACAAGGCATATTACATTTGCCCCGAGGTTTATGAGCTCCTCAGTAAGCCAGGAGCCTAAAAGCCCGGTACAACCAGTTACAAAGACATTTTTATTCAGCCAATTTTCTATCATCGTATGTCTTCATTCACACTTGTCAAAAATACTAAAGGGAACTTAAATAAAACCTATAATAATTAATATATAATACATTATTATTCATTAATTATTTCCTAATTCTAATGCCTTTTGCTGCATTAATCTACTTTTTTCTTCATCTCCTTTCTTTGTGTATGCTAATGCAAGATTATCTAAAAGATACTTTTCCCCTCTTATCTTTATCGCTTTTTCGAATATCTTTATTGCAGAATCAATCTGATTATTTTTCACGTATTGAACACCAAGGTTATTAAGCAGAACTACCGAGGATGGAAATAATTTTATAGCTTCCTCGAATGTTTCTATGGCTTTTTTAGTCTGTCCCATAGCACTGTAAGTCCTTCCAAGTTTGTTTAGAATATCCAGATGTAACTGTGGATCGAGTTTACCTGTCAGGGCTTGTTTTAAATAAACAATAGCATTTTCATAATTTCCAAGTCTATATTGAACATCCCCCAGATTATAATAGACGGCGGTATAGTTCCGATTTGCTCTTAATGATTTCTCAAACTGTTCAATAGCTCTTTTAAACTCTTTCCTCTCCTTAAAGACAACTCCGAGATTGTTATACGCCCTTGAATTGTTAGGAGCCTTGGCAATAACATCCTCCCATAATATTTGTGGATCTCTCCAGATATTATTTCTGCTATAAGTACATAGCGACAGTATGGAAACCAAAATTACGACTAATCCAATCTTTATCTTCCTTGACAAAAGAGTCTGATCAAATGCTGCTACACAGGTAACAAAAAAACCTATGGAAGGGAGATATACCCTGTGTTCATTAATGAGGTCGCGTATAGGGATAATGCCTGATTCAACAGAAAGGGTAAGAAAAAACCATGCGATACCGAAAGATACAAGCTTTGCTCTTTTATATGTCCAGATAGCAATAGCAATAATGAAGAGTATCACGATAAGAGACAAAAATATGTCAAAGGAAAATATCGTTTTATAAATTGGATAGTCATAGTCCAGGTTCTGATTAACAGGGAAGAATAACAGTCTAAGATATGTGATAATCACCCTAAATTGACTGATTAAATAATCAGTCCTTGATATATTAGCTGTTTCTCTTGACACATAGTCAACATCCGCCGCAATATCACCTAAAGATTCTTTAAATTTAAGAGTCCCTAACGGGATTATCAATAACGTCATCAGCATGGGCAACAGATATGCAAACCTTCTTAATTTTTTATTATCTAATCCGAAAAAGTATAATTCGCACATGACAATAGCAAATGGCAGTGTCAAAGCAATTTCTTTTGTCTTCATTGCAAGAATTGCTGAAATAAAGGATATAAGATATGATGCAAGAAATTTTAGATTGGGGAAAAATTGTCTTGACTCATTACTCTTTGAGCTAAGTCTTGCCTTCAGATAAAAGACTGCAGCAATAAGGTAGAACATCGTGGTCAGAGAGGTAAACCTCTGAGTAATATATGTAACAGCCTGTGTTTGTAATGGATGTGCAATAAATATAAAGGAAGTCGAAAAGGCTATAAACTCTTTTGAAAGCGGTGAGTCTCTCATTTTAGGAGTTTTAAAAATAAGGATTATAAAATAATAAACCAAGATAGCATTAATAATATGAATAAGATTATTTTATATGTGATAACCAAAAACATTCACACCTCCCACTGAATAGTTAAAAGCAAAACTTAAAAAACCAACATACCGATTGTTCGATAAGTTGGTGAATGATTCCGAGAGGCTATTTATTTTTTCATTTTCTGTAATCGCACCTTTGTCATCATAAACAAAAGGGGCATGAAGAACATTTGAATAAATGGCTAAACCGAGAAAAAAAATCCCAAGGATACCTAATATAATAAGCTGTTTTTTATTTGATGTAGGAATCAAAAGCATATTGATCACCATTTTAAAAAACTATTTTAAAAGAAATCTCGAATTTTGATATTTATATCTGTCCCCGTCCCCGCAGTCCTATCCTTACCTTATTTTTTATTAGTGCCTTTATTAGGCAACGTATTCTGCTTGTCAATCTCTGCATCTATCTCTTTAATCTTCTTTTCAAGGTCGGGATCTTTCCACCGTTCAGAGGCATATTTATATGCCTTTAATGCGTCATCGTATCTGCCTGATTTCGAAAAAATATAGCCGAGGGAAATAAAGTACCTCGGATTAATTCTGTCACTCATTGCTAAAATTGTACTTTTAGCAATGAGTACATTATAAACATCATCTTCAGGAACTTTAAATCTTGAGATTATGTAGCTATTATCAGCCGTGTTTTTAATAAATATAACACTCATCTGATCAAGGTAAATTGGTACCCATTTATCGCTCTCAGCAAGTTCAAGTATCAATGGAAAAACTTGGCCGAATGCATCCATCAGGGACATAAAAACAAAGTTTATCTTGTAGTGATTCAGCAGGGTCTCCCATAAAGGAATTTTATCATTTGTTGTTTTAATCCCTTCAACTTTTTTCGTAGCATCGACTAACCACCCATATTCATTCATTACTGTCCTGTTCAATGCGCGAGAATCAATAAAATTCTTTCGTGGATAAAGTCTCCATGTAATATATCCTCCAAATCCGTAATCATTAAACATATTGCCCTGTATTTTATTTGTCTCAATAAAATTCACTGCTGCCTCAGGGATGGTGCTCCTATTTGCTATCCCGAATTTGAGGTTTTCATATTTAAAGTAACCGATGGTAAAAAGCAAAGCGGAAATCAAGGCAGCAATAGCAAATCCACATTCGATTTTTTTATTAAATCCATCCGAGACCCTTTTTTTAACTACCTCATTAATTAAGGCATTGAACTCCTTCCCCATAATCATTGAACCCACAACAGCATAAAAGATCCCATACCGAGAAGCCCTTAAACCCATAACAAAAAAACCAGAAAGGAGTATTAGATGTATTAACTCAATCTTTCTATTCCTCAAAATCAATATCACAGGGAACATTAAGGTAATAGTAAAGTATGCATAATCAAGAGTGCGAATCTTGTTTATATAGAAATAAAGTGGTGATTGATATTCCTGTATGCCTTTCAGGAATATATCATATTTGGGTGAAAGTGCCATAAAAAAGGCATCCCAACCTGCAGGGTTTATAAATGAAAAAATGAGCGCCAAACCTGTTGCGCCATAAAAAATCCTCATTTCTCGTTTCGTAAGACCGCTCTTTTTGAAAAATATCTTAATCATCTCGCCAAACATGAATACCGAGATAATGATTACCCCAAGGATGAATGCGCCATGCATATTTGACCAGAGAAGCATTACAGGTACAAGCAAAAACAACGTTTTGCCTTTTCTGTCCTTGAAATCCTCGAGAAGGAAAAATACGACAGAAGTGAAGAATATCGAAAACAGAACAGGCCTTTCGCCCAGAGACTTCATCGAAATCATGAAAAAAATAAATACAAAAACAAAGGATATGTAGAAGCTGACCCCAGACCTCTGCAACCGCCAGTAAACGATTATTGCTGTGAAAAAAAGAATTACGGCTCTTAGAAAGATTATGCCGGTTGGCCCTGTATAATCAAAGATAATATAAAAAAGGATTTGTGCAAGCCAGTATTGTTTTAAAAAGAAGTTTTCCCTTTCAGGAAAAGGATTCTTGTTTTCTTCCATTGCTGAGGTAAAAGAAAAGGGGTCTTTTTCCGGAAGATGCACTTCGGTTACAATGTATCTTCCTGTTGCGGCATGCCACCAGAAGTCATAATCCCAGAGGTTTAATGCTGAAAGGTAGATATAAAAAAATGTGGAGAATAATATTAAGAAAGAAAGGGGGCTCAGAATTCGTATGATTTTAGTTTTCATGGAAAGGATTCAGGTTAGGGGAGTTCCCCTAACCTGAACGAACAAATATCCCATTAATCTGAATAGAGGACCTTACGATGAATTACTGCCCCAGACGAATCCTCAGCTGTGATTATTATAGACGTGGAAAGGGCTCCAGCCTCACAAGATATCTTTCCTGCTGTTGGTGTAATAACCCATAATGACCCGGAACTAGCTGACCATGGAGACTGTTCACTCTGTAATTGATATTTTGCGGATATATACTGGGTGCACAAAGTACCCGCTGTAATGCGTACGCCAAGATCATAATTATTCTGATCACTAGGAGATGAAACGGCTCCATCACCGTTAGAATCAACCTCTCTTAACTGTCCCTGAATACCCGTGCCGGCTTGAAGACCTTTCATTGCAGAGGTAAGCCATCCCTGAACATCCGGTTCTGCTGCCGAGGCTGCTCTTATAACCGCACCCTTCCTCGACCTCTCCTGCATTCCGAGATAGCCGGGGATTGCGATTGCAGCCAGGATGCCGATGATTGCCACGACTATGAGTAATTCAATGAGGGTAAAGCCTCTTTCGTCCCTTACTTTCATTTTGTGGATAATCTTAAACATTTTTACCTCCTTATTAGTCTTTAGTCTTAGTGGTCAATGTAAATGACCACTTTCCCTTTCTAACTACTAAGCACTCCTATTGGTTTTAAGCATCACCTCCTTATATACCATCCTTACCAGAATAATAAGCAAGCTTTATGCCAGCCCCCAAACAGGGTTAAGATTATGAAATAATATACAAAAAACAGATAAAAAATAAAAGGGAAATCAATGGGTTTGAAAATTCTGCTTTCATAGGCCTATATCTTTTGATAGTTACTGGCATTCACTATATATCTCACAGAGGCATCTAACTGACAAAAAATGTCAGGTCAAATCTCAGGCATAAACACTTTATTCCCAGCTATTGATGTCCTTGTTTTCACCCTCTCCTCCAGGTGAGCCGTCAGGCCCGTATGAGGAAAGGTCATAATCTCCGTGAGTTCCCGGCGATTGATAATTATATGGTCTTTTCCATGGATCAATCGGCAATGCTTTCTTTAAATAAGGCCCGTCCCAATTCGGTATCCCGGGGTTAACCATAAGCGCATTCAAACCTTCTGCTGTAGTTGGATATCTGCCTGTATCAAGCTTGAACAGATCAAGGGCCTGGCCAAGCATTTCTACCTCTGTTTTTGCAGCAGATTGAGTAGCCTTTTCAACCTTACCGAAAAATCTTGGCCCTACAAGTGCAGCAAGGAGTCCGAGAATAACCATAACAACAATAAGTTCAATAAGTGTAAATCCATCTCTATTCCCGTAATGTTTTTGTTTTTCTTTATTCTTCATTTCTTCACTCGTTTTTCCTAATCTTAAACTATATGATACATAATTCTTGATATACATGGTTTGCAAGTTTATTAGCTACTCGCATCTTGTATCCTGTATATTGCATCTTAGCATAGCCACAAAACATCGTCAATTATTCCCTTTACCAATGATTGTTACAGATGCTAAAATTTTCCATTCATGGGATATCAAAGTATCAAAAAATGGCCTGAAGGCGAAAGACCAAGAGAAAGGCTGTTAAAACACGGCGCCCATAATCTATCAGAGGCGCAACTCCTTGCAATAATACTTCGTACTGGAGGAGGAGGCAAGAGTGCTATTGACCTTGCGATAGAGATTTTGAATTCGTTTGGAGACCTGAAAAATATAGAAAATGCATCTCTCGTGGAGTTTACGTCTTTCAAGGGCATGGGAAATGCAAAAGTTGCACAACTAAAGGCTGCCTTTGAACTCGGGAAAAGGATGCTTGAAGAACCTAATGAAAAAGGTCCTGTTTTTTCATCCGGCAAGGATGTGTATTCATACTATAACCGACGTTTTAAGAATCTGAAGAAAGAAGTCTTCCACTGTGCGATGTTAGATGCAAAAAACAGGATATTCAAAGATTGCCGTGTCTCTGAAGGAACGCTCACCAATTCATTGATACATCCTCGCGAGGCGTTTAGGGATGCGATAAAGGAATCAGCAGCATTTGTTATTTTTGTCCACAATCACCCAAGCGGTGATACAAGCCCAAGCCGTGAAGATATATCTATAACAGACCGGCTTTTCAATGCGGGTGAGATAGTCGGCATAAAGGTTCTCGACCACGTAATCATAGGAGATGGGAAATATACAAGTATGATGGAAAAAGGATACATAAAGAATTAGGGAGGTCAGATGCCAAAGATTAAGAGGGCGATTATAAGTGTTTCAAACAAGAAAGACCTTTTAGAATTTGCAAAGGCACTTAACTCAATGGGTATTGAGATACTCTCAACAGGAGGAACGGCAAAAACTTTAAGAGATGCTCGCATCTCTGTAAAAGATGTATCAGAGTACACTGGTTTTCCTGAAATGCTTGATGGAAGGTTGAAGACTCTTCACCCCAGGATTCACGGTGGATTACTTTCAAGAAGGAGTAATCCAAAGGACATGGAAGAGTTAAAGAAGTACGAAATTGATACAATAGAGATGGTGGTGGTAAACCTGTATCCATTTGAAGAGACGATCTCAAAGCCAGGTGTTTCTTTTGCAGAGGCAATAGAGAATATTGATATTGGCGGCCCTGCAATGCTACGATCAGCATCAAAAAACTTTCAGGATGTTGCTGTCATAGTTGATCCCTCTGACTATGAAAAGGTCCTTAAGGAAATGAAAAGCCTTAATGGGGACCTGAGTTACGCTACGAGATTAGAACTTGCAAAAAAGGTCTTCAGACATACATCAGGATACGATGCAATAATTGCTGATTACCTTACAAAGGTAACAGAAAAAAAATATAGTGAAAGTCAAAATTAAGTTTACATCCCCCTCACCCTAACCCTCTCCCACAGGGGGAGAGTCCCGAAAACTTTCGGGATTGATGGGAGGGGATATAAGGGGAGGGTGAATTATGTAAATGTATTAAGTTTTTCACTATAAATCGCAGCAGAGGTTATTTGAAAAATGAAGGTACTTGTTATTGGTGGAGGCGGAAAGGAACATGCAATTGCATGGAAATTATCCCAGAGCAGACATATTAACAGGATTTACTGCTGTCCTGGAAATGCAGGCATAGCCGAGATAGCCGAATGCATAGATGTTAGCCCCAATGATTTTAGTGCACTTATTGATTTTGTAAAATACGAGTGGGTTGACCTTACAATTGTCGGGACTGAAGAACTTCTTTCAAGAGGTATTGTTAATGCCTTTGAAAAAGAAGGGTGCAGGATTTTAGGCCCGAACAGAAGCGCTGCACAGCTAAGGTCAAGCAGGGTATTTGCAAAAAATCTTATGAGACTTCATCGTATTCCGATTCCCGAATACAAAGTCTTTACCTCATACCTTCATGCACAGGATTATGTTAATTTAAAGGGCACACCCATAGTAATAAAGGCAGATGGATTTTCCGAAGACAAAGGAGTATTTTGGGCTTCCACAGTAGAAGAGGCAATAGATGCCCTCAAGCTGATTATGAAAGACAGAATCTTTGGTGACGCAGGCAATCGGGTAATTATAGAAGAAAGTCTTAAAGGTGAAAAGGTATCTTTTATAACATTAACGGATGGGAAAACTATCATGCCGCTCACAAGTTTACATAAATACCAACACATATTTAATGGTGATACAGGTTCAAACATAGCAGGTATGGGTGCTTATAGTCCATCGCCTATCATTACCGAAGAGCTCGAACCCATTATAATGGAAAAGATTATGAGACCTGTACTAAAGGGACTAAATTCAGAAAGGATAAAATATAAAGGTATCCTTTCTGCAGACCTGATAGTGTACAAAGGAAAACCTTATGTCTTTGAATTCAACTGTTGTTTTGGCGATCCGGAAGCACAAACTATCCTTCCAAGACTCAAAACAGATTTTACAGAGATGGCGTTAGCGATTATAGAAGAACGGCTGTCTGATATCGATATAGAGTGGAGGCAGAAGGCATCAATATGCATTGTAGTTTCTTCGAAGAGTTACCCTGGTAGCTACCGGAAAGGCGTGATTATAACAGGACTCGAAAAAATAAAGGCAGTAAAGGATACCGCCGTTTTCCATATAGATACATCATTTAACAATAAAGATATTGTTACCTCAGGTGGCAGGGTCCTCAGCATAACAGCCACCGGAGCTGACATAAAAGATGCAAAAATAAAGGTATATAATACAGTAGAAAAGATACATTTTGACGGTATGCATTACAGAAAGGATATTGGTAATAATGCATTTAACAAGGAGAAAACATGAAGACACAGGTCTTGATAGTCATGGGAAGTGATTCTGACATGCCTGTTATGGAAGAGACGGTGAAGATACTTAAAAAACTTGGAATTTCTTATGAGACAGTTATTGCCTCTGCACACAGAACGCCGGAACGTACAACACGGCTTGCATCTGAGGCTGAGGACAAAGGCATCGAAGTAATTATCGCAGGTGCTGGTATGGCAGCTCACTTAGCTGGAGTACTTGCAGCGCATACAATCGTCCCTGTAATAGGAGTACCCATTGATTCACCACCTCTTAATGGTCTTGACTCCCTTCTTTCTACAGTCCAGATGCCGTTTGGGGTACCTGTTGCGACAATGGCAATAGGCAAGGCAGGTGCAAAAAATGCTGCAATCCTTTCTGCCCAGATTATCGGCAGGAAAGACCCTGAGGTTGTAAAAAGACTGAAAGGCTACAGGAAGAAAATGGCTGAAGAAGTCGAGAAAAAGTCAAGGACACTGCAAGGCTATAACAACTAAAGATGAGAGTACATCTCGATTGTTTTCCATGCTTCCTTAGGCAATCTATTATTGCACTCAGGCTCGGGACGAAAGACGAATCATTACGGGAGACTATACTAAAAAGTACTCTCGATTATATCCAGAATACCGATATATCAAAACCACCTGCATATACAACCACATTTATCCATAAGAAAATAAGGCAGATGCTCGGCATAGATCCATTCAAGGAGATAAAATCTGAATATAACCAGATTGCACTCAGACTATATCCTTCCTTGAAAACCACTATTGAAAAAAGTCCTGACCCTTTATGGATATCTACAAGGCTTGCAATTGCCGGGAATGTAATAGACTTTGGAATATTTACCTCTGTAGACATTGAAGGAGCCATCCGCAAGGCGCTTAACAACCAATTAGCCGTGGATGACTACAGCAGCTTTAAAAATGCTATTTCTATCGCAGATAAAATCCTTTACCTTACGGACAATGCAGGAGAGATTGTATTTGACAGACTTCTTATAGAGACCCTGATCCAGCTCGGCAAGGAAGTTAAGGCGGTCGTTAAGGGCTCACCTGTAATTAACGATTCCACTATGGATGACGCCGAAGAATCAGGCCTTACGGAAGTCTGCGATGTAATTGACAACGGCTCTGAAGCTGTTGGCACAATCCTCGAGTGGACATCCTCCGTATTTCAGAAGATATTCAATGATGCTCAACTGGTGATAAGCAAAGGACAGGGTAACTTTGAGACACTCATTGGCGCTGAAAAGAAAATATTCTTCCTTTTCCAATCCAAGTGTGATGTGGTTTCTAAAGAACTTGGCCTTTCAACTGGCTCGATGCTCCTAAAGAAATCCTGACTTTGCTGGCTGGATAAAACTATATAGGAAAGCCTATCTTCTTCCCCCCCTGCCAAAACTACTTCTTTCCCTCGATTGGCCTCCTCTCCCTCGCATTTCCTGTGGTTTCGCCTCGTTAACAACAATGTTCCTGTCCATAAAGTTATTGCCATTAAACATGGAAATCGCCTTCTGACCTTCTTCCTTTGAGGCCATCTCCACAAAGCCGAACCCTCTCAACCTACCTGTAGCTGCATCTTTAATAAGCTTGACAGAAACAACCTCACCTGCCTGAGAAAACAGATTCTTTACATCATCTTCCGTTACCTTGAAAGAGATGTTGCCTACATAAAGCCTCGTACTCATTCTTCCTCCTTTTATATTTTTTGGTGCTATCTTTTTAAAACCCTTAACGAGCTTTAAAAGGTGCAGACTAACTATGTAGGATGAAGAAACCATTTGTCAAGTAGTAAAATGGAGCAGTCGTGGTTAATAGCGGTAAGAGATTAAAAGGTTTGCAGATTTGACTTAATTTCCTCTATCGCTTCTTTTGCAATAATACTTACATTTACATCTTCATCTTTTGCTATTTCATTAAGGAAAGGGATGGCATCTCTGCGTCCGATTACTCCGAGGAGATAGGCTGCATCGCCTCTGGAGACTGGATTTTGATTCTTCAAAAGTGGAAGGATATACGGGATGGCTTTTGGTATATTTTCTGAATCCTCTGCTTTTAATGTCTCAATAAGCGCTGAAATCCCAAGCCTTACCCTCATCCTTTCATCTGATATTAAGTCCCCGACATATTCATAAAGGCTTTTATCGTGTTTAAACATATCAATGATGTTATCGAGAAAACCTTTTTCCATGTAATCTGCAATCATGGTCTTCATGTTAAAGTATTCTGCATTGCTATGTTCCATTTAATGATTATATTACCAAAACAGTCTTTATCTTGTCACCATTATCCATAAAGGCAGTCAAGCAAAAAACACAATAATGTTTATTTAATGATTAAAATAACCAAAACCAGAATTGTTGTATAATTCCATACATGATTTGTACGTATAATAAAGTGGGAAGATGAAGATTTATAACACGTTTACCGGCAGGAAAGAGGAATTCGTACCTTTGATTCCTAATAAGGTAAAGATATATGCATGCGGGGTAACAGTTTATGACCACTGCCATATAGGACATGCAAGAAGCGCTATTGTATTTGATGTAATTAGGAGATATATAAAATATAAGGGTTTTGATGTTAAATATGTAAGGAATTTTACTGATATAGATGACAAGATAATCAACAGGGCAAAGCAGGAAGGCATTACCTGGGATGCAGTTGCCAGAAAATATACAGATGAATATTATAAAGACATGAAAAGGCTCGGCGTTGGAAGGGCTGATATAGAACCAAAGGCAACAGAACATATTGAAGAAATAATAGACATTGTCAACGGACTTATTGAAAAAGGCTATGCATATGAGGTTAAGGGCAGCGTTTATTTTTCAGTAGACAAATTCATTGGATATGGGAACTTATCAAAGAAGGACATGGAAGAAATGATGGCCGGGGCAAGAGTTGAAGTGGATGAGAGAAAGAAAAATCCGTTAGATTTTGCTTTGTGGAAAAAATCAAAAGAAGGTGAACCATCTTGGGAGAGTCCCTGGGGGTCAGGCAGACCGGGCTGGCATATTGAATGTACTGCAATGTCTATAAAACACCTTGGCGAAAGCTTTGATATTCATGGCGGCGGTGCTGATTTACTCTTCCCTCATCATGAAAATGAGATTGCCCAGTCAGAAGCGTTTACAGGAAAACCCTTTGCTAAATACTGGATTCATAATGGATTTATTACAATTGATAAAGAGAAGATGTCGAAATCTCTCGGCAACTTCTTTACTATAAAAGAAGTTCTTGATAAGTTTGATCCTGAGGTAGTCAGGTTTTTCTTGCTTTCGACACATTATAGGAGTCCGATAGAATTTTCTGATGATCAATTACGTGAGGCTGAAAGTTCTATAGACAGATATTACACGACAATAGTCAGGATCAATGATTTCCTCGGGACGTTGATAGTATCTACGTCCCTCGAAAAAAAAAATGGGGGGGAAGAAGAATTTTCAAATGCCGGGAAAATCTTTGAAGGATTACTTCTTTCGTTCAGAGAGAAATTCGAAGAGGCAATGGATGATGATTTTAATACTGCTCTTGCACTCGGGCATATCTTTGAATTAATACGCGAGGCAAACAGGTTTCTCGACAATAGACCATCTGGTTTAAAAAGCAGAAACCTTTTATCACAGACAAAAGAACTACTCTTTGAAGCTGGGGAGATCCTGAATATATTCGGCAGAACTCCTCATGTGTGGTACTTGTCATTAATGGAGATAAGAAACATCGGGCTTTCTGAAAAAAATATCCTTGAGAAAATAAAGGAGCGCCAGGACGCAAGGCAAAAAAAAGACTGGCACATTGCAGATGCAATCAGGAAAGAACTCGAAGAAAAAGGGATCATCCTTGAAGATAAAAAAGACGGGACAGACTGGAAGGTCAAGGTCGGGTAGTGAATGGATTTACGGTCTGAACCCTGTGCTGGAGGCAATAAGGGCAGGCAGAAATATAAAAGGTATTTTTATATCTTCCGGTAGACACGATAAAGTATTCGAAATAAAAAAAGAGGCTGCGGACAGAAAGATACCTGTTAAAATCTCAGATCCAATTTTTTTTGACAGTAATTTCAGTAAGGGCCATCAGGGAGTTGCAGCGGAGGTTACTTCAAAAGGCTATGTTGAGCTCGATGAATTATTTGAAATCCCCTTAAAGAGAAAAGAGACTCCGTTATTTATAATCCTTGACTGTATTGAAGATCCGAGAAATTTCGGCGCAATATTAAGGGTAGCAGATGCTGCTGGTATTCATGGCATTGTTATTCAATCACACAGGTCTGCTACCCTTGGTTATGAGGTATCAAAAGTCTCTGCTGGTGCTGTTGAGTATGTACCAGTAGCCATGGTAGCAAATATAAAGCACGCAATCTATGAAATGAAAAAACAGGGAATAACAGTAGTTGGTGCTGAAGCAGGTGCAGATAAGTTAGTATGGGAACTAAATTTTAAAGTACCCTTAGCCCTCGTGTTTGGTTCTGAGGGTAAGGGAATAAGGATGACGGTAAGAAAAAACTGTGATGTTTTAGTTAGCCTTCCTATGCAAGGCAAAATAAACTCTCTTAATGTTTCTGTTGCTGCAGGCATATTTGCTTTTGAGATATTACGACAAAGACGGCTTAATAACTAATTTTAGCAAGAAAAAAAGAAATAACCGAATTTATCCTTGAATTTTTACAATTGACCATTTTATAATTAAAGTTGTTAAATTACTATTTCAATTAAATGGATAAGTGTTGTCTTTTTCCGTTTTTACTAAAAGTAAGAATGAGATGAAGCCACCGTAGCTCAGCAGGCAGAGCAGCTGATTTGTAATCAGCGGGTCGGGGGTTCGATTCCCTTCGGTGGCTCCATGGAGAGGTTCCCGAGCGGCCAAAGGGAGCAGACTGTAAATCTGCCGGCACAGCCTTCGGAGGTTCGAATCCTCCCCTCTCCACCAGCAAAATTTGTTTTGCAATTTTTGCAGTTTAGAGTTTAGAGTTTGGAGTTCGTAGTTTGGAGACTAAAATTGGAAAAATTATAATTTGTTTTAATTCTGAACTCCTAACTAAAAACTCTAAGCTATTTGGTATGCGGGAGTAGCTCAGTGGTAGAGCGTCAGCCTTCCAAGCTGAGGGTCGCGGGTTCGAATCCCGTTTCCCGCTCCAAAGTAAATTTTGCAGAACAAAATTTACGGTTAGGAGTTAAGGGTTTTTAGCTAAAAAAGAAAGTAGAAAAGTGGATTTAAAACTTTTAACTTAGGATTTTTCATTTGTAACTTTAGTTAAGTTGCCCATGTAGCTCAGTCGGTAGAGCACATCCTTGGTAAGGATGAGGTCACCGGTTCAATCCCGGTCATGGGCTTTTTAGGAATGATAGTGAAGAGGAGGGAATATGGCAAAGGCTAAATTTGAGAGAGTAAAACCTCATGCAAACATAGGGACGATAGGTCATGTAGACCATGGGAAGACTACATTGACATCAGCAATAACAAAGATACTATCGTTGAAAGGGCAGGCACAGTACAGGTCATTTGACAGTATTGACAATGCACCAGAGGAGAAGGCAAGGGGAATAACGATAGCGACAGCGCATGTAGAGTATGAGACAGACAAGCGGCATTATGCACATGTAGACTGTCCTGGTCATGCTGATTACATAAAGAACATGATTACAGGAGCAGCGCAGATGGATGGGGCGATACTGGTAGTGTCAGCAGCAGATGGGCCGATGCCGCAGACGAGGGAGCACATACTTCTTGCAAGGCAGGTAGGGGTGCCGTACATGGTGGTATTCATGAATAAGGTAGACATGGTAGATGACCCTGAGCTTTTAGACTTAGTAGAGCTTGAGGTAAGGGAGCTATTGACAAAGTACCAATTTCCCGGGGACAAGATACCGATAATAAGAGGCAGTGCACTAAAGGCGATGGCGAGTGTCAGCACCGATGTCAATGCAGAGGAATACAAGTGCATATTTGAACTGTTGGATGCAG
>JBGQLV010000002.1:0-119053 GCA_041500225.1 Thermodesulfovibrionia bacterium | reverse complement strand
TCATTCCTCAAGCCTGCCAATACCATTTTCTGCTTCTCTTCTGCACTCCATTTCTTTCTTGCCATCTGCTTCCTCCTTCCGGAGGACTAACTTACCAGTTGTTCCTAATTTCGTTAAACCCTACACGAGGCCCTTTCCACCAAGATATTTCTCTTCTGCAAAATAATTCCCAACCGTGTTATACATCGGGCAATGGAGAAGACAGTTTCCGCAGTCAATGCAGTAAAGCAATTCCTTGAATTTAGCGAAGCAGGGGACGTTGCCAATTTAAACAATATACCCGCCACATGGGACAATCCCAATTTCTCAGCAGGGGAAATAGTGATAACCACGATATTGTTACCACTTTTTCTCGCAAATCATCGAGAATTTCTCCTTCCAATGCTGTTTCTTTGTCAGCGTACTTCTCACCTGATGGAATCAGTCCGTGGTGATAGTAGATGAAGAAATAAATAACTTTTAAAAGTTTATCAAAAGGCATCATATAATTTAACCCCCCATGTCTTCTCAGATGATTATATTCGAACAAAAATCCTCCCATCTGCTTTTAACTCTATTTAAATCCTTCTATGATTTACTGATAGACGAGACGACTAAGATGGATTTGTTCTTTATTTGTTAAAATAGTAGAAAAGGAGGTTTATGAATGTTAGAGGTTAAAATTCCAATATCAGCGGATGATATTATTGAAGCAGTGAAAAAGATGAAAAAACGTGACAGGGAAGTTTTTATAGAAGACTTGATTGCAATGACTTCTTCTGATTATTTAGATAGCATTAAGGAGGCGAGAGCAGATTATAGAGCAGGCAAAACAAAATCTCACAAAGAGATTTTTAGTGAATGAATTATAATCTTGTCTATACCCGCAGGGCTGAAAAGGATATAAAGAAACTTGCTCTTTTCATGAAAGGATACATTGGAAAAGCTCTCCCAAAACTCAAGGACAATCCAGTCGAACTTTCTGAAAAACTAACTGACCCTGAAATTGGAACATATCGTTTCAGGATAGGTGATTACAGGGTTATTTTTGATATTGAAGGTAATGATATTATTATTCTTAGAGTTGGGCATAGAAAGGAAATCTATCGAAGACTTTAGAACCTGAATAGATTCATCAAACTCAGAAGTTCAAAATGGACATTGAATATCACTTACGTCATCGCTTTAAGGGCAGGCTTCGGGAAAGATGAAGCCTATAAAATTGCTTATTCCAGTACAGCCCAATATTTGATAAAATGAGGAAGCAAACCTTGATATCTGGTAATAATCCATCCAATAGAAATTGTCTTTTAATAAGCCGTGCCTCATGCCCTAATGCCGAGCATTCTCTTTGCAAGTCGATTCCGACTGGATAAGGCGTTTTAAGGAAGGAGTTGTAATGAGGGCAAGAAGAGACATATGTTATAATTATGTAAATATTTCGTGTAAGGAGGAAGCATGCCATCTGCAAAAGCAATCGAAGATAAAATTATCACTAAATTAAAAGACCTACCAGAAGAGGGTAAAAAAGAAGTTCTTGAATATATAAATAATTTAAAAAGTAAAAGGACAGAAAAGACCCTTAAACTGTTGAAAAAAACAGCAGGAAGCTGGAAAGGATTTATTGATACAGAGAAATTAAAACGTGATATTTATTCAGATAGGCTCATATCTACACGGTCAAAGGTTAAGTTTTGAAATATCTTGTTGATACCGACTGGATTATAGACCATCTCAATGGTATTGAGGCTATAACAAAGAAACTTGAAAAATTTGCTCCTTCGGGCATCTGTACAAGCATTATATCTGTTGCTGAACTTTATGAAGGCGTATACGGTTCAAAAGACTATAACACCAGCCTTGATGCATTAGAAACATTCCTCGAAGGAATAACTATTTTATCTATGGATCAAGAGATATGTAAAATCTTTGGCAGAGAAAGAAATAAGCTACGTAAAAAGGGAAATACCATTGGTGATTTTGATCTCCTTATAGCTTCTATATGCTTACGGTATGATCTCATACTTTTGACAAATAACAAGAAACATTTTGAAAAAATAGATTCATTAAAAATCATTTCATGAAAGATTTAACCTGATGGTTTAAAATAAATAGGCTAATGTAGCTTCAGTCTTACATTGTAGTAGAGCCAAAGGATATGGGATTTGAGGAAATAATAAATCTCTTCGGGCAGACTTTCACTCCTGATACTTCTTATTACTGCTGGAACATCTATTGACAGCGGGCAATTTTCCCTGCATTTCCCGCATGTCAGGCAAAACTCAAGTTTTTTATTAACTTCTTCTTTGGAAAGACTCTGATAGGCAAGGCCCTTTCCACCAAGATATTTCTCTTCTGCAAAATAATTCCCAACCGTGTTATACATCGGGCAATGGAGAAGACAGTTGCCGCAGTCAATGCAGTAAAGCAATTCCTTGAATCCCTTTTCAATTATACTGGTCCTCTTGTTGTCAAGCAGAATGAGGACGATTTCTTCCGGCGAATGGACACCTTTGAAGAATTTCTTTTCAACGTCTGCAGTTTTACTAACGCCGCTGATTATCTCTACAAAAGAAGGTATTATCGAGCCTGTTGCATTAAAACATAAAACCTTCAACATATTGATAGCATCTTCCGCTGCCGGATAAACCTTGTCGATTGCCGTAACTACTATATGCTTTTTCTTGCGCATAACCTCAAATATATTGCCTTCATTATGGGCCAGCACTATCGAGCCTTCCTCTGCTGTAACAGCGTTTGCACCGGTTATCCCGACTTGTGCCTTTTCGATATACCTTTTTATTTCGTCTCTGACAAACCTGACAATATCCTCAGGGTCTTCGTTTATTTTTTTGTTGTAAAATTTTGAAAGACCTTCTGCAATTGCCTTTGCTGAAAGATGTGCAACCGGTCCTGTTGGATGCGAAGGTTTGGATTTTAAAACCTGGAGTATCCTGTCACCGATATCTGTTTCTATAACCTCAATCCCCCGTGATTGTAATTCGGCGGTTAGTTCAATCTCTTTTGTCACATTCGACTTTGACTTAACAACAAGTTTTTCATCGCCCACTGCTTTAAGGATTATCCCGATGGCATCATTTTTACTTTTAGCTGTAAAGACCCTGATACCATTTTTCTCTAACTTTTTTATAGCACGTGTTAGAAGTTCCTCGTTTCCAACGGATAATTCCCTGACAGCCTTCAGTCTTTTTATCTTCTCTTCGAGATCTGGAGGGATGTTCTTATTCTGCCTCTGTTTTACTGAAGCAAATGCCTTTCTCAGAGCAATTATTTCATCAAAATTCATGGGATATTCTTGCACTTTTCTAAACGAATAGCAATTATAAGTCCGCAAAAGGACTCTTTTCTGACAAAATTGTTTTTTACTTGACAAAATTGTCGGGTATTGTTATTTTGTAAACATACGGTAACCGTTTGCCGTTCATAAACAATGTCTATCGCGGAGTAAATAAAATGTGCAGACTTGCTGCAATAACTTCAAATGAATACTTCTCGCCAATGGAAAACATCCTTGCCCTCGAGACAATGAAGGAAGGCCATGATGGTTCCGGTCTGGGCCTTACACTCAAGGATCTCGGTGGTGAATTTAAGGAATTAAAAAAATACCCTATTCTCTCAGGAATATGCTCCAAAAAAGGTTCTAAAACATTAAACGACTTTATGGATAAGGCCGGCTTTAAACTTAAAGATATATGGGTACCAAAGATAAAACACGTAAAAGGCATAGCGCCCCGCGAACACTATTTTGCGAGAGTATATGATTATCCCGAATCTTACAAGAACAAACCGATGCGGGAAAAAGAAGACCTCCTTATGAATATACGCTTGACACTGAGAAAAATTGGTGAACCTGATGAATCAATATTTGTCTTCTCCTTCTATCCTGATGTCCTTACCTTGAAAGAGGTTGGCGATCCGCTTCAGCTGGCTGAATTTTTTGGTCTCGACAGGGAAAATATAAAGGCAAAAATAATATTTGCACAGGGCAGACAAAACACAAACTACGTCATATATCTTTACGCCTGCCACCCCTTTTTCATTCAGGGATATTGCTCGATGACAAATGGTGAGAATACGGCATTTGTACCCATAAGGGAATTTTTAATGAGCAGGGGGTTTCCAGGTTACATCGGATATAACAGCGACAGCGAGGTATTTACGCATATCCTTCATTACACAGCCAGACAGCTCTCCTTCCCCCTGACTTATTACAAGGATGTGATTACTCCGCTCAAGGCTTCAGAAATCCTGACGAGGGACGACAGAGATGCACTGAGGCTGATTAAACAATCGTTAAGGCCTCTATGTATAGATGGACCGAACGTCGTCATAGGGTTCGTTCCCGACGGAACATGCTTTATGGTGCACGATTCTAAAAAACTGAGGCCCGGTGTTGTTGGCGGGGTAAAGGGCAAATATGCATTAATGTCTGAAGAATGTGGACTTGACAGGGCTATCCCCGAAAGAAACAAATCAGAGGATATATTTCCAATGAAATATGACATGGTAATGGTCAAGCCTCACGCAGAGGAGGTTAAGGTATGGAACCAGCTTCAAGGTTAGACCACAATCACAAACTGTCATTAAGAGAATTCCCGTATATAGTCCGCTGGCGGGACGACAGGTGCAAGAGGTGCGGCAGTTGCACGGCGGTATGTCCTGTTAAGGCTATTGAACCCACTGTTAAGGTTCAGAGAATTATTCAGTCTGAAGGGCCTGTGCCAACTCCAACAGCAGTGAGAAGAATCGTTCATGTTGTTGAACAGGTAACAGACATGGAGAGGTATTGCACGGGATGTGGAGCATGCACACTTGTATGTCCCAATGAAGCAATAGAGCCTGAATATAACCCCCAGAATAAGTTTATGCATTTCAAAAACAGGGGTGGTGAAGGATACAAGAGGGGTGGAAGGAGAAACGATCCGTCCGTATCAACTCTTGACAGACTTAAATTCACGAGGATTTCAATGCTCACAGACCCTGCGCTGGATGCAGGAAGACATGAATTCCGTGTCAGAACACTCTTAGGAAGGATTCTCCCTTCAGAAGAACTGCCGTTGAAGGTAGTCGATGGCAAACTTGTACCTGATAGGGACAACGGCAAATTCATCCCTCCTGTTCGGGAAATTTTCCCGATAATGATAGGGAGCATGTCAGTAGGAGCACTTTCACCTCCTATGTGGGAAGGACTGGCCATGGGAGTTGCATACCTTAATGAGGTGGAGGGTCTCCCTGTTGTAATGTGTACGGGAGAAGGTGGGGTACCGCCGAGGCTCTTAAAATCAAGATACCTGAAATACATAACGCTCCAGATCGCATCCGGATATTTTGGATGGGATGAAATCATACACGCGATACCGCACATGGTTGAAGACCCCGCTGCCATCGAGATCAAATACGGTCAGGGTGCAAAGCCCGGTGACGGGGGATTGCTGATGGCGCAAAAGGTTCTTAAACTGATAGCAAGTATCCGCGGCGTGCCTCAGTTTGTTGACCTTGCATCTCCCCCAACTCACCAGACAAAGTACTCCATAGAAGAGGCAGTGGCAAAAATGATCCAGTCTATGTCTATGGCGTGGGGTTTCAGGGTGCCTGTCTATCCCAAGATTTCCGGTACAAAGACAGCGCGTGCAGTTTTAAACAACCTTGCAAGAAACCCTTATGCCGCTGCCCTGTCCATCGATGGGGAGGATGGCGGGACGGGTGCTGCATACAATGTCTCATTAGATAAAATGGGGCACCCGATAGCTTCGAATATAAGAGAATGTTATCTTGACCTTGTCAAACAGGGGAAACAGAATGAGTTGCCTCTTATTGCGGCCGGTGGTATTGCCAAGAAGGGCAATTTAGCTGCCAATGCAGCAGCACTTATAATGCTCGGTGCGTCAGCGGTTTCGGTCGGCAAGTATATTATGCAGGCTACTGCGAACTGTTTTGGTGACGAATATAATCGCTGCAACCTTTGTAATACAGGCAAATGCCCGAGGGGGATAACTACACAGGATCCGAAACTTTACAGGAGACTTGATTCTGACAAGGTTGCAGAACGTGTAGTAGAAGTCTTCAAGGCTGCCGATGTAGAGTTGAAAAAGATATTCGCACCTATGGGCAGAAGTACGGAACTGCCGATCGGAATGTCTGATGGCCTGAGTATAGATGATAAGGCAATGGCAGATAGGTTAGAGATTAGTTATGCGTGCTAAGAAAAGCAAAGAGCAAAAAAGCATAGCGCATAGAGCAAAGAGTAAAAAGCAAAGAGCAGAAAGCAAAGAAGCGATTGCACAAGAACAACTCCAAGCTCCAAGCTCTAAGCTCAAAGCTATAACCATCCACGGCATCATTGACGGCAAAAGAGTTCCTTCCCGTATACTCGAAGAACAGATACAGCAGGCAGTCCGGGATGGTGCAAGAGAGCTGCATATAATAGCCGATGGACAACATGGCATCGGCGGCAGGATATGGCCGAGGGGCGAAACTATAAAAATAACTGTCGAAGGTCCTGCCGGTCAGAGGCTTGGAAGCATGGGAATGTCAGGTACTGAAATTATTGTAAAAGGAAGCACGTCTGACGATGCGGGATGGATCAACTGCGGTACTAAGATAACAGTATTAGGGGACGTAACGAATGGTGCATTTAATGCTGCAGCGCAGGGAATCCTTTATGTTCAGGGGAGCGGAGGTGCAAGATGTGACACAATGACAAAGCACAACCCGAGATTTGACCCCCCACAATCATGGTATTTCAGGAATGTCGGTGACTCATTTGCAGAGTTCAAGGCAGGTGGCATAGCAGTCGTTTGTGGTGTTAATCCAAGGAACCCAAAGAACATTCTCGGCTACCGTCCATGCGTGGGAATGGTAGGCGGAACAATATACTTTAGAGGTCCTATTCAGGAATATAGTGAGAGGAATGTTAAACTCCTTGACCTTACACCTCAGGACTGGGAATGGCTGAAGACTAACATGAAAACATTCCTTGAGGCTATTGACAGAATTTCATATTTTGATGAACTTTCACATTCTCCTGATGACTGGAAAAAATTTATCGCATACACGCCGCAGGAGAAAAGGGCACGCAGATGGTTTAAGATGTCCACCTCAGATTTCAGGAAAAATTTCTGGGAGAAGGAGGTTGGACAGGGTGGTATATTTGCACCTTATATGGACCATGAACTTACAATATTACCCTATATCACAACAGGGAATGACAGGCGGAACAAGCCGGTCTGGGCAAATGAAAAATATTCACCGCCCTGTGCATATAACTGCCCGACACATATCCCATCTCACAAAAGAGCAGCGCTTATAAGACAGGGTAAACTCCATGAGGCCATGGAACTGGTCTTGCAATACAGTCCTTTGCCTGCAACAGTATGCGGACAGATCTGTCCAAACCTTTGCATGCAGAGCTGCACAAGGGGACGGCTTGACAAACCTTTAAGCATTGATAAACTTGGGAGTCTTAGCCTTAATATACCCGCACCAAAGAAGGCTGAACCAACAGGGCACACAATAGCTGTGATTGGTGGAGGTCCTTCAGGATTGAGCGCTGCATGGCAGCTTGCTTTAAAAGGTCATACTGTTGATCTTTATGAGGCCACAGACAAGCTTGGTGGAAAGCTCGAACTCTGTATCCCGAGAGAACGTCTGCCCCATGAGATACTCGAAAAAGAACTTTCACGGTTTAAGGAAATAGGTGTTGCTATTCACCTTAATGCGAAAATTGACCTGAAACAATTCGAGGAGATTTACAAAAACCATGAGGTGGTCGTCGTTGCATGCGGTGCGCATAAACCAAGGATATTTCCATTCCCCGGCTCTGAGCATGTAGTCTCTGCCTATGATTTTCTCAAAGGCATCAATATCGGAGATCTTCCCGACCTCAACGGGAAAAGGGTTGTTATTATAGGCGCCGGCAATGTAGGAATGGATGTCGCCTCGCAGGCTTATAACTGCGGCGCCTCATCGGTTATAGCAGTAGATATTCAGAAGCCGGCAGCTTCCGGTAAGGAGATGGAAACGGCGGTTGCAAAAGGTACACAGATAATCTGGCCCAAATTTACCGACCGGTACGATAATAATGAGAAGAAACTTTACTTTAAAGACGGATCGTCACTTGATGCCGACCTTGTGGCAATGTCCGTAGGTGACGTTCCGATATTGGACTTCCTGCCGCCTTCGGTCCACACAGAGAGAGGATGGGTGGTGGTAAACGAGATTGGACAGACATCTGATGTAAAGGTCTTCGCTATCGGTGATGCAACAAGATTAGGTCTTATAACACACGCAATTGGACAGGGAAGGATTGCTGCAGAGACTATCAATTATCAGCTAATGCATGCCCCCCGCTGGCCTGAAATCAAACAGGTCATACCATATGAGAGGATAAGGGCAGAATATTATGACGTCTGTCGCGGTGATTTCACACCTGAAAAAGAGGCAGAAAAGTGCATGTCTTGTGCCACATGCCGTGACTGTCATATGTGTGAAACTACCTGCTATTGGGGAGCAATAGCGAGGGTTGAACACGAAGACGGCTCGTATGAGTATGTCGTTGATGATGACAAATGCATAGGCTGCGGCTTCTGTGCAGGCATCTGCCCATGCGGCGTCTGGGAGATGGTTGAAAATATATAACCTTATCTGCATGATCCGCAGTATGTCATGCTGAATTTATTTCATCCAAATAATGGATTAAAATGATGCAGATGTTGTGAAAAAATTTATTTTTCGATACCTTAGTGTACTTTTAACTAACGGTTTATGGAAAATTATAGTGAATATAACGAACAAAAATATTTTCAATAAATTCATCGAGTTAAATAAATTTTTGAACAATGTCTGCATCATTCGGGTTCAACGTCTAATAAGGAACTTATGACACAATTACTTATAAGAGAAAATCGCATCCTTTCTGCACTCCTCGAGGTAAGCAAAGTCCTGAACTCTTCTTTTGAACTCGAGAAAAATCTCTCGCGGACTATGAACGTCCTTGGAGATTTCCTTGAGATGGAAAGAGGCTCAGTCTTTCTACTCGACCACTTTACTAAAGAACTTCGGATTGTTGCTGCCCACGGCCTTACAAAAGAGCAGATAGAACGGGGAAAATATAAAATCGGCGAGGGAATAGTGGGCAGGGTCTTAGAAAAAGGTTCCCCGATGGTGATCCCCAATGTCGGAGAAGAGCCCTTATTCCTTAACAAGACAGGCTCCAGGATTGGAAAAAACGGGATTTCATTTCTGTGCGTTCCAATTAAGTTTAAGGGTGAGTCCATCGGAGTCTTGAGTGCTGACAGAATTTTTAAAGACAAGGCTATAACCGTTGATGAGGACATCAGGGTCCTGGAAATAATAGCATCTATCATTGCTCAGTATGTGATTCTCTGGAAGCATTACAAAGAATCTGAAAAGGAAAGGGAAAACCTGAAACTCGAACTTAAAGGCAGATACAGTCTTCCAAATATTATCGGCAGTTCAGATAAGATGCAGGCCGTATTTGAGGCTGTGCATCGTGTAGCCAATTCAAAGGCAACCGTCCTTTTGTATGGAGAAAGCGGGACAGGAAAAGAGTTGATAGCAAAGGCAATTCACTATATGAGTTCGAGGGCAAAGTTGCCTTTTGTAAAATTTAACTGTGCCTCCATACCTGAGGGATTACTCGAGTCAGAACTCTTCGGACATGAGAGGGGTGCGTTCACGGGTGCAATAAACGCGAGGAAGGGGAGATTTGAACTTGCCAATGGAGGTACGATACTCCTTGACGAGGTCGGTGATCTCCCGGTCAATCTTCAGCCTAAAATATTGCGCGTGCTTCAGGAAAGGGAGTTTGAGCGGGTCGGCGGGGAAAGAACGATAAAGGTTGACGTCAGACTTGTTGCCGCGACAGGTAGAAACCTTGAGGAACTCGTTTCGAAAGGGAAATTCAGAGAGGATTTATACTACAGGTTGAATGTCGTGCCTATATTCATGCCGGCACTCAGAGTTAGAAAAGAGGATATTCCTATTTTGATAGAGCACTTTCTCAAACTTTTCAATGAAGAAAATAATAAGAATGTATCCATATATCCTGAGGCACTCAGGATATTGGTAGATTATAACTGGCCTGGCAATGTCAGAGAACTTGAAAATACCATAGAAAGGCTTGTTGTAATGTCCTGCAGAAACACCATTAAACCTTCAGACCTCCCGATAAATCTGAAATTGCCTCCGCCTAAAGAGTTAGTGAAAAAAGAATCGTTAAAAGCAGGGATCGAAGACATTGAAAAATCTACAGTTCTTGACGCCCTTGAGAAGACCGCCTGGGTTCAGGCAAAGGCAGCAAGGATGATAGGTCTTACGCCAAGACAAATTGGTTATAAGATGAAGAAGTACAGGATAGCATCGCCGATTGGTTTGCAATAAGTTTTAATGTCTAATATTTCCACAATTCGTTCACCACTAATAACTAACAACGTCCGAATGTCATATTTGCCATTGTATAATCCGGGGTCCCATGGGCAATACGTTTTTACAGGCATGCGACAAGGTTTTTCTTTTCCATTTCATATCATCACCGCTTTGGCGTTATTGGTCTTACTTGACGAACTGTTTAAGGACATGCTATTTTGACTTCGCAGCCTTTTTTGTTAAGGCTTTCTGTGATTCAAGTTTATGAAGAAGGAGGTAAATAAAATGGCGCAGGGAACTGTGAAATGGTTTAACGAGAGTAAAGGTTTCGGATTTATTACTGCTGAAGACGGCACTGATGTTTTTGTCCACCACACGTCCATCCAAGGCAGTGGTTTTAAGACCCTTGCTGAAGGTGACAAAGTTAGCTTTGATATTGAAAAAGGCCCGAAAGGCCCCAAGGCGATCAATGTCGTTAAACTGTAATTAAAAAAAGAAGATCCCTTTTAGTTGATGGGATCTTCTTTTTTTGCAAAGAAAAATACGGAAGCAGGCGAAGGAGGCTTGCAATCTCACAGAAAGATTCCGGACAAGCCAGGATGACAAATCGATAATACTTTTCCCTTTATTTTCTACCGCCATACATGGCAAACACGCCATACTTATAAAAACAGTCTACGTCTTTGAATCCGATCTCCTCCAGAGCATTTATTTGATCTTTCAGTGTATCAGGTTTATTATCCTTGTTCTCTTTGTATCGCCGGATAATGTCGCCAAAATAATCGTTTTCTATCTCCGCGGATTCTTTCTTTTCATGAATCCATTCTTCCCACAGGGCTAAATACCATTGCTCAAGAGTCTCTGTCGGTGCAAGGATACAATCGATATTCACAAAATATCCTTCCGGATAAAGATGATTATATATTTTCCTGAAAAGAGCTTTCTTTTCTTTCAGTGTCAGATGATGAATCGCCAGCGACGATACAACAAAATCATACTGTTTTTCAAATACGTTTTTTCTGAGAACCTCCTGAAAACTTGCCTGGATATACCGTATATTTTCAAATTGTTTTAAACGATCTTTTGCATTCTTCAGCATATCCGCAGAACCATCGAGCAGGGTTGCTGAGATAGAACCGTCAAGTTTGAGAAGTTCATGCATAATAATTCCGTCACCGCATCCAAGATCAAGAATGCTCTTTTTCCTTCTGTTTTTCAAAAAATGGACATAAAATAATCTTAAGATATTCAGCAGCCTCCTCCGTTCTATCACATATATATCTGCGTTATCTCTATATTCCTGAGCAAACTCTGTCTTTGCCCATTGGGATTGATTGAACTCTCTCATGTTTTTTCTCCTTTATAAAGTACTCCTTATCAAAATCCTTTACCGGGAGCTGGAAGGCTATCCTTCCTTTCTTTTGCCCCTCTTTGGCACACACCCCTGCACCCCGCTCAAAAGGGGATGTAAATCCCGAAAGCTTTCGGGACGGGAAACCCCGCCTCAGGCGGACAAGCCGGAATGACAGAACCAATAAAAAGGCCACGGAGTTTATCCCGTGGCCTTTGAGTTTTTCTGATTATCCAGCTAACAGCTAATAAAACTCCTCCTCAGCCACGGCATTGACATGCCAGAGCCAACCAGGAAGTTTCTTTGTTATCAGTGGACTTGCGCAAAACATGTTTATATATACGCCACCTTGAACTTTTATGTCAAGAAAAAATTTAGCGATGCACATATCCCGGTGGGTATGGTGCATATTCGCCTTCATCCCACAGCCTTCTTCTTTCTTCCGGCCGGCATTGCAGAAGTCCTTTTCTGCATAAGACCTCCCGCCATTCATACTTTATCAATATCTTTTCGTAGGGACTGCCCTCAGGTTTAAACTCGACTTTTGTGACGGGTGAGTACTTCTCATCGCCGAAACCTGTGCCGGCGCTGTCGCTATCTCTCTTTAATTCGCCCTTTCCAGGCGACTGAGGAGCTGCATGGGCTCTCCCATTACGCTGACTTTCGTAAAGGACTAATGGCCTTTCCTTTTCGCGGAATACAGCAACAGCAATTACTCCCATTGCCGAGGAATCTCCAAACGTCCTTACTGCGTAAGAATCCCGGATGTCTATAAAATAGAACCGATGCACCGTATCCTCGTCCGTCCTCCAACCTTCGAGCCTTGTATAGCCGTAGGGTCCCACTATGTACATCATCTCGTTATTCTTGAGAAATGATTTCTTGCCGGTGATTATATTCCTTCCGTCAACAGCGATAACGACCCCGATCCTTTCAGGCATATTGTTTCTTATGACAATGCTGTAGTTCTTTCCCCTTTTTGCTTCCAGGTATCTCTTGATTACGTGCGTGCAGCCTGTTTCAAAGTCCTTGAGCGGCATTACTGAAAATTCATCTCCTCTGTCAGAGATGATCTCGACGTCCACAGTGCCTCTCCCGTAAGAAAAGGCTGGTGCTGCGGACAACATAAAGATTATTGCAATTAATGTGACTATTACGTGACGCATAATCTTTCTCCTTTCTTTTTTGATCTTTTACTTCTTAGACAACCAGACGACGCAATTTGTTCCCAAAAAAAAGGGCTTGGTACATCTGCTTTTCTCAGACATCAAATGATGAAGCGCTCCGGAATGCATTGACCCGAAAAGTGCAATTCATTCATTTTAAGGCAGGCATATGTGCAGAAAAAGCTTTACCAGCAGCACCTTTGTAAGACACATGATATTCAGAGAGCCTGAATATTTTCATCAGTAACGATTGATAACATTGAATAACCCAATTCTGCTTTGTAGAGTTTTTATGCATATATGCCTGCTTTGGTCATCGGATAAATGCTGTTTTCGGGTTGAAGGAAAGTAACTATGTTATGGCAAGGGCAGCAAGAAAACCCGGCATAACCGAAAGGATGATCGGATACAAGATAAAAAAGTACGGAATAAATGGAAAAACCGTAGAAGTCAGATGTGCATTCAGAAGGTCATAAAGTAGTTCTTTTCCCCCTCTTAACTTTTTCCCTGAAAATTTGTTATTGTACTTTTGATATAAACATAATTTAAAATTCATTAATGGCTAACAACCGGCAAAAAGAATGACCCCTTTTCTCAGGCTCAAGAACACAATAATATCTCTGGTAGAAAGATACCACCCTTTCAATATAAGGTCCTTTCGGATCTTAGTTGTTATAATGATGACGGTGCTTTTAGGCGCTGTCCTCATACTCGGCTGGAGGTCTTCCCGAAAGGTAAGAGAGATCGTTACAGAAGACTTCAATCAACAGCAATTAGTCCTTGCCCGGCATGCTGCCAGCCAGATAGAAAATAGCTTTAACACATTAAAAAGAGAACTGTTGCTCCTTAGTTTATCCCCAGCCATACAATATTCTGAGTCACCTTTTATGGATAATAGAATGGAGATTGCCTTTTCGAGTATTAAGCATGAAGGTACAATGGAAATAAGATTTGTTGAGGATAAAAGTCTTAAGACCCATCATGTGTTAGAAAATCAAAAATGCCACACTGAACCTCCGGATACAGAAGATAAACATTATGTGGAATGGGCAAGAAGTGAAAAGAATAAAGATAATATCTATTTAACAGATGTTTCGCCTGTGCAGCATATGGATAAATCTCAAAAACTTTTAATGAAAATGATTTTACCTGTCTGGCAGATTTCTGTGAATGAATCACATCCGGAAGCGCCGGACAAATTTTCCGGGGTTTTAATATTTGTTATTGACGTCAACAAATTAATAGAAGGAATTACAAAAGGGATACGCTCCGGGAAAACAGGATATTCATGGGTTATAGATGAAAATGGCACATTTCTTTATCATCAGGAAAGTACCTTCATCGGTAAAAATGCCTTTGAAGCACGAAAAGGGAAAAAACCTACCATATCTTTTGCGAGGATTAATGAGATCCAGAAAGAGAAGATGCTGAAAGGTGAAGAAGGAACAAGCTGGTATATTTCCGGATGGCACAGAGGCGTTGAGGGAGAGATAAAAAAACTGATTGCCTATTCACCTATCAAATTGGCCGATGCTGGAAACAGGATATGGTCTGTAGCTGTAGTGGCACCTACAAGTGAGGTAGAAGGAGCAATCCATTCAATCCATATCCAGCAGTTTTCGCTACAGGCAATAATTATTTTTGTCATTCTATTCGGGGGAGTATTGATTAATTTCATGATCCTCAGCTGGTCGAACCTGTTAGAGCGGGAAGTTGAGAAGAAAACTATAGAGTTAAAAAAATCCGAACAGCGCTATAAATCCCTTGTAGAAAATGCTGAAGACATTATTTTTTCAGTGGACTACAATGGAAACTTTCTATCAATGAATAAATATGGTGCTTATTTTTTTTACAGGCGTGAAGAAAATATCGTTGGACGTAATCTGTTAGAAGTCATTTCATGGCCGAGTGCTGAGGTGCTTCTCCTGATGATTCAAAACGTATTCGAGAAAAAGGAAAGCAAACAGATAACCCACATGGTCATTATCGAAGAACGCCAGTACTGGCTCAATACTAATCTTAGAAGGCTCTGGGATGAAGAAGGAAATATTTATGCAGTTTTGGGCATCTCAAGAGATATTACAGACAGGAAAGAAATGGAGGAACACAGTTATTATACGGAGAAACTGGCATCAATGGGGACACTGGCTGCCGGTGTAGCACATGAAATAAATAATCCACTTGCAATCATCCTTGGTTTTACAGACCTGCTTTTAGAAAAGGCTGTGCCCGGCTCAGAGGGATATGACGTATTGAAGACCATAGAAAAACAGGGTCTTAATGCCAAGAGAGTAGTTGAAAACCTTTTGAGTTTTGCTCGCTATAGAGAACCTAAACAGGAAGTTGTTAATGTAAATCAAAATGTAGAGACAGTACTATCAGTTATGGGGAATACCTTACTCATGAATAAGATTTCTGTAAATAAACAACTGCAAGATAACCTCCCTGCAGTAAAAGGAGATACTGGAGAATTGCAGCAGGTCTTCTTTAATATCATAAATAATGCTATATACGCTATGAAAGGCGGTGGCGTCTTAACCGTTAAAACGAGGGCCTTTGATGAAAAGGTTGAGATCCGTATTACTGATACAGGGGAGGGCATTAAAAGAGAACATCGCAAAAGGATATTTGACCCTCTTTTCACGACAAAGGAGGTTGGGAAAGGCACAGGGCTCGGCCTTTCGGTTTCTTATGGCATCATAAAAAAACATAGCGGGTCGATTACCCTTGAGACAAAGACAAAGGAGGAATCGGAGGAGACAGGGACAACTTTTATAATAACCTTCCCAGTGTTAAAACAGCCGTTAGAAGCAGAGGAAAAAGGAGGATAGTATGCCGGAAAAGCTACTGATAGTTGATGATGAGCCTGATATGCTAAAACTCTTAAGCATGATTATCAGGGAAAAGACACCTTATGAGGTCACAACCACCAATAATCCTTTAGAAGCGCTTGATTTTGTTAAAAAGGGTGGCTTTGACATAGTTATTGCAGACTTGAAAATGCCGGGACTTGACGGAATTGAGCTTCTTGATGCTGTTAAACGTGTTGATCAAGACATCCCGGTCATTATCATAACTGCTTATGGCACGGTTGAATCTGCTGCTGAAACCATTGAAAAAGGTGGATTTGATTTTATTACCAAGCCATTCAGAAAAGAGCAGATACTCATGACCATTGATAAGGCATTGAAATGGCTCAAGTTGCAGAGGGAAAATAAGATGCTCAAAGACCAACTGAAAAGTAAAGGCGGTTAACCCGGACCTTCCTTCTTAATACTTGCTTCTATGTGTTCTTTTATGAACTCTTCCATATATAGTTCGGTACTGGCATCGTCATACATGATCGCATCGAGTTGTTTCGTGTAGACCGTCAACCTGCCGAGGATCTTTAATTTTTCCTTGAGATGAGACTCTTTATACTTTGTGATAATGGCATCGATTACATCTTCTATGACCTTTACATTGAAATCGAGTTTTCTCAGTATTTCGCTGACCAGCCTTACCCTTCTCAGCCTTCTTTCTCTATCAGCGCCGCCGCCCTTAAAAAAGAATCTAACATAATTATCATTAATATTTTCTCCAGTGTATGCCTCGACTACGGAGAGGTGATAACCGAGTCTTATGGAGAAATTCATATACTCGCTTGAAATAAATGAGTAGCTTCTCTCTCCCATCTGCTCAAGCTCCGTCTCTGGCATGGAAGCAGTATGTGCAATCATCCCCAGGAATCCTTTAACATCGACATGCCTCGGGCCGGGCCATTCCACCGAGGCAATGCCTTTTAAAAAGGCATTGAACGGTATTGAAGTGATATGCTCAGGTCTGAGTTTTTCCGGAGCACCCTGTGTGCCACCTCCTAAATCAATGATATACACAGGGATGGGTATTCCTGCTATGAGTCTCTTTGCCTCAATATCCTCCGGCAGTTCTTTAGAGATCCCGAACATCTCATGCATCGCCTTTTGATGGGCAAAGCGTGCTATATCATGCAGGGTTTCGCAGAATTCAGGTTTGAACCTCTCATCTTCCGGGTTAACTAAATTCAACGGGACAACCCATTTTAGAACGCTTTCAAGTATCTTAAAAATTTGTGCGTTCTTAAAGAGTCCTTTTCTTTTTTCCGAAAACTCAATAAGTTCGGTTACCCGGCCTTCATAGATATTACAATTGATTGCATCTACCGTTATTTCCTGGCCATTTTTAATAAGCTCCGTTGCTACTGCAGTATCGAGGATAGTGGGAACCTGAAACTCCCTTGCTATTGTTGCCATATGAACCGTAGCGCCTCCGATATCTGTAACAATTGCACTAGCCTTGTTTATGACAGTAACAAACTTTGTTGAGGTATGCTTTGTTACAAGTACAGCACCTTCAGGAAAGTCCCTTAGATCTTCCTCTGTTCTTACAATATAAGCCTTTCCAAAACCAATTCCTTTACATGCAATAATACCTCTATCGATTAATATGTTGTAACCTTTAACACGGGTAGGAACAGGTTTTGTTAAGCCTTCTGCAAAAACCATTAACGTTCTGGCCTGTAATATATAAGGCCTATCATTCTTGTCAATTGCCCACTCAATATCTTGTGGGTATTTATAATGGTTCTCGATAGCAACGGCATATTCAGCAAGTGTTTTGATCTGTTCATCACTCAGGCAAGGTCTCTCCTTCATGTCCTCAGATATGGAGACCTCCTCTACCTCTCCGTCAGGTCTGCATACAATCATAGTATTTTGCGTTGGAATCCTTTTTCCAATTATAGATAAATCCGGATATCTTTTTAAAACATAGGTTTCAGGAGTTATAACTCCCTCAACTACACATTTCCCGAGACCGCGAATGGCGCTGATAATAATAGTTTCATTTTGGGGTTGATTTGGGTCTCTGGAGTATATTACCCCCGCTGCCTTTGCATCAACCATTGCGAGAACGCCCACTGACATGACTATATCATACTCCTGAAAACCTTTTGTCTTGTAATAGAAGATTGCCTTTGGAGTAAAAAGGCTTGCTACGACTTCCTTATATTTCTGAATGATTGAATCAGAAGGCACGTTAAGAAAGGTAGAGTATTGTCCTGCAAAACTGAACTCTCCATCTTCTTGCAATGCACTGCTTCTTACAGAAACCAGAACCTTCCGACCGGCTTTTTCGCAAAGTTCTGAGTATGCATTTAATATGTCTTTCCCGAGATCATCCGGAACCTCACCCCGCATGATCAGCTCCTGGATCTCCCTGCTCGTATTGTTCAAAACCTCCAGGTTGTCCACCTGAAATTCGGATAACGTTTTATTTACTTTCTCAAGAAAGCCGTTATGCTCCATAAACCTCTTGAAGGCAAAGGTACTTACAGCAAAGCCGTCTGGTGTAGATATCCTGAGACGGTTTCTTACTTCTCCAAGGTTGGCGTTTTTATTTCCCAACCTGTCCGTCATTTCTCCGGTGATTTCATCAAAGGGTGTGGTATAGCTGCTTACAGGGATCTCCCTTCTCCTGGTTAGAAACTTCTCTATCTCTGAATTAATTTTATCGAGTCTCTCGTAAAGGCTGGGGTATTTATCCTTTGATATCAGATTCAGGTTATCTATTATTTTTCTTACTCCGTCTGAAATCGCAATGATGTTGTATTCTATATAATGCCTGTCAAGGAGAAATTCGCCCGACCGTTTCTCTTCCATGTCAGCCATCAATTCAAGGACGGAATTATTTTTTGACAGAAGTTCCTGAAAAAACCGGTACTTCTTGAAAAAAATTTCTCTGCTGCTTTCCTTTTCTTCTTTGACTGATTCCGGTCTTCTCAGAATTCCCGAGAGTTGTTTCCATATCCCCATTTTTAAAAGTACCTTCCCCTATTCAGATAGTAGCACAACTTCCAAATTTCAGCACAACACGCCCAAATCCCGATATAGAAAATTGTCATTGCGAACCTTTCGCCTTCTGTCATTCTGAACGCAGTGAAGAATCTCGTAGTTCGGCTCAGGATAAACTCCGTGAAGCAATCTCGCATTCCAGGCTGAGATTGCCACTTACCCTTCGGGTACTCGCAATGACAGATAGATAAAGGGTTTCTGGTTCCTAATCTCCGTGTTTGGGACAAGGCGGGGACAAGATATATGGGGCGTTCCCTGAACAGGCCGGGAAACTTAAGCGGCGGAAGAACGGATGTGCTCTTTAATGAACTGGTCTATATACATGTCGGTTACTGCATCGTTATACATGACCATGTCAAGTTGTTTAGTATAGGCTGTGAGTTTGCCCATAACCTCTAATTTTTCTTCAATAGTAGAAGCTTTATACTTAGTAAGAATAGCATCCATTACATCTTCTTTAATACTTATCCTGAAGCCCATTTCCTTCAGGATCTCCGTTATAAGCCTGACACGTCTTAATCTCCTGTCATAAGCAGCTCCCCCTCCTTTGAAGAAAAACTTTATATAGTTATCATTTAAGTTTTCGCCTACATATGCCTCAACCATCGAAAAATGATAACCAAGCCTTATACTGAAATTCATATAATTCCTCGATACTACAGCAAAACTCTTTTCACCCATCTCTTGAAGCTGTTCTTCCGGTACCGATGCCGAATGCGCTATCATTCCCAGAAAACCTTTAACATCGGCAGATCTTGGTTCGGGCCATTTCATTTCTCTCATACCTCTCAGTATTGCAGAAAATGGTAACGAGAGTACATCCTCATAGGATGCCTTCTTTACTTTCTTTTTGACACCTCCATCAATGTCTAATATGTGAACCCCCACGGGTATTCCTGCTATCAGATTAATTGTTTTTGTTCCTTTAGCATCATGGCCCCCGCCTATATTGAACATCTCCTGCATTGCTATTTCATGTGCAAAGCGGGTTATATCATGAAAGGTCGTACAATATTCAGGCTTGAAGTTCTTAGCCTCAGGGTCTACTAAATTGAGGGATACTATAAATTTCAGCACTTTTTCCAGTGTTTTAAACAAAGGTGTATCTTTAAAAGGCTCTTTCTTTTTAAGGGCATATTCAAGGAGTTTGTTAACCTTGCCCTCGTATATATTGCAATTGATAGCATCAACCGTTATCTCCTGACCGTTACGGATGAGGCTTGTTGAAATCTCGGTATCAAGTATTGTTGGAACCTGATATTCCCTGGAGAGAGACGCCATATGTCCGGTAGCGCTTCCTACATCTGTAATAATAGCAGATGCTTTTTTCATAACTGTAACAAATTTGGGGGAAGTATGCTTTGCAACAAGCACAGCGCCTTCAGGAAAATCTTTCAAATTGTCTTCATCCTTAAGTACAAATGCCTTGCCAAAGCCAATCCCTTTACATGCAATTACCCCTTTGTCAAGAAGGATATTATAACCCTCTACGCGTACAGGAATATTATCGTAAGATGACGATTGCTGGGTAGTAAACGTTCTCAATGGCCGGCTTTGAAGGATGTATACCTGATTATCATTTCCAATTGCCCATTCAATATCCTGAGGACATCCATAATGCCTTTCTAAATCAAGGGCATATCTTGTCAGTATTCTTATCCCGTCATCTGTAACGCATTGTTTGCCTCTTATTTCCTCAGGAACCGAAACCTCTTCAAGAGATCCTTCCTTCCTGCATACGAGCATTTTTTCCTGGGGGGATATTCTTTTGCTAAGAATATTACCATTGGGATGTCTTGAGACAAAATATGAATCAGGAGTGACAGTCCCGTCAACTACCCATTTACCGAGACCAGGGATAGCATTTATTATAATGTAATCAGTTTCAGGGTTATTCGGGTCTCTTGTATAGATGACTCCGCCCGAGGCAGCGTCTATCATATTTAAGACACCCACAGCCATGATCATCTCATCCTCTGAAAAGCCCTTTGTCTTATAGTAAAATATGGCGCGGGGAGTAAATAAGCTTGCCACAACCTCTTTGTATTTCTGAAGGATTAAATCTCCCGGAACATTGAGAATTGTAGCGTACTGCCCTGCAAAGCTAAAATTACTGTCCTCACGAATAGCACTGCTTCTCACGGAAACCATTGTCTCTTTACCAATCTTCCTGCATAACTCGGAATAAGCATCTTTAACAGCCCTTTCCAGATCAGAAGGAACATCTGCCCCTATTATCATATCTTGTATCTCTTTGCTAACCTTATTGACTTCTTCAAAATTTTCTATGTTCAGTGCTGACATCGTTCTGTTTGTCTTTTCAATAAACCTGTTATATTCCATAAGTTTTTTGAATGCATATGCACTAATCGTAAAACCCTCAGGTGTTGAAAGATTAAGGCGATTTTTTACCTCTCCTAAATGTGCAAATTTACCACCGGCAATATCTACCATCTCACCAGTGAGATTTTCAAGGGAAAGAGTTAGGTCACTGACCGGGATCTCGTATTTATGTGTTAAAACAGTTTTTATCTCTTTATTAATGTCGTTAAATTTATCGTAAAGTTTTGTGTATTTATCTTTTGAGAGGGCATTAAGATTTTCAATGATATTTAAAAGTCCTACGGCAATTTGCTGGACTTTTGTATCTATATAATGGATATCAAAGAGGTACTCACCTGAGAGTTTTTCCTCCATGTCTGCCATCGTTTCAAGTACATAATTATTTTTCGTAAGAAGGTTTTGAAATATAATATATTTACTTTTTAAAGCTTCTTTTACGATATCGCTTTGTTGTGTTTTTTCAGAAAATTTTTTGAAAAAATTTGCCATATTTTATTATACCCCATACCCCTAAAAAAAACTCTTGACAAGTCGGTTTAATATCATTATTATATTCCCAAAATAATGTCCTTTTGTCATAATATTATTATGAAAGGTTGCCATGACAGAACTAATTGACAGAGAAAATCACCAAAAACTTTATATCCAGCTTTACGAAATAATCAAGAAAAAAATTGAAAACAATGAATGGGTTGTTGGCTCCCAGATACCCACTGAACAAGACCTCTGTAATATGTTTAACGTGAGCAGGGCAACAGTAAGAACAGCTGTTTTAGAACTTGCGAGGCATGGTTTCCTGAATCGCCAGCAAGGGAAAGGAACTTTTATATGCAAAAGGTCTTTATCCGAAGGACTGTCAATGCTGACAAATCTCAGAGAACTCATGTTTGAAGAAGGTTTGACTTTTTCCACAAATGTGCTTGCCCGGACAGTAATAATGCCTGTAGATGATCTGGATATAAAGCTTGATATACAGCGGGATAAACATATCATTTATGTCAAAAGATTAAGAATAGTTGATAATGAGCCTATCTTGCTTCAGGAAACATATATCCCATATCACACATGCCCATTACTTTTAGAAGAGGATATTGAGAATAATTCCTTACTTGAACTCTTTGAAAAAAAGTATGGGATAAAGATTACAAGGGTAAAAAACGAATTTGAGATTACACACCTGAAAGCAGATGAAAGCAGGCTCCTCAGGTTGCCGGAGGGTTCAGCCGCATCGCTCCTAACCCAGCACTTTTATTCAGGGGAAACCCAGATAATGTATATTCGTTCTGTCAAGGGGTCCGATAAATTTAAATTTTTAATGGAGTTTGAAAGAAAAGCAGCATAAAAAAGGAGGTTTTTATGTCAGAAGGTAAAGTTGTAAAGGATTTGATGATCGGTATCTTTGAATACCCTCACATACCCTACTGGTTTTCGCTAAACCAGGCAGTGAGAATCGTTAAGGTATCTTTTCTCAGTACTAAGAAATACCCTGAGCCTATGGCAATACTGGTATTTGATGAAAAGTATAATCTTATGGGCACCCTGTCTCTTAAAGACATTTTGAAAGGACTTGAACCAAGGTTTTTGAAGCCAAGTACTAAGGCTCAAGTTCCTGAAGAAGATGAATCAGGTTTAGCCATTATCTGGGATTCCCTTTTTACCAGGGAATCCAAAGAGCTGGCGGAAAAGGCTGTAAGCGAGATTATGTCGCCTGCCAAATTCTTTGTTGAACCGAATGACCCCATAACAAAGGCAGCATATCTGATGCTTCACCATGATCTGGTTTTACTGCCGGTTTTAGAGAACAAAAAGAAGTTTATTGGACTTGTGAGAATGATAGAGATATTCGATGAAATATCCAATGCACTTGTGAAGGAATAGGAGGCGATAGAGATGGCAGAGAAAGAAAAAAAGAGAACGGAGGGCTTACCGGAGCCGCCGCCTGAAATAGTAGTAGCTGCTCCCAAAATCAAGTTCGACTGGAAAAGGGTATTGTTTATTTTGATAGGATTAGGTCTGTTCTTATGGATTTACTTTATGCCCGCGTGGCCTGACGCTATTGATCCGGGAGGCAAGCACTTCGCCTTGTCACCACAGGGGAAGGGAGCCATTGCACTTTTTTTACTCGCAGGCACATGGTGGATTTTTGAGGTTATACCTATAGGTGTAACTGCTATTGCAATAGGTGTTTTTCAGGCAATCTTTGCGATTCGATCAGCTAAGGATGCATTCAGGGATTTCATGGATCCCTCTGTTATGTTTATTTTCGCTTCAGTGGTTGTAGGCCTTGCATTTACAAAGTCAGGTCTAACAAAGCGTCTGGCATACAAGATGCTGCAGGTGGTGGGAGAAAGAACGAGCATGATTGTCCTGGGAGCCCTTGTAGTAACAGCAGGGCTTGCACATTTCATGGCTCATACTGCAGCAGCAGCCACTGTATTCCCGATACTTCTTGCAGTTAACTCTCTTTACGGAGAAGGGGACAAACCCACCAAGTTCGGGAAGTCACTTTTCATCGGGATGGCCTATGCTGCAGGTGCAGGAAGCATTATTACCTTTTTAGGCTCTGCCCGTGCTGCAGCGGGTGCCGGCATGTTCCAGCAATTTACAGGGAAATACATTGGTTTTTTTGAATTGACGAAATATATGTTCCCTATCGGATGGGTTATGGTCTTTGTCATCTGGATTATCCTTATGATTTTCTTGAAGCCGGAAAAGAAGGTAATCACCGGCCTCAGGGGACGGGTTGCTGAGCTTTCAAAACAGCTTGGACCAATGACAAGGGATGAGAAGTTCGTCATCATTACTGTATTAGCTGCAATTGCTGTCATGTCCATGCAGTCTTTTGTGCCCGCCTTAAAGTCGCTTGACAGGGCCGCAATTATGCTCGTCTCAACACTCCTCTTCTTCGTTTTCAAGGTGCTGACTGTCAAAGAGCTTGAAGATATACCCTGGAACATCATTCTTTTATTTAGTGGTGCCATGAGTATTGGTTTCTGCCTCTGGCAGACAGGCGCTGCCCAGTGGATGGCTGTTGAATGGCTCTTGTTGTTCCAGAAGGCACACTGGCTTGTATTTGTATTGAGTGTAGCGACTTTTGTTCTGGTCTTGACAAACTTTATCATGAATGTTGCAGCCATTGCTATATCGCTTCCCGTTTCCCTTGTCATAGCACAATATTTAGGTGTAGCCCCTGAGCCGATTTTTTATGCCTCTCTTGTTACAGCAGGTATGCCTTTTGTGCTCTTAATCGGTGCTGCACCGAATGCTATTGCTTATGAATCGAAACAGTTTACCCCTGGAGAATTTTTTGGCTATGGGTTATTGCCAAGTGTAATCTTGATTGCATTTCTGGGACTTGCTTTATTAATATTCTGGCCGATGCTGGGTATGCCGATTTTGATTAAATGATTAAGTAAAGGAGGTAAAGGTAAGTTTAAGAATTTCCTTGCCTTTACCTTTATCTTTGTCTTGTTTGAGGTGACTTTTTATGGCATTTGAAGAGATTTTGAGCAAATATTTCCCTGTATTTTTTACCGAGGTTGATTTTGTTAAAAAGACATATACCGTTTTAAAAAAATTCGGTTTCAATGATGAAAACAGTATAGCCTCCGTATGCGTATGCAGGGACGAGATATCACAATCGTTGCGTAGCATTATCAAGCATGTATGGGGAGAAGCATTTAATCTCTCAAGCCTTGCAGGCATGTTTACAGCAGGAAAAACAGGTCTCAAGGCTGCAACTCATCATGCACCAAGGGTTGATGGCAGAGAGCGTTATATCTATTATGTAATCCCACATATTGCAATTAATGAGGAAGGAAAGACTGGTTTTTGCAAGCGTAAGGGAATAAAGGAGGAATCCAGCGCTTGCGGAGCGCTGTGTCTTTTTTTAGATGAACTCCGAAAAGGAAAACTCCATATAACAATAGACGAAGAGGACATTGAAGAAAGCCTTCTGAAGAGACGATTGCTAAGGGAAATACCTTATGGTCAAATCCCTGACCTCATTGAACTCACTAAGATAACCCGTAAGGTTATACAGTCAGATCTCGAACATGCAATTGAAAAAGTAGTGGATACAAAAAAGAGCGATTATGCAGTGATAACAGGGATACAGATACACGGCCCCGAAGGCAACTATATCAGCCCCGCTGAATCATATGCTGTTATTAATGGTAAGAAACAAGAGATAAAGTTAGATTGATGAGGAAGCATGATACAAGATGCAAGATGCGTGATGAAGGATATACGATTTAAGAAAATTATTTCCATAGTGCTTCATGAATCATGCATCATGTATCAATTTTTGGAATTGGAGGCTTTATGAAAGCGAAAGATTTGATGATTCCTGTGCAGGATTTTTTAAAACCTGATGACAACCTTAAGGATGCAGTTAATCTCCTCAGGACTGCACGGAGAGGGGAAGAAAGGATTGGTGTTAAGGGTTTGCCGGTCCTTGATGAGTCGGGGAAACTCGTCGGCATGCTTTCCATGAGAGATATTTTGAAGGCGGTTCATCCTACCTATATGGATTTGATGAATGTCGGCAACTTTACCTGGGATGGAATGCTTGAGGAGACGGCAAAGAAGATTGCAGATAAAAAGGTATTTGCCCTTATGACGAGGGATGTAATAACGATAAAAGAGGATTCTCCGCTTATGGATGCAGTTGACCATATGATAAGAAAGAATGTAAAGAGACTGCCTGTCGTGGACAAAACCGGAAAGGTAATTGGGATGCTCTATGAAAGGGATGTATTTTTTGCAATTGTTAGGGCAATGCTTGATGAAAATACAGGAGGTGGAAAATGACTGAAGGAGTAAAAGCCGCAACAGAAATTGTTTTCGGCGCAAAGTTCTGGATTGCAACGGCGATATTCGTGCTTGTATATGGTCTGATCATAGCAGACAAGATACATAAGACAATTCTCGCTATCGTCGGCGCTGCAACAATGATCGTGCTGGGTATTCTGACACAGGAAGACGCATTTCATTCACCGGAACTGGGTATAGACTGGAACGTCATATTCCTGCTGGTGAGTATGATGATAATCATCAACATCATGAAGCCAACAGGAGTTTTTGAGTATATCGCCATAAAAAGCGCGAAGGTTGCAAAAGGGAAACCGTTTGCGATCATGGCAATATTCTCTGTTGTAACCGCTGTTGTTTCAGCCTTCCTTGACAATGTGACAACCGTGCTTCTTATCGCTCCGGTAACACTGCTCATCTGTCAGGCATTGGATCTCGATGTGGTGCCATTTCTGATTACAGAGGCAATCGCATCGAATATCGGCGGTACGGCGACACTTATCGGTGATCCCCCGAATATTATGATAGCATCAAAGGCACAGCTTGACTTTATGGCCTTTGTATATCACCTTACACCGGTAATCATAGTCGTGCTCATAGCATATGTAATAACCATCAAGTTCATATTCGGCAAGCGATTGACAGTGAAAGAGGAGTTAAGGCAACGGGTCATGGCGATGAACGAAAACGAAGCCATTAAAGACCCCTTGCTGCTGAAGAAATGCCTTGCTGTTCTTGCTGTAACGGTAACAGGCTTTATTTTCCACGGCATGCTCCACTATGAGCCTGCAACCATCGCCCTTGCCGGCGCCGGACTTCTGCTCCTGGTTTCCGGAACAAAAGAGCCCCATCATATTCTTGCCGAGTGCGAATGGGCAACCCTCTTTTTCTTCATGGGCCTGTTCATGATCATTGGGGGTGTTGTGAAGGTTGGCCTTATCCAATGGATGTCAATTAAGGTCATTGAGATTACCCAGGGCAACCTTTTCGGAACTGCTACGGTTATATTGTGGTTCTCAGCCTTTGCATCTGCCTTTATCGACAATATCCCTTACGTTGCCACCATGAACCCGCTGGTCATTGACATGGCAAAACAGCTATGGCCGGGTGTGACAGGGATTAATCTTCTCCATCATCCCGACCTCATGCCGATCTGGTGGGCATTGTCCCTCGGTGCATGCCTCGGCGGCAACGGGACAATGATCGGTGCATCTGCGAATGTTGTGGTTTGCGGCATGGCTGAGAAAATGGGCAAACCGATATCCTTCAAACAGTTTATGCTATATGGGATGCCATTAATGATCGAATCGGTTATTATCTGCCATGCGTATATCTGGCTGAGATATTATGTCCTGAAGATATAGGAAGCCCCTTCACTTTAGCCCCATTTGTCCCCTCTCTTTGACAGGGAGGGGACAAATCTACTGCTTCATTACTCCTTATTCCTTCACAATCGCATCTGATATTTCATCGAATATCTCTGTCATTCTTACAACTCCAATAAACTTCTTCTTGTTTTCTAAAACCGGCAGTAAAATCAAATCATGGTGAAGCATCAGGTATGCTGCCTTTGTTATGGGGTCACCGGGTTCAACAAAGTGCCTGGCAGGTACCATAATCTCGCTTACAGCCTTTTCTGCCAGCTCCTTGGATTCCTTGGTAAATAGTGTATCCCAGATAATGGATAACCCTGCTTTATCTTCTTCAGTGACCTGAACTTTAGTGCTCGTTTTCAGAAACCTCGGTTCAAGACCTCTTAAGATATCCTTGAGGGACAGGGTGCCCATGAGATTATACTTTTCGTCAAATACCAGTATCGCTACCGGCTCAGGGTATTTCTTACTGCTGAGAAATGATACCTTAACGATTCTCACAGCCTGGGCTATTGAAAACCAGTAGGGAATGTGAGGATACTCAAAAATACCGACCATAATGTCTTTTATCTTTTTAGCACTCTGCATCTATGAAACCTCCTTTAAGTTGAACTCCCGGATTCCTTTAGTTTTTTTTCTTACGGCTTTTTAAATTTATAGAATTCTGAATTTTATAATATAACCTGAGATTTTTCCACATATATTTGTCCTACAAAGATGTATCAACATACAATATTGTAGCCCCGGTTCTGTTCAAGAATCCTTAAGAATCAATAAGTTTAGTCTGGCATGGTTTTGGATATATGGAAGACAGGTGCGTAAATGGAGTCTCTGACAGAAAAAGTTAAAGAGATCAAAAAAAAATAAATAAAAATAAAGGAGGGAAAAAATGAAGGGATTGAAAACTTTAAGTCTGACTGTAGTTTTAACACTTCTAATTTCTGTCGGCAGTCTGTATGCCGGGGAAACAAAGACATCAGGTTACGCATCGGTTGATGTGATGAGCAATTATGTATGGAGAGGTCAGAAGCTGAGTAACAGTTGGGTAATTCAACCTTCAGTCGGTATTACTTATGGCAGCTTTGGTGCTAATATCTGGGCTAATTACGACAGTGATAAACCTGAGGCAACAAATTCAGATACCGGACACGGCGAATTTACTGAAACAGATTTAACTCTCAACTACAGTTTCTCAGTAAACAAATTCAATTTTGTCGCTGGTTATATCTATTATGCACTTGAAGGGGCAAATGACACACAGGAATTTTATCTCTCGTCCGGTTACGATACCCTGTTTAAACCAACACTGACTATATACTATGACTTTGATGAAGGTAACAGTGCTTTTATTGTAGCTTCGACAGGACATTCTTTTGAGGTTTCAAAGGGCATCGCCCTGAATCTCGGTGCATCTGCAAGTTATAACATCAACAACAAGGTTATGGGATTTGATAAGGACGGGAAAAATTTCAGCAATTTCTATAATGCTGAACTCTCTTCGTCTCTCAGTATACCGGTATACAAGTCCATCACCATAACTCCGAAGGTGGCTTATTCTTTCCCTTTGAGCAATGCTGCGAAAGAGGCAATTAAAAAGATAAGCGACGACGGCAAGAAAGATATCTTTTATGGTGGTATTAATCTAACCCTTAGCTTTTAGGAGGATATACAATGAAAAGGTTATTTGTACTAACAATATTGATTCTGACGTTCATAAGCGGGTTTGCATTTGCCGGGGAACAGGTACAGACTAACCCTCCTACCCCTCCAGCCGCTGAGCAGGCATCGCCTGCAGCTCCTGCTCCCAAGATTGACACAGGAGATACGGCATGGATGATTGTTGCAACTGCATTTGTAATGCTCATGACTCTTCCGGGTCTGGCTTTATTCTATGGAGGATTGGCAAAAAGAAAAGACACCTTGAACACTATGGCAATGTCCTTTGTGACCTATTGCATAGTAAGTTTGCTCTGGGTAATGTATGGATTCTCATTTTCCTTTGGAACCGATGTTGGCGGTATTATCGGAAGCGCAGAAAAGCTGTTTCTTTCAGGCGTTGGGGTCAACAGTATCAATGACCTTGCAAAGACGATACCGGAATACATCTTTGTCGTTTACCAGCTTACGTTTGCGGCGATCACCGTTGCACTTGCAAGTGGCGCTTATATTGAAAGGATGAAATTCTCGGCTTGGGTTATTTTCTCGGTTCTGTGGATAACCTTAGTGTATGTGCCTGTAGCCCATTGGGTATGGGGTGGCGGGTTCCTGGCAAAGTTAGGGGCACTCGACTTTGCCGGTGGAACCGTTGTGCATATCAATGCGGGTGTCGCAGCCCTTATTGGAGCATTAGTCCTTGGCAAAAGAAAGGAAGCATCCCTTAAACCCAGCAATTTAACTCTTGTCATAACTGGTGCAGGACTTCTCTGGTTCGGTTGGTTCGGATTTAATGCAGGTTCAGCGCTTGCAGCAAACGGCCTTGCAGGCGCAGCCTTTATCAATACCAATACAGCGGCTGCACTTGCTGCAATATCCTGGATGTTTACCGAGTGGGTGCATACCAAGAAACCAACTGTTCTGGGTCTTGCTTCAGGTGCAGTCGCAGGTCTGGTGGCTATAACCCCGGCAGCAGGATTTGTGAACATCAAAGGTGCTATGGTCATAGGGATATTAGCAGGTATAATTCCTTATTTCGCAGTTGCAACCATAAAACCAAAGCTCGGCTACGATGATTCCCTTGATGCCTTTGGTATTCATGGTGTCGGCGGAATGTTAGGTGCGATCCTCACCGGCATTTTTGCGGACCCGGCAATAAATGAAGCCGGTAAAGGGCTCTTATACGGGAATCCGGGACAGCTCCTGACCCAGCTCATAGCTGTGGTTGTAACAATAGTCTACAGTGCTGTTGTGACCTTGATAATCTTTATGCTTGTGAAAGCATTCGTCGGATTAAGAGTTGAGGAAGAGCATGAAATTACGGGACTCGATGAAAGCCAGCACGGTGAGAAGGCATACAACTTATAAACAAAATGAGAAAATGGAGGAAACATGAAAAAGATAGAAGCGATAATAAAACCCTTTAAGCTCGATGAGGTTAAAGACGCCCTCAATTCAATCGGGATTCACGGTATGACCGTTACCGAGGTGAAAGGATTTGGCAGACAGAAAGGTCATGTGGAGGTATACAGGGGGACTGAATATGAGGTAACCTTTCTGCCGAAAATAAAATTAGAAGTAGTTATACCTGATTCCATGATTGATAAAGTGATTTCCACAATTATCGAAAAGGCGAAAACAGGAAACATAGGAGACGGAAAGATATTCCTTTATTCCCTTGAGGATGTTATCAGGATAAGGACAGGAGATAAAGGCGAGGCCGCGATTTAGTTATTAAGGAGTGCATAATAAGATGGACACAGGGCATGCGTTCCCCCCGGCGTGACCCTTCGACAGGCTCAGGGTGACTGTCATGGTGAGCTTGTCGAACCATGTCTATACAACTATGCACATATTAATATATTTATCGCCTCTTAATAGAGGGGATAAAAGAAATGCCCGGATTCACTTGCACTTGGTACAATAAGTGGATTTTCGAAGTTAAGGCTGCGGACAGCTTTTCTCTTGTTAGGATGACCGATTTTTTCCTACAAAATTGTATGAGCTACAAAATTGTAGGATTTTACATATAGCGAGTAGTCCTTCGTAAGGTATTGTCAAATCTGGAGGAAACAACCTGTGGTCAATGATACACGTCAATAATCCTACTAAATTGTAGAAAAAATAATACCGGCAAAGCGCTTATGAAAAAAAACTCCCTATAAATCAACAACTTACAACTGGCATGATTTTGGATATATGAAAGAGTCAGGATCAGAGATCTGAAGGGAGGTAGTATGGGAAAAGTAAGGATTGCAGTTATAATCGGTTTGCTGTGTTTAACAGGAGCTGTATTTGCTGAGGTTCAGTCTGCTAATACTGCTTCTGCATCTCCTCAAACAGTAGCTGCATCAAAGATTGACACGGGAGATACAGCATGGATTTTAGTCTCAACTGCCCTTGTCATGCTCATGACTCCCGGACTTGCGCTTTTTTATGGCGGGATGGTCAGAGGGAAGAATGTCCTCGGCACGATTATGCAAAGCTTTATTGCGATTGCGGTTATCAGTGTCCAGTGGATTCTAATTGGTTATAGCCTCTCTTTTGGTCCGGATCTACATGGAATAATCGGAAGTCTTGACTGGGTAGGATTGAATGGAGTAGGTATTGAACCGAATCCGGATTATGCCCCGACAATTCCCCATGCTGCGTTCATGATGTATCAGGCTATGTTTGCAGTTATCACACCAGCCTTGATCACAGGAGCATTTGCAGAGAGGATGAAGTTTTCAGCATACCTCCTTTTTATATTGCTCTGGTCTACGATAGTTTATGACCCTGTGGCGCATTGGGTATGGGGTGCTGGTGGATGGTTGAAAAAAATGGGCACTCTGGATTTTGCAGGCGGCATAGTTGTACACCTTATATCCGGGATATCCGCCCTCGCCGCAGCACTGATTATCGGCAAGAGAAAAGGGTATTTACAGGAGGCGATGTATCCTCATAATCTTCCGATGACTGTTCTCGGGACAGGACTTTTGTGGTTCGGATGGTTTGGGTTTAATGCGGGCAGTGCACTTTCCGCCGGCGCCCTGAGTACAATGGCTTTTGTAGCAACCCATACATCTGCTGTCTCAGCAACAGTGACATGGATGATTATCGAATGGCTGCACAGAGGGAAGCCGACTATGTTTGGTGCTGCGACAGGTTCTATTGCAGGACTCGCAACAATAACCCCTGCTTCAGGATTCGTAAGTCCTATGTCTGCTTTAATTATAGGACTGGCAGCCGGGGCCGTCTGTTATGCTGCATTAAATATAAAGGGCAAGATCGGATATGATGACTCCCTTGATGCCTTTGGGGTTCACGGCATTGGCGGAATTTTAGGAACCTTTGCTACAGGACTCTTTGCCCAAACACTTATTAATCCTTCAGGAAACAACGGCTTATTTTTTGGCAATCAGAAATTGCTGTTCTATCAGATGATTGCCATACTCATCACAGCAGCTTATTCATTCATCATGACGGCGATTATATTAAAGATCCTTGATAAAACCCTCGGATTGAGGGTTGACGAAGAATCAGAGGTAAGCGGACTGGACATTTCCCAGCACGGCGAAAGCGGATATACATTTTAGTCAATTTTTGGAATGGGAGGTGAAATATATAAGGAATTAAGGCGAGGATAAACTTTCCTTGCTTATCGTCATTCCCGTGTAAACGGGAATGACATAGAAACAGACTTTCAATTTCCCCAAAATTATCAAATCAATAAAAGGAGGTAGTCATAATGACACAAAAAGAAGTAATTGATTTTGCAAAAAAGAATAAGGCAGTGATGGTTGATTTGAAGTTCATGGATTTCCCGGGACTCTGGCAGCATTTTTCTGTTCCCATAAAGGAACTCACAGAGGATATATTTGAGAACGGATTAGGTTTTGATGGCTCTTCAATAAGAGGCTGGCAAGCGATTCACATGAGTGATATGCTGGTAATCCCTGATCCGACAACAGCAGTAATGGATCCATTTACACAGCACCCAACAATCAGCCTTATATGCAACGTCGTTGATCCGATCACAAAGGAACAGTACTCAAGAGATCCTCGCTATGTTGCACAGAAAGCGGAAGCCTATATGAAGTCATTAGGGATTGCCGATACCGCATACTTCGGCCCGGAGGCGGAATTCTTTATCTTCGATGACGTACAGTTTGACTACACTGCAAACAGCGGTTATCACTTCGTAGATTCAGTTGAAGGCATATGGAACTCAGGGAGAGAAGAGAATCCAAACCTCGGTTATAAACCAAGACATAAGGAAGGATACTTCCCTGTTCCACCGATGGACAAACAGCAGGATATCCGCACAGAGATGGTCCTTGAGCTTGAAAAAGCAGGAATTGTAGTTGAGGCTCAGCACCATGAGGTTGCAACAGCAGGACAGGCAGAGATCGATATGAGGTTTTCACCTATGGTGAACATGGCTGACAAGTTGATGATGTACAAGTATATCGTCAAAAATGTCGCTGTCAGGAATAGTAAGACCGTAACCATGATGCCGAAGCCCCTCTTCGGAGATAACGGTTCCGGAATGCACACCCATCAGAGCCTCTGGAAAGGCGGCAAGCCTTTATTTGCAGGAAACGCGTACGCTGGGATATCCGAAATGGCTCTCTATTATATAGGTGGCATACTAAAACACGCCGCTGCACTTGCCGCTCTTGTTGCTCCGACAACAAACTCTTATAAGAGACTCGTTCCCGGATATGAGGCTCCGATTAATCTTGCATATTCCAGCAGAAACAGGTCAGCAGCCATCCGCATCCCGATGTATTCTCCAAGCCCGAAGGCAAAGAGGGTCGAGGTGAGGTTCCCTGATCCTTCCTGTAATCCCTATCTTGCATTTTCGGCAATGCTCATGGCAGGACTTGACGGCATCGAGAACAAGATTGATCCCGGAGAACCGCTCGATAAGGATATTTACGAACTCGGTCCGGAAGAGCTTGCTAATGTTCCAAGTCTTCCCGGCTCTCTCGAGGATGCACTTGACTGCCTTGAAAAAGACCATGAATTCCTCAAGAAGGGAGATGTATTTACAGAGGATGTTATACAGATGTGGCTGAGTTATAAGAGGACAAGAGAAGTTGACGCATTAAGACTCAGACCGCATCCATACGAGTTCTTTCTCTATTTTGATATTTAAGACAGATATTTCATAGAAAAAGGTAACAGAAACTGAGGATAGAGTATTTGAAGCGAAAATACTCTATCCTCAGTTCAATCAGAAAAGTTTATGACTCAAATCGCCTCCTCTCCCCTCTCTCCTGTTCTTATTCTGACTACATCCTTAAGATCATAGATAAATATCTTCCCATCACCAATCTCACCTGTATGAGCTGCTTTTTGAATAATTTTAACAATCTCTTCGAGCTTCTCATCCAAAACGGCAATCTCAATCTTCAATTTTGGTATGAACCTAACCTCAAAACTTGAACCCCTGTAAATCTCTACATGACCTTTTTGCCTGCCAAAGCCCTTCACCTCTGTAACGGTCATGCCCTGAATGCCTGCCTGCGAAAGAGCATCTTTCACATCATCGAGCTTAAAATGCTTAATTACTGCCGCAATCATCTTCATAAACTTTTCCTCCAGAGCTAAATTGATTCAGATAAACAACATTAATTATATACGCTATAATATCAAAATATCTTATGAACATAAATAGCCTGATAAAAGGAACATCTGCAAGAACTCCTGACCCGGAAAGGGCTTTGAAAAATCTTGAGAGGCTTTTTAAATATGTACCGGAGTTTCTTGAAGAAAATGAACAACAGATTGAAACTGTTGCCGGATTATTTTCATATAGTCAATTTCTTGCAGAGTATTGTATTAAAGATCCAATCAAACTCTCTTTCGCCTTAAAAAACATTCACAGCCCAATCAAAAAACAGGAGATTATCTCTCAAGCTCGCAAGAAGTATAAAGTTCCTGTAAAGAAATCATCCAGTTTATTCAAGCAAGAAGCAATGAAAATTCTCAGAGAGATAAAAAAAAGTTATCTCTTGAGAATAACCATTAAGGATATCTCAGGTATTACCAGTCTTAATGAATGTATGTCTGAATTAAGCATCCTTTCAGAGGCAATCTTAGAACTAGCACTTGATATTTCATATTTTTTAATGAGAGAAAAGTTCGGTAATCTGAAAAATGATTCATTTTCTATAATAGGACTTGGAAAGCTTGGCGCTGGAGAATTAAATTATAGTTCTGATATAGATATCATCTCAGTCTATAAATTAGATGAATGCATGTCTTCTGGTATTCTTAGTCCATCAGGTATCAGGGTCAACAAAATTTATTCCCATGAGTATTTTTGCAGGCTTACCGAGATTCTAACAGGACTGCTCCAGTCACCAACAGAGGATGGAATCGCATACAGGGTAGATCTGAGATTGAGGCCCAATGGTCAGAAAGGAGCAATATCACTATCACTGGATTCGTATGTCTCTTATTATGAGTCATGGGGGAAGACATGGGAGAGAATGGCCTTGATACGGGCAAGACATGCAGCAGGAGATAAACTTTTCAGTAGAATGTTTATAAGTGCGATTGAACCGTTTGTATGGAAGAGGTCAATTGATTATAACGATATAGAAGAGATCAAAGAACTTAAGAAAAAGGTGGATATAATATTCGATGTTGACGATATAAAACGCGGGTATGGAGGAATCAGAGAAATTGAGTTCTTTATACAGACTTTTCAACTTCTTTACGGCGGTGATAGAAAAAATCTTAGAACAGGTACGCTCACCACAGCTCTTGAGGAATTGTCGAAAGAAGGAATCTTATCCAAAGAGGATGTCAGGACACTTTCAGAGAGCTATCTTTTTTTGAGGAGACTTGAACATATCCTTCAGATGAAGGATGATCTCCAGACACATTCTTTGCCGTCAAACCCTGAAGAAATCGTAATCCTTTCAAAAAAGATGTTATTTAATAATGAAAGGGATTTTACCTCTGAGCTCAGATTAAAAAGGCTCAAGGTAAGAGACATGTATAACTCCCTTCTTGGCGGGGCTGATGTTACACAGGAGGTTCTATTATCCCTTAAGGATGAATTGCCGGAGGATGCAATACTTGATTATCTCTCCTTTAAAGGTTTTATGAATCCTGATTCAGCCCTTAAAAACATGGATGCCCTTCTTGAACAAATCTCCATTGGAAAGACCATGAGAGAAAGGACCCTTCTGAGAAAAACGATACCTGCATTTCTTGAACAGGTAGTGAAGTCTGTAAATAAAGACAGGGCATTAAGTATGCTTGTGTCATTTATCCGGAAGATCGGGAATCATGAATCTTACATAGACTTATTGCTCCAGAGAAACGATACAAGAGAGATAATTGTCAGTACATTTGTAATAAGCAAATACTTTACAAGATTACTGTTAAGTCTTGAAAACCTTGAAGGCATCTTTGAATATCCCGATATCAGGATGGATTATACATCTGTACAGGAACGACTGGTTAACATGCTGAAGTATAATGTCAATCCTGTGAATGCAGTAAGAGAATTCAAAATTATTGAAGAATTGAAAGCGGGTCTGCTTTTTATTAAAGGTTATTTAGATGTATATGGACTCTTGCATACATTAAGTATACTTGCAGATACAATTATACGGGCAATAATAAAAGATTTGCATGCGAATAAAGGCTTTGCAGTTATAGGGCTTGGGGGATTCGGGGCAGGCGAACTGAATATAGGTTCAGACCTTGATCTCATATTCATCAGCACTCAGAATGGACCCTATCCACCTCATGACAAAGGGATTGCTGAAGAGCTAATCAAATTTCTTTCGGAATACACTGCTAAGGGTTTTGCTTATAAAGTTGATATGCGTTTAAGGCCTGATGGCTCACAGGGAATACTTGTAAATGATATCGAGGGTTATAAAAACTACTATCTCAAGTCAGCACATCCATGGGAAGTACAGACGCTATTGAGGGCAAGGCCAATCGCTGGAGATATGATTCTTTTAAAGGAATTCCAACACTTGAGAAGACAGATAATCTCACAAAGAGGCATTGAAATTAGCGGGTCTGACATCGAGGATATGAGAAAAAGAATTATACATGAAATTTCCAGGGAGTCTTCCGGATATGATATTAAAAATGGTCCTGGTGGAATTAAAGAAATAGAATTTCTCATACAATACCTTCAATTAAAACATGCTGCTAACTTACCGGACCTCGTGACACATAACACGGTAACTGCAATTAAAAGACTCAGGAGATATGCTATTTTGGATGCTGATACAAAAAAATTACTGTTAAACTCACATATGTTTTTTAGAACTATTGATACATTATTGAGACTCAATGATGAAGATGTGTTGAAGATTAATTCTGAACTTATTGATATAATAATCAAGTTCCTTAATCTTAAATCAAAAGATGAACTTATTAAAAAGATTGAAGATATGAGACAAAAGATTGTTGAGATTACCAGGAAATTCTATGAAGGCAAATAAAAATGGCAGTTTTAATAATTAAGAATATAATCACTGAAGGACCGGGAACAATAGAGGTTTTCCTGAAGGAAGAGCATATCCCTTTCAGAATTGTAGATCTCGGTTCCGGAGTGGCGCCACCACCTTTAGAAAGGTTTAATTCCCTTGTGGTTATGGGTGGGCCTATGGGTGTATATGAGCTTGAAAGATACCCTCATCTCGTTATAGAGTCGCGCATTATCAGAGAGGCGATAAACAGGGATATGAGGGTTCTCGGTATATGTCTCGGTTCACAGATGATTGCTCATTGTCTCGGCGCAGAGGTCTATCCGGGAACTGAAAAAGAGATTGGGTGGTATCATGTTGAACTCACGGGAGATGGCTTAAAAGACCCCCTCATGAGGCGTCTTGCCATTCATCCCAGGGTGGGAGATTTCTGGAGGAAGTTCAAGGTATTCCACTGGCATGGTGACACCTTTGACCTTCCATTAGACGCGGTACTGTTAGCAAGTTCTGAACTATACAAGAATCAGGCATTCAGATATGGTGATAATGTCTATGGGTTTCAGTTTCATTTAGAGGTTACAAAGGATATGCTTACTGAATGGTTTCAGGGCATGCCTGATGTAGACAAAATAATGAAAGAAACAGAAAGGATATACGAAGAATACAGAGGCAGGGCAATAAATTTTTATAAGGTATTTTTCAGGAAGGGGTGATTATATTGTTGCAGTATTATTATTCAGCATCATGAATCTAATTAAATGCGGCGCATTAATTGTAATGTCATGCGAGGAGGTCGTTGACAGACGAAGCAACCTGATAGAGAGCGAGATTGCCACGGTCGATACGATCTCGTAATGACGATTTAATAAACCTAAAACAGGAGGGCAAAAGTGGAAAAATTAAAAATTAAAAAAGGCATGGAAAAACCAAAAAATAAAAAAGATGTGATGGAGCTGATAAAGAAGCATGATGTGAAGTTTATCAGGCTCTGGTTTACCGATATCCATGGCCAGCTTAAAAGTTTTGCTGTTCCAGTAGATGAAATCGAATTTGCCTTTAATGAAGGTATGGGCTTTGATGGATCATCTATCAAAGGCTTTGCGAGGATTGATGAGAGCGACATGATCGCAAGGCCAGACCCTGCCACCTTCGTGATCCTTCCCTGGAGGCCAAAGGAAAAGGCGGTTGCAAGAATGTTCTGCGATATCTTTGAACCTGATGGCTCACCATATAAAGGGGATCCGAGATATATCCTTAAGGTAAACCTTGAAAAGGCAAAACAAAAGGGGTTTACTCTTTACGTAGGTCCTGAACTTGAATATTTCTATTTCAAGAACGACAAAAATACAGAAACTCTCGATGAAGGTGGTTATTTTGATTATCCTACGGATGCCGCCGAAGACCTTCGCCGGGATACCATCCTCGCCCTTGAATCTATGGGTATAAAGGTGGAATATTCCCATCACGAGGTTGCTCATTCCCAGCATGAGATAGATTTAAGATATGAAGATGCCTTAACAATGGCTGATATCGTAATGACTCACAGGATAATTGTGAAGGAGATAGCCAAACAATACAATGTCTATGCCACCTTTATGCCCAAGCCGATATTCGGTCAGAATGGAAGCGGCATGCATACACATCAATCACTTTTTAAAGGTGACAAGAATGCCTTCTTCGACCCAAAGGACCAGTATTTTCTCTCGGATACCGGCAAGAAATATATTGCAGGTATCCTCACCCATGTTAAAGAGTTTACATTGGTACTGAACCAGTGGGTAAACTCTTATAAGAGGCTTGTCCCTGGCTATGAGGCCCCTGTGTATATATGCTGGGCAAGGCGAAACAGGTCTACCCTTGTAAGGGTTCCCCTTTATAAGCCAGGCAAGGAAAAGGCTACGCGCGTCGAGCTCCGCTCACCGGACCCGGCCTGTAATCCTTATCTTGCCTTTTCCTGTATGCTTCAGGCAGGACTCAAAGGCATTGAGAAAGGTTATAAGCTTCCTGAACCCGTTGAGATGGATGTTTACCACCTTTCTGAAAATGAGAGGAAGAAATATAATATAGACTGCCTGCCCGGAAGTCTTATTGAGGCCATAGAATATGCAGAAAAGAGTAAACTTCTGAGAGATACATTAGGTGAGCATATTTTCGAACAGCTTATCATCAGCAAAAAGGTTGAATGGGATGATTACCGGATAAAGATTCACCCTTATGAGTTAGAGCGCTATTTACCGATTCTGTAAACTGCTATTTAAAAGATGCATGATGTTTTAATCTCCCTTAGTCCCCTTTTACTAAAGGGGAATTAAGGGAGATATTTTATTATATTCAAACAAAAAATCCTTGAAGCTTTGTTGCGGAGCATAATCTTTTCCATGTTGTCATTCCTGCGGAAGCAGGAATCCAGTAAGTGACAACAAACCTGGATTCCGCATCTCGATGCGAGTCTCGGAATCGAGTCGTACCGACTTCGCTGAGAGTCGCTCCGACAAGTGCGGAATGACAAAATTGTTCCTGACAGATTATAAATTTTCATCTTCCATTATTACTTCTCTAATATCTCTGGCTCTATATGCACAATGATATCAACAACCGACGGGAATTCTTTTTTAATCTCTTCTTCTATATTGTCAGCAATCCCGTGGGCCTTTTCTATTGACAGGTCGTTATCTACAAGGGCATGGAGGTCAAGATAAATTGAATTCACTGAACCTCTTGTCCTTATATCATGGCATCCCTTTACCCCTTCTATATTGTTCACTACAAGTTCAACTGCAGATGTGTCAATACAAATAGTATCAACAAGTATGTATGATGCCTCTTTAATGATCTGGTATCCAATCCTTGCTATGAAGAAAGTAATAATGATTCCTACAACGCTATCAGCATAGTGATAACCCATTTTTGTAAATACAAGACTTATTATTACTGCAAAAGACACAAGTATATCGCTCTTAGTATGCATTGCATCAGCTACTAAAAATTCACTGCCGAGCTTTTTCCCCTTACTATTTTCATAGAGCATTACGAAAACATTAACTCCCATTGTCATAAGCATAATAGCAAAACTGGTTTGTGTAACGATTGTTATATGATCTTCATAGAAGGATTGGTAGACTTTCCTCAATATCTGCAAACATGTAGTAAACAACATAACAGCAATGATAATTGTGAAAAGGGTTTCATATTTCCTGTGTCCATAAGGATGCTTCTCATCCGGTGGATGGGATGCTATCCAGATTCCGATCAAACCTATTACATTTGATGCACCATCAAAACCGGAATGAAATCCATCAGACATCATGGCAACAGAATTAGTTGAATATCCATAGAGAACTTTTGAGAGGGCAACAATTAAGTTCAGGATTAATGTATAAATGAGGACTTTTCTTGCTTCTGTAGTATAATTTTTTGTTACAATATCGCTTCCCATTTTGTCTTGAATTCAGTAAATATTCCTTCTATGATAGATTTTCTCATATTCCTGAAAAAATTAAAATAGAAATACAGGTTATGTATTGTATTCAATCTCATCGAGAGTATTTCCTTTGAAAGGAAAATGTGTCTCAGATATCCTCTTGAATAATTTCTGCATGTGTAACACTCACAATCAGGGTCAAGCGGTCCACTGTCAGACCTGAATTCCTCTCTTTTAATACTTATCTTACCTTTACTCGTGAATAATGTTCCGTTTCGTGCATTTCTTGTAGGCATCACACAGTCAAACATATCAAATCCTGCCTCAACTGCAATAAGTACATCTTTCAGGTCTCCTATCCCCATTAGATATCTTGGTTTATCAGGAGGAAGAAGAGGAGCCGTAAAATATATCATTTTATGCATTTCCTCTTTCGGCTCACCCACACTCAGCCCTCCTATGGCATATCCATCGAAACCCATATCGACAAGTTCTTCTGCACTTCTTCGACGGAGTTCCTCGAATAAACTCCCCTGAATAATCCCGAACAGCGCCTGACCTGCCTTTTGTAATCTTTTACATTCTGCAGCCCACTTTATTGTCCGTTCAAGAGACCCCTGTGCGTATTCATAAGATGAAGGATAGGGGGTACAGTCATCAAGTACCATTGCTATATCGGAACTAAGTGAGGACTGAATCTCCATCGCCTCTTTAGGCCCGATGAAATGCATTGAGCCATCAAGATGTGATTTGAAATGCACTCCGTTTTCCTCTATCCTTCTGAGGGCAGAGAGGCTGAAGACTTGAAAACCACCACTATCTGAAAGTATAGTTCGATCCCAGTTCATAAATTTGTGAATACCACCAAGAGATGAGACTACCTCATGTCCCGGCCTCAGGTAGAGATGATAAGTATTGCATAGTATTATCTCAGCGCCCATCTCTTTTAATTCTTCAGGAGACATGGCCTTAACTGTACCAACTGTTCCAACAGGCATAAATACAGGCGTGTTTATTTTCCCTCTCTCTGTCTCTATGAGACATACACGTGCACTCCTGTCAGTTTTAATAATGTTAAATTTCATATTCCTCTTTAATATTATTTAAAAACTAATAAGTTTTTGTAAATTATAACAAACATCGAAAAAGATAAAACGGGAAATTTGGAAAACAGAAAAGGAGACGGTTCTAATTAAATAAAAAATAATTCAAACAAGAGGAATATATACAACCGCCCCCTTTAGTTTTGTTTGATTACCCTTGAAGACTTCTTTAAGCTTTAGGTTCATGGTTTTATCTCAAGCTTGCTGAGCAGTGCATTCACCCGCTCATAAGCATCTCTCTGTATCCGTTCCTGTTCGTCCGGATCATCTATCTCCTCAAAGTCAGCAACCGACTTTGGGCCAAATTCCTTTTCCGAGGAGAACTTTCCAGCGATCTTCTGTAATCCCTCTTTGACCAGGCCGTGATGCAGGTGCGGTCTAAATTCTTCTGACAGCGCATCAATTCCGCCCGGATAGTTCAGCAGGCAATAGTAGATATCATATGCATCTTTTTCCTTCATTCGGATCTCCATAGCCATGCCCTTCATCACAAGGAATGGTACTATGGAGGCAACACGCACGGAGACTGAATCATGTGCACCGCCGGGAAGTGTCCCTTCAATCCTGATCTCCTTTGACATTTCGAAGGCGAGATCGCATCCCCTTGCTTTCCGGGCCTGTACACCTTGCACTTTCTGATGCCGATGCCCCTTTGAAGTCCCCTCGTATTCACCGGCCAGAAGATCGACCTGAACCTTTACCTCATGGTCACCAACTTTCAGATTTCTGAAAAAGATGAAAGGCTGGTCTCCCTGTTCATATCCTCTGCTTTTAAGAAGGTCCTGGATCATCTTGTATCCTGCTTCCTGAATTTTCAGGTGGTTCAGAGCAAGATCCACATCCATGCTCCCGACATGAGGGCTGCTGGAATGGGGCAGCAGGACCTCCGGAATCCATCCGCCGATCAGGACGATGTCATCTTTATACTCACCGAGAAGGTGTACCAGTTCTATAAGAACAGAGCGTGCAGCCTCCACACCTTCGGCTGTATAGTCCCGCCGCGTTACCATATCATTTCTATTTTGACCATTTCGGTTTTATCACATCTCTCAGCAAAACTTCTGCGGCCTCTTCGCCTCTGCCTCTATACCCCTTTACATCAAGATAAACCTGTAAAGGTGATACAATCCTGACATCATCGATCATTTGAGTTCCGTAAAAGACGCCTTCGTCGTAAGGGCCAAGAAGCGTTACATTGGCTCCGCTTTCCACCTCTTTCAAATTGAGTAATGATGCCACATTCTCTCTGGTGTTGTACACGTAAGCCATTGCACGGGTGTAGCGAACCGCAGGGGCAAAACGTGCTGCGCCGGAGAAGCCTGTCAGTGCATACTCAATGCCCTTTGACTTGCAGACCTTCGCCAGGTCGGCTTCTATTTCAGGGATGCTCTTCAGCGAATAGAAATTTCGGACCTCATTCTTCCGGTATGTATAAACATTGGCCCACTCTTCAAGGAGCATCCACGGCGCGGTCAATGAAAAGCCGTCCTGCTTGGTGATCCACTCACGATCAAGCAGCAACTTCTTCACGTTGGCAACCTGGCCCAGGCTGACCCGTGCTTCATCAGCAAGGTTCTGTGTCTTCCAGACCCTGCCGGGGTTATTCAGTAATACCCGCAGGACACGGGAAGACTTCGGAGCAAAGAGCGAGACAAGGTCCCGCCTTGTCCTGAATGGATTCGGCTTTCCTGTCTGCTCGATGTACACCTGTCCGAAGGAAAGATAGCAGTTGCCGGCAAAGTCCAGATAACCGACACCGTCTTTCATGCAGATCTCTGCCGCCTGCTGAGATATGTAGGGGGCCATGAAGATAAGGTAAGCATCGGGATAGGCATTCCGGTACCGGATCAACTGATTGACTGCATCACGGGCCAAGCGCGGCTGACCACTGTTTTTTAGCTCAACAAGCAATGCCTGCTTTTTGTCATCGAGGGAGAGTTTGACCAGTATGTCTACCCCGTCTTTCTCCCGCTCGATGGATTTGACCATCAGAAATGGTATTTTTTCGAGAGCGTCCCTGAGGGCTTTTTCGGCCTTATCCTCAATTTCCTCTGATTCGATTTTCATTTTAATTGGCCTTTTCAACACTTGCTGAAAATAATTATCTCAATGAAAGATACCTATTGTCAAGTATTATTTTCACTATAGTAAATACTTTCAGCAAATGCTGAAACTTATACTTATGATGAAACAACTAGGGGAGTACAACAAACCTATTGTTATTTAAGGCTATTTCTTCTTACGCCCAAGAACATTCCCTCGGGCATACGGCATATTTTTAGAACACATCATGGATGAATCGAAAAACCTCCGTTACACCCGTAAGCTTCCCCTTTAGGTAGACAGTTGCAAAGTAGAGTTTCCGAGAACCTGTACATTGTCTCCGTTGGGTAGAATATTTATGACATCAGCCCGTTTGAATTTTACCATCAGGTCTTGTATTCCGTCATTGTCATAATCTCCTATGCAGTAGCAGGTAAACTTTGAAAGTGGTTAATAGCCCTCAGAGTATTATCTCCCCATAAAAATATAGATATTGAGAGGTTTCAGAAATATCTCACTTTCTCACAGTAGTCAACGCTCCAGGGTATGCCCATGATCCTGCGGAGTACAGGCGGAAATCTTTACAAATACGAGAGGCAGAAACAGCATTGGGTGAATCAAATGTCCATAGTCAACAGGCTGTCAAGCCTGACCCCAGAACCCCATTGTAGAAAATTGGTCAGATTACCATTTCGCTTCTTTAATTAATAGGAATAAACGTTTTTAGGTAAAGTAAACTGGAAAATTATGTATTGACATTGTATATACTTTATCTTAAAATGAATTACCATGCATTTTGAATGGGATGAAAATAAAAACAGGCAAAATAAAAATAAGCATGATGTTTCTTTTGAGGAGGCAGAGGAAGTATTTGATGATCCATTTCACATTGCTGTCATGGATAAGCGATTTGATTACTTTGAGGAAAGATGGATAACGATTGGTTCCACAAAAAGCAAAAGAATTTTGGTAATAGGCCATCTGTATTATTTAAAAGAAGATGGTGAAGAGGTTATAAGAATTGTGACGGCAAGAAGAGCCACAAAAAAAGAAAGGGAACAATATGAAAACATCAATAATTAAGCAAAAGGACGATTTTGAACTGAAAGAAGAATATGATTTTTCTAAAGGCATCAGGGGGAGATTTTACAGACCCAGGAAAATTTCTACTTCCATGAGACTTGATAATGACATATTGCTTTATCTTAAGAAGATCGCCAGCGAAAAAAAGATAGGATATCAGACATTAATAAATAATATTTTGAGGGAATTTATAAAAAAAGGTAAAAATTAAATGAGAATACAATCTCATCAAACTTCGGACAAATTGCAATAAACAAGTCTGACCCTTATTTTTCTCCTATTCTTTTAATCCTTATGCTTGACCGTGCATTTGAAAGGCAGAACTCTAAAACCCAAAAAATTTATCAAATTGCAATAAACATGTCTGACCCCAAAGCTATCGACACGCCCCTGTGCGAGGGGCGACCATAATTGGGGCGTCAATGCAGACTGGCTTCTCGAGTTTCAATCCACGCCCCTGTGCGAGGGGCGACCGATACAATTTTTTACTTCTTTAATACTAATATCGTTTCAATCCACGCCCCTGTGCGAGGGGCGACTAAAACATCAACTCATGTTGATTGATATGCAGGAGTTTCAATCCACGCCCCTGTGCGAGGGGCGACTTGCAGTAATTCTAACGCGGGTATTGGGAAAATGTTTCAATCCACGCCCCTGTGCGAGGGGCGACGGCATTTTTTACAGCAAGTTGAGTATTTTCTAATGTTTCAATCCACGCCCCTGTGCGAGGGGCGACGCCTCCTCCATTCTAAGGTCTTCAATCCCTTCCAGTTTCAATCCACGCCCCTGTGCGAGGGGCGACGTGCAACCCCCGGCAAGACATCACCGATTTCCTGTTTCAATCCACGCCCCTGTGCGAGGGGCGACGCAGTCCCAGGCCCTTGCCAATGCAGCGATAGAAGTTTCAATCCACGCCCCTGTGCGAGGGGCGACCCTGCCAGTCTTCAAGGTCGATGAGCTTCTGTGGTTTCAATCCACGCCCCTGTGCGAGGGGCGACAAATGAAAGGATCTGGTTTTATAAATTGAGCGATGTTTCAATCCACGCCCCTGTGCGAGGGGCGACTTACCAACAATTGATGGGGTAACAAAGACAGACGAGTTTCAATCCACGCCCCTGTGCGAGGGGCGACTTTCTATCCCGGCCAAATCTCCATACTTAGCAAGGTTTCAATCCACGCCCCTGTGCGAGGGGCGACCGTTACACAGTAGAAATTTATGGAATCTTATTAACGTTTCAATCCACGCCCCTGTGCGAGGGGCGACCTGCCAGCATCAAATTCAATTAACTCAGGATTACCGGTTTCAATCCACGCCCCTGTGCGAGGGGCGACAAGTGGAATGGTACAACTTGCTCTTGCAATCTTGACGTTTCAATCCACGCCCCTGTGCGAGGGGCGACATTGACGTGGCTCATATATCGGGACGTTCAATGGTTTCAATCCACGCCCCTGTGCGAGGGGCGACGGTAATCATATGTACAGTTCTATTTATCATGCTGTTTCAATCCACGCCCCTGTGCGAGGGGCGACCGTACTCGGCATATCTCATTGAGACTACATTGATGTTTCAATCCACGCCCCTGTGCGAGGGGCGACCGTACTCGGCATATCTCATTGAGACTACATTGATGTTTCAATCCACGCCCCTGTGCGAGGGGCGACAAGCGTTTTAAAATTCCTTTATGCAAAAGAAGCTGTTTCAATCCACGCCCCTGTGCGAGGGGCGACCTGTTTAATCAGTGCCTATTTAATTCTTGTTGCTATGTTTCAATCCACGCCCCTGTGCGAGGGGCGACTGGAGGAGGTGGCGGCGGCGGACTTTCTTTAGAGTTTCAATCCACGCCCCTGTGCGAGGGGCGACTTGTTATTAGACCCTAATAATTATTATTTAATCGTTTCAATCCACGCCCCTGTGCGAGGGGCGACGGTTTTGACTTGATTATGTGCACAACACATATAGTTTCAATCCACGCCCCTGTGCGAGGGGCGACTATTCAGACTGTTGTGGATGTTCCGTCTTTAGTGTTTCAATCCACGCCCCTGTGCGAGGGGCGACTCCTTTTTTTATCCTATACTGTCTTTTTTCATGAGTTTCAATCCACGCCCCTGTGCGAGGGGCGACTGTCTACTCATAACTATTTATGAAACAACAATATATAGACCGCTTTTTGCGAACCTTTCTATAAACGCTTCAAAAAATAAAGTTGTCAAAGAGCAAAACAAATTTTTATGTTTTTTTCTAATATCTTTTAATCGTTGCGAACTCATCAGCATAATCATGTGAACTTCAGGTTCGCAGCAGCATTTCAAACAATCAGCGGCCCTTCCTGATCTATTGTCGCCTTGGCCCCGATATGTTCGACGCGATGATGCCAACTGGAACCAAGATAATAAAATCTCAGGCTGTCCTTATCAGGATTAATTTCTGAGATCAGCCTTTCTTTCAGCTTTGCCCATTGCGCCGGATCAACAATACATTCAAAGACAGAATACTGGACTCGCTGCCCGTAATCCTTACATGCCTTCGCAACCCTGCGCAATCGACGCTGGCCTTTTCCCTCATCAGTGGCAACATCATAGCTTACAATCACAAACATATTTCACCTTCATTTCCATATAAACGGCGGATAATTATCAATATCTCCTCTGAGATAACGCGCCATCAACAGCGCCTGCGCATAAGGAAGAAGACCTATTGCCACCTTCTCCTTAAGAAAAGGGTGTTCTATTTCTTCCTGTTTGCGTTTCTGATAAGCAACAAGGACTGTTTTTCTCGTGTCATCATCCATCCATACCGCACCTGATTCTTTCTTTTTAAATCCCTTGGCCTGCACCTGTCCGAGATTGATCAAAGAAAGAGTGAGCCGGTCAGCAATGTACGGTCTGAATTCCTCCATCAGGTCAAGAGCAAGACCATAACGTCCCGGACGGTCCCGGTGCAGGAAACCTACCGCCGGATCGAGTCCCACTGTTTCAAGGCCCGAACGCACGTCATGCATCAAAAGAGTATAAATAAAAGACAGCAGGCAGTTTACATTATCAAGAGGCGGCCTCCGGTTCCGTTTGTGGAATTTGAAATCATCTTTCTGCGACGTCACTAAATGATCAAAGACATCAAAGTAGGCATTTGCCGATTCTCCCTCTATCCCCCGAACGATATCGAGAGGAAATTCAGTCTGCAATCTTCTCACTGAATTTGCAAGCTTCTGCGAAGCCTGAGAAATTGCGTCAGCGTCTATTTTGTCTGAATGGTCTCTCAACGCCCGCTGAATCACCGTGCGGCAGTTTGCGATCTTGCCTGTCAATATCGCACGCGCAATCGATGCGGATACTTTCAGGTCATCTGCGCGCCGGTACTGCTCGCGCCTGAGAAGGACATTGCCCGATACAGGCCCCTGTACCTTTGCGAGGAAACTGCCGTTCTCCGTAAGAAAGCTGATTGCAACCTGGTTCTCAGCGCAGAACCCCATGAGGTATGGGCTGCATGAAACCTGACCGAAGCAGACAATCCCTCCGAGAGTGTGAACAGGCAGACGCAGAGCCACTTCTCCGTCAATCTTAATAACTACCGTTTCTCCTTCTTTTGACAGATACGCTCCCTGAGTTGTCACAAAGAGAGTATTAAGAAGTTTTTTCATTCCGCCTCCACAGCCTTCATCAGATAATTACTTACCTTACTGCTTATCTTCGGCATACACTGTTCATATAAAGAACACTTCTTGCACTTCTTTGAGTAATCAGCTTTCGGGGTCATTCCCGATTCAATCAGCGCATGTACTTTTTTAGCTGCATCTTCTGTCTCCAGCCGCAACTTCTCGTCGAAAACAACATCCTCCCTGCGCCGCGTCCGCCCATAATAGAGCGCACCTTTTTTGATCTCAACATTAAGCATCTCTTCAAGACAGATTGCCTGAGCGCAAAGCTGAACTTTGTCGCAATCATCCATTTTGGGTTTCCCCCGTTTGTATTCAACAGGAAAAGGTATCCATGTCCCGTCATCCATCCTATGGTATTCGACTACATCAGCCTTGCCGATAAGACCAAGCCTGAGCGAGCGCATAGGCACGCCGTACTCGATGCGGATATTTCCCCTCGATTCACGATTCGCCGTGTCTACCTTGTCATGCATGATCCTGCCCTCGGCAGTGAACAAATTCTCGCTCCATAATTGCTCAATGTGTATCAAGGCGCACTGGCGCTCGCAGAAGACAAGATGCTGCAAGGCTGAAAGCTGAATCAGTTCGTCTTCGGTATACATTATTACTTAATCTTTTTTTGTGATTCTTTTTCTTTTAAATAGTTATGAGCTGAGACAATCGGTTTTTTCAGCCGTTTTTCCAATGCCTTTCTGGCATTACCGGCAATACTTCCGCCTTCCTGAGCGTCCGTTTTAAGCTTTTTCATACCCTCAGAGTCTTCTGTGCGATGAATTTCCGTGGTAGCGCGCTCTCCAAGCATCGTAAAAATCAGCTCGAAATCATCCATATGGTCGCGCAGATTCTGCCGCTTAAGTCCTTTGAGCTTTTTGTATTCTCCGGGAGTAATGCCAAAAGTTGCCTTTGATATTTCCGCGGTTAAAATTTCATAGTTCTTTTCTTCCTCCGCGCCCCGCTTCTGCCATTCATCAGTCAATTCTTCCCGGATGGCGATGCCGCGCATACGCTTTTCAATCCAATCATCGGAATAACCTTTGAGCTTATAAAGCATCCGCGTCCTTTTTGTGGCAAGCTCCGGATTTTCTATTTCCTGTACGCGCTCATAGCCGACTTTTGCAAGCCAGCGTTTAAAAGGCTCTGCCTTGGGAGAAGGGATGGATTGGATAAGTCGGAATATACCCTCAGTATTGGCACAGTCAGTCTCTCTCAGTTTCCCGTCAGGAGCAGGCAGCTTCAACCCGTGACAAAATGTCACGACTTCGCTTCCTTCCTCTTTTAACCGTTGTTTTAGCTTTCTCCAATATGCGCCAGCATCAGGGCTGTCAGTGAGCACTCCAACAACATCTACTACAGAAAACCACCATTCTTTGTTGTATAGGGTCTTACGAATCTTTTTGCCCTTAAATACGGCTATATTTGATTCCAAGTTTAAACCTCCTTTCTGTCATGTCCTCGCATACCCGCCTCACCGGTATTAGCCAGCGCGAGCTCCTTCCAGTAGACATGCCACGCCTATCAGCTTCAGTTCGGTCTTTGTGGAAGTGCCAAATTCCTTCATGACTACAGCATTTCAATTGCTTCAACGCCCAACACTATTGCCTTAGATTTAATATCCGCAAAGTCAATCTTTTTATAATCAGCAAAAGAACGTGGAGGCTTGTCTTTATTGATTAATTCAACATTTACCATTTCAAATAATTTATGCGCAGGTGCACATCCTAATTTTGCTTGTTCTTTTTTTTGCTTTTCATCTTTATCAGTTCCAACATGTTTAAAAACGATCAACTTCTGAGCGTGCATCCCAGTTCGAGCAGCGGCGGGATCTTGATCAAACATATTCATCAGCGCAGACCACAACATTTCCAAATCATCCTCTGAAAAGTTAGTCTGACTTGATAGATGTGCAGAAATATATCCATGAACCCGATACAACCCATAAGGAACAATTGATTTTCGAGCACCTAACCCTTTTTGATCAGGGTCATCTATACTTACTGCAGCAGTCCGCGACATTGATATTTCTTTCCCCACAATTGAATCAATGCTTTCCGCAAATCCAAATTGAACAGGCCCTCTAATCTGCCCACATCGCATATCGCCGGTAGACATAACCGCACCGAATGTACGAACGTCAAAAAAGTTTTTGCACATCCACTGCGCCGCTTTTTTCTCTTTTGAATCAATGAATAGTTCACGGAGCTTTGCTTTTGCTGCAGGCGATATCAGTTTCTTGTTCCCGGCATCTTCTTTCTTCTCTTTCTCTTTCAGTTTTTTCACATCTTTCTCTGTTTCTTCCAGTCCAGATAAAGACAAGACCAAGCATGGACGCTCGCCTTTAGCAGAAAAAACGATTCCATCCGGATATGCTTCAAATGCTTTAAACTCGGCTACCAAATCATCGGGAACAATCATCTGGATCGTTTCATTTTCAATCGCCAAATGTGCGCGCTTATGATGCTCGGAAAGAAAAGCGCCTTCTCTCACATGAATTTCATAAGGCGCCTGGTTGTTTTTTGTGATATCAACATAGTTTCTAATCTTCCGTTTCAGGCAAACATCCGTAACTAATCCTTTCCCCGTTTCATAGTCCTGACGAGGAGCATTCCCTGCATCTGGGTCCCCATTTGGATTTCCTTTATTTACATCAAACAGATAAACAAATTCATAACGATTTTTGATAGCTTCTTTCATTGGTTTTCTCCTTTTTCTTCAGTTGAATTTTCTAAATCATTTTCCTTCTTTTCCCACAAATATGCACGGGAAGCATCGGAATGTTCGTCATTCCAGATATCCCGCTCTTCGCGTGTCATCCACAGCCATTTGCGCATTTGATGGTATCCCAAAACAAACATTCCCTGTTGCTCTTGGGAAAGATACGCAGGGAATCCATTCTCATAGACGGATTTTGGATCTTCTGTTTTCTTCAAAGAAACATCAAACTGGCTGCAAATTTGGTCAATTAACCGCTCCAAATTAAATATTTGTCCTTTGTTTCTTGATTCATCTTTAGCTTTGCGGGCGTGATGCCGTGCGTTTCTAAGTAAACTTCCAAATACACTTTTGGGAGACGCAGAGGCCCCAGCAAAATAACGATCAACAATACTCGCATTAACACTCCCCAGGGCCGCTGTCTGTAGTTTTTCCAATACGGACATAAGCTGTCCAAGTAAATATCCTTTATCTGTACAGGTTGGATTCATTTTTTCTGATACCTCCTCTTGTTTGGATTCTTTCCGATGTTTTCGATTTAGATACGCTTTAATAATTGCCGCTCGGGCATCGTTCCAATTCTTTACGAACCAGCCCTTTTTTTCGTCGCTTTCCTTCCCCAATTCAGCTCTATAACGCAAAATTGCCCGACTAAATGCCGGCTGTGGAAACAATAGTTTTTTGTCAATTGATGCCCGGTAGAACTGTGTGCCGATCGCAGAAGGGATACCTTCTTTTCGGCGGTCTTTCGGATCAGCAAGCGACTCAAGCAATAAAGGCAGCGAAAAGCTTTCAGGATGTCTTCCTTTTTTAGGCGAAGGGCAACAGCGCTCAATTCTCAAGTCTGCAAAATATTGTGCCAGACTATCCACCACATGCTGTGTGTTCGACTCTATCCAATCCCGTACGGTTGCCCGTCCCTGGCCACCAGACAGAACCAATGAGTAAAATTCATCGGGCTTGTCCAATTTATAGGGGATACCTTTCCAAAGGCTTTTATACATCTCCGCAACCTGCGCTGGCTTCGCTTCGACCTTTTCTTCATCCACCTCAATGGCCAAACCAAAAGAATCGGACAACGCACTCTTATTCCGTGTCCAATAACAAACCACCGTATCTGAGCTTAAATGTACATTTTGCTTTGATAAGGTCTGATTCGGATCTTGCGGATCGGGTGGATTGGGATGCAAAAGACGGTTTAGAGCTGTCATTGCAAAATCGGACGATTCCTCGCCAATCACAGCATTGGCAGCTTCCTTCCAGCCATAGCTTTCAAAGGCAGGTTGGTTACAAGGCGCTAAAGCTATGTCGCTGATTTTCTTTTGAGGTACATTTTTTAATTTTTTATGCTTTTTGGCAGGTGTGCAGAATTCTCCAGTAATGAGGCACACGGAACCCTCTTGCGCTCTAAGACTATCCGCATTAATTTTTCTCCAATATTCAATAACAGCCGGCCTCTTATGGACAAATGACTCTTCCGTTTGATAAGAAAAGGCAATCAGGTCATTTCCTTTCATCTCTGAAGGTATTGCAACCTCTAATTCACCACGTGCATGTTTTTGTAAAAACAATGTGCAATCCTTGACCGCATTATCACCTGATTCTTCTGCGCATGGCTTTATTCTATCGGCAAACATACCTTGGCGTGTCTTACAAACCAAAGGTTTATATTTCTCGGCAGGAATTGATTTGCCCAAAACATACAACGGGTTATCGACAAAAAATTCAGCCTGAGGGTGTTTCCCTGAACGACTGGGTAATCGCTTAGGAACTAATTTTGGCGTGCCTAACATTCTTGGTTTTTTCTTTGACCCTTCAGGAAGCTTTTCTGCTTGTTTCAACGGTTCAATACCCAAAAAACGTCCACTATCACCCACTCGAATGACCCAAGCGACCGGCTTGATCTCAAAATCAGAATCCGGAACAAGCTCTCCCCGTTGTGCTAAATCATAAAGCGCTTTCAATATCATACGACACCTCCTCCCGACCGATTGGATGCAATGGGATTTCCATTTTTCCATTTTCCATTTTTGCATTGAAAAAAAGAGACGTGTTTTGCCGTTCCTCACCAGTTCCGAACTCAATATCCCAAAGCATAATTCCGAGTTCTTTGGATATGGAAATTGTCCGCTCTTCCGGCTTTTCTATGGGAGGAAGAATTTCAGCAATACACTCCCGGCAACCGAAATAGGGCTGGTGAAAATGCTGTCCATTTTCCACCCGTCGGGTAAACATATCAACAAATTTATAGATATTATCATCTGCCCCAGCTCTCTCGGTAAGCGTAAAAAAAGCTTCGAACTGATAATCCACATTCCGCAAAGCCACCGTATTTCGTTGCGCCCTGCTGTCAGGATCATCAGCATTTATACCATATATCCCATATGTGAATTCCCGCATACCGGAGTCCATCATCTGCCTTGAAGGTACACTGCTTTTGGTGTTCAGCTCATTTCGCTTCATCGCAGTAAAGGATATTTCATTGAACACATAGATGCGCTCCACATGCCATTGAATGGCGGGTTTCCAGCAAACAGCTTCAAACATTCCGCGAACAGATGAAGGGGTTGGAACCTCATAACTCACCCGTTCTGTTTTAAGTTCAGGCCGCGTAAATATAGCAAGCGGGCCTTTTGCCCGAAGGCTTAATGTCGGGCCTCTCCGTTTTTTCATAGTTCCTCCTTTTTAGGCTTAAACATTGAATTTTGAATAATTAGGAAAAAGATTTTCTTCAGACACAACCAAACCAAATCGTTCATCATAAAGCCGTTCATATGGCGGCGTTAAATAAAAGAACGCTTTCTCATGTATAGATCCAAGTGCGCCTACGTTATTCAGCGCCTGAAACTCCTGAAAATATATTTGAACAATAAAAGGTTGAAGTGATCTGAAGTCATCCCGCGATGGTTTGAATTTAGCACGGACGGCATCCAGCTTGTCGTATGCGTCTTTGTAAGGAACAACGACAGGATATGCAACGCTGTCAATTATACGGAAACGCTTTGCGACTTCAGGGAAATCCAGACTTGCGCGGGCATTTTGAACCCCTGCCCCATCCAGTTGAACACCAGAATAAAACAGACGAAAGTATGTATCATAAATTGCAGGAGACGTTAAATCCAGAGAACCATCATCGCCCCGCAAAACGCCGTCAGATTCACTGGAATTAAGTAAACTTTCCGTAATACCCTTTCCCAAGCGCAAAACTCCCGCCGGAGGTTCTGTTGGTGCGCGAAAGACAATTAGACGACCTCCATTAACATCTTTGCCTTCACGGTTACAACGCCCTGCCGTCTGTGAAATACTGTCCAAACCGGCTAATGCCCTGAAAACGACAGGGAAATCAATATCTACCCCCGCCTCGATTAATTGCGTACTTACTACCCTAACGGTCGAGGATTCATTTTTCAACAACTCCTCTTTTACTTTATTAAGAGTATCCTTCCGGTGAAAAGGACACATTGATGCCGAAAGATGATAAGTATTCTCAGGTAGCAAACCGGCAAGCACTCGGGCATCCTTACGCTTATGTGTGACCACCAAAACACGTTGCATATTTTCTTTTAGGATACGTTCCGAAATATCTGGATATTCTATAGCGCTACCTGTTTCCCATTCAATATTCACACGAGCTAAATTTTGCGACAGCTTCATTGCGGCCGGAATAATTTCTCTCACCGTATCCAATCCGCACATAAATGATTTGCGCTTTTTTAAGGCTGGCTGAGTTGCTGTAGAAAGAACGACTGAACAACCGTAATGTTCTCGTAATTCCTGTATTGCATCCAATATCGGATACAACAACCCCGGAGGCAGTGATTGCACTTCGTCTAAAATAATGACACTTCTGGAAATGTTATGAAGTTTCCGAAGTCTGGTATTTTTGTTTGCGTACAACGATTCGAAAAATTGAACATTCGTTGTGACAATGATAGGCGCATCCCAATTTTCTGATGCCAGACGGTTTCTTTCTGTATCCTTTTCAGGTTCAATATTTGAGTGATGCTCAATTACGTTTTCGCGCCCAAAAACCTCTGCGTAAACGGATGCATTTTGTTCGATAATGCTTGTGTACGGGATAACAACAATCACACGTTTCATTTTATTTTCTACAGCATGATTTAAAGCAAAGGACATCCCGGAAAGTGTTTTCCCGCCACCTGTTGGAACCGTTAATGAAAAATATCCTGTTTGGGTTATTGCAGACTCTCTACAAGCATCCAACACATTTTTTCTTTGAGCATTGACTGGTGTCCAATTATTTTTTTTCGCATCAGAAACTTTTACATCAATATATCCATCCAGTTCATCTCTAAGTTCATCAATCAAAGGAAAATCGGGTCTTTTCAGTGCATCTGAGTCCCGTTTTTCAGCATCAAGCCAATCAGCATCAACCAGACAGGAATGAAGCATTCGTATCCAAAATTCCAAGCTTCTCTTCCACTCATTTATTTTCTTTTCTTCAGCGGTAACATCTGGAGGAATCAGCCACTCAGGCCACTCAGGAAGTTTTCTATCCAACAAATCATTCGGCGCATTTTTGATAGCATCGCGTACCAATTGTGCCGCATTAACTAATCGTTCTCTGAGAGCTTCGCTATTTTGCAATCCGGTATGGTGACAAGTAATTGTAAGCTGTAAGGCCAATTTACGAAGAGGGTCATCAAATTGATCTGTTGCGTACCGCCCTCCCACAACGGCATGCTCAATACGCTGTTCATCTTCAAGCATATATCTCTGGAACGCCTCCATGAACTTTCCCAAGTCATGCCAGTCACCTAATAATGCGCCCCAAGCTTCACACCCAAAAGCTTTGGAAAATAAAGATGCATTATTCCTAACGCCATCAATATGCGTTATCAGCTTCTGACTCTTGTTTCCATCAGCATAAAAATCCATTTATCTCCCTTCCCCAAATCATGCCACAGCCCCGCTATTCGTCCCCACTCCCCGCAACCGAATTCTACCGCGAAATTTGCCACGTCCCTCTTGGCCGGGGACAGTCCCGATTCTACGACTCCGCTTCGCTCCGTCCGTAAATCTGGGACAGTCCCCTCGTGCTCCTCTCTACGAGTCTTCGACAAGCCGGTGCCAGTCATCAACCGGCCTTCCGTCAATGCTATGGGCATAAAACTTTTGCAATTCATCCCCTTTAAATCTTAGGCTGCTCCCTTAGCAACCAATCTGACCAAATCTCTGTATCTCTCAACAGGAATTATTCGACGTATTCTCTGAAATACTTTTAAAAATCCCCGGGGTGACGATTTTTAGGTTTAAGTGAGATATGTACACGGATTTCACAAGTTGCCAAAGTCTATCCTGCCGGTATCTGTAAAATAACCTACCAAAATTAGTAGGGGATATTATTTGTCCTTGATCGCACAGACAACACAATTAAAGGCATATCCGAACCCGCCTCGCAGGGTAGCGCCTTTATATGGGGGTAGAATAAGAGGTTCGAGGGGGTTTATGGTAAATTGAAAAACACCTAATGTGACAGGATGTGTTTTCATACGTTCACACAAGATAGATTATTCACGCGATATCCCCCTTTGTCAAGGGAAAATACAAATGTAAAATTGCTAACAGTAAAATATTTGAGAAGGGGAGGAAGGGGGTCAGGGGAGGAAGGGGGTCAGACTTGTTTATTGCAAATAGTTGGCTGCTGTAGGTTCAGGTCACAATATTTAGTTACTTCCTTACAATGCTACTTAGTGCTCATGGAAACACAATAGTTCAAATGAAAATTATCATATTTCGTCATGTGCCGTAACTCTCTATTAGCAGGTGAAACAAGTAAAATGGTACCTCGACGGCGAGCAAACACTTTTTCACTCACTTTCTTCCGCATCTATCAACCATGATATAATTGTGCCAGGCACAAGTGGTAATCGTTAGTTTAAAAAAGTAACGAGAGGTGTGCCGAATAATATTGCAGGGATAATCGATGAAAGAGTTTAATTTGGGAAACAATGAATTTATCGAATTAAATAACCCTTTGAAAGTCATGGGGCTATGCGATAGCGGAGGTATAGCAAAAACTGTGATCGCTGACGGTCGTGTCAGGGTTAATGGTAATGTGGAATTACGTAAGCGCTATAAAGTACGCAAAGGGCAACTTGTTGAATTTGAGGGGCATAAAATTATTATTAAAGGAAATCAGGAGAATAGTGTTAGGCCTTGATTTGAACGGTGGGTTAACGTTGAGGTATTTCTATTAGGCAGTATGAATCTATAATGAATCTTTGAACAAATCTGTACTCAAATAGCGCTCGCCGGTACTCGGCAATATAACCACGATCTGCTTCCCTTTGTTTTCAGGACGCATGGCTATTTGAAGAGCAGCCCAAACAGCTGCACCGGAAGAAATGCCGCACAAGATTCCTTCAATTTTAGCTACAGCCCTGGCTGTTTCAAAGGCCTGATCGTTCGTTACCGTGATAATCTCATCAATGATTTTGGTATTCAGCACTTTAGGAATGAAGCCTGCTCCGATACCCTGAATCTTATGAGGTCCAGGTTTACCACCGGACAGTACAGGTGAGTCAGCAGGTTCAACCGCAACTGCCTTAAAGGATGGGGTCCGCTCTTTTATTGCTTCTGCAACTCCTGTGATAGTGCCGCCTGTTCCTACCCCGGAAATGAAGATATCAACACCTCCATCGGTGTCCCGCCAGATCTCTTCTGCAGTTGTCCTGCGGTGAATTTCGGGATTTGCCGGATTGCTGAATTGATCGGGCATAAAGGCATGCGGGTTCTGAGATAGTATTTCCCCGGCCTTATTGATAGCCCCTTTCATACCTTCACTTCCCGGTGTAAGAACTATCTCTGCGCCAAGGTGCTTGAGGAGTTTTCTCCTTTCGATACTCATTGTCTCGGGCATGGTCAAAATCAGGCGGTATTTTCTGGTCGCACACACAAAAGCAAGGGCAATCCCTGTATTCCCGCTCGTTGGTTCTACGATAAGCGTATCGTTTTTAATAAGGCCCTGCTCTTCTGCTGCCTTTATCATGGCAAGACCGATACGGTCTTTCACGCTTCCCAAAGGATTCTTGAATTCAAGTTTAGCCAGGATTGTCGCATGAAGCCCTTCTGTAATCCAGTTCAGCCTTACTAAAGGCGTAGCACCTATTGTTTGGGTAATATCATGGTAAATCTGTGACATAATGTTTTATTTAAAAACCAGTTCAGGTTTTTTCATGAACACTTTTGTATCAGGCGGTACTGAAGTTGTAATCCATACGTTTCCTCCGATTACTGAACGGGCACCTATAATGGTTTCCCCACCGAGTATGGTAACCCCTGAATAGATTACCACGTCATCTTCAATTGTCGGATGGCGCTTTTCGTTTCTGAGCTGTTCCACTGCATCTTTTGGAAGAGACAGGGCTCCAAGCGTAACTCCCTGATAGATCCTCACGCGTTTACCAATCTGCGTCGTCTCACCTATAACCACACCGGTTCCATGATCGATGAAAAAACTCTTCCCGATATGAGCACCGGGATGGATATCAATCCCGGTCAAGCTGTGTGCATATTCTGACATGATCCGGGGAATTAATGATACGCCTTGTTCGTGAAGCTGATGTGCTATCCGGTAAACGGTAATGGCAAAAAGGCCGGGATAACTGAATATGATCTCGTCATAACTCTTCGCTGCCGGGTCACCTTCATAGGCGGCACGAATATCCTTAGCGAGAAGAGTCCTCAAACGCGGAAACTCATTCGTAAAATTAATTGCGATTTCCTGACCCCGTTCTTCGCAGTTTACACAGGCCATATTATGACGACGGCATTCATGTCGTATTGCGAGGGTTATCTGTTCGGACAGCGCTTCAAAAAACGCTGTAACTTCCTGTCCAAAGTAATAAATCAGGTTCACTTTGTCGATACGTGTGCGGGTAAAGTAACCCGGGTAGAGAATGCGGCATGCCATATAAATAATATCTATGACTGCTTCTTTGGAGGGCAGGGGTTCCAGATCTACATGATCGAAACAATCCTCAGTGTTACACGAGAGCACAAGATTTTCAACAATGCCCGGTATTTCTTCACGGAACTTTTTTGTTTTTTCCATTTCGATTTTACATTGTTCAAATTTGGATTCGTCCATGACAGGCTTTACCTCTTTTGGAGTATTGATTTCACCTCTTAGGTGTTCTTCATATGTTATTTTAGCTTATCCGCCTTATAATAATCCTGGAGTAGCAGAAAAGTGTCAGGCCGTTGACTTGTAACTCAATCAAAGCCTATCCTTCTGATTCTTTATGGAAAATCCTCTCAGTGAAGGTTTGGCCTTACCCTTATACTGTATCATTACCTTATGCGTTTCCCCGATTGTCCCCGGAAAAATTAGCCTCTTTATGTTTGCAATCTCAAAAAGATAATTTGGGGAATTCTCATAAAGTTCTTTAATTATCCTGTCAATCCCGAGGGCGATAAAAAAAGTGCCCTGCCGGCAGAATCCAAGTGTCTCAAATCCAAATTCTTTTCCCCATTTCTTTACTGATGAGAAATTAACATGTGCTGTAATATCCTGTTCGCCAATATTCTTATATGGGTCTTCAAATACCTGATGTTTGTAATAGCAGAGTAATGTACCCCTGTTTCTATCCTCGCTATAATAGTCCCACGCAGGATGACCATAGTCTATTGTCAAAATAAATCCTTCTGACAATACTTCATTAACGGTCTTGAGCCAGTCTTTTATCCTGAGGTTAATCTCTGTTCTGTATCCCCTGGGAAGTTCTATAGAAAATTCTTTGAGACAATAAGATATCGCATCTGTACTGAGAGCTCCTTTTATTTCTTTAATATCATCATTATCAGCCGTAACATAAATCTCTTTCAATTCATCTTCCATTTCTATAAGGTGAACAGGAAATGCATCGAGAAGTTCATTAGAAAGGACACAGCCCTTTATATTACTGAGTTCTTTTAATGAAGGGACCCATTTTAACTTATCTAAATAGCCTTCAAGCAATTTCTTCTGTTTATACTGCATGAAAGGACTGGGTTCTATCATTACATATTTCAATGAGCTGAAGACCTCTCTGCTGTGCAAATAATCCAGGACATCTTTGCACATAAGACCTGCTCCTGCACCAGGCTCAACAGCATAAAAGTCAGCGGGCTTTTCTATTATTTCCCACATCTCCTCTATCTGTTTTCCTATCATTGCACCGAATGCAGGATGAAGATGCTGGCTTGTATAAAAATCTCCTGCCCTTCCTATCTCTGTCTTGTCTGATGCATAATAGCCAAGACCCGGCTCATAGAGTACAATATCCATAAAGGTTTCAAAGGTGATCGGACCATTTTTTTTGATTTTCCCGATTATTTTTTGTTCTAAAGGATTCATGTTTCTTTAAATTCTAACTGGCTTAAATATCAAAACTGATAAAGGCGGGAGAGTGATGTTTATTGAATATGACTTACCATGACATGAAATTTTATCTGCATTTATACCTCCGGCATTACCCAGATTGCTGCCCCAGTAAATTTGTGAATCGCTGTTCAGTATCTCTTTGTAAAAGCAATTCTCAGGAACACCAATACGATACCCTGTCCTTGGAACAGGCGTGAAATTACAGACGATTACAAGAAAATTTTCAGGGTCTTTAGCCTTTCTTATGAAAGATATAATGCTATTTTCAGTGTCACGAAAATCTATCCATTCAAAGCCCTGGTAGTTAAAATCTACCTCATAAAGGGCTGGTTCAGATTGATAAATGTGGTTTAGAACCATGACAAACTTTTGAAGACTCCTGTGCGGGGTGAGCCTCAGGAGATGCCAATCGATGCTTTTCTCATGGTACCACTCATCCCATTGTCCGAATTCTCCACCCATAAATATCAGTTTTTTCCCCGGGTGACTATACATGAAGCCATAAAGAAGCCTGAGGTTTGCAAATTTCTGCCACATGTCTCCCGGCATTTTGCTTAGCATTGAACGTTTTCCATGAACAACCTCATCGTGTGAAAGGACAAGGATAAAGTTTTCTGTAAATGCATAGAGCAGGCTGAAAGTCAGGTTGTTTTGATGATACTTCCTGTGTACAGGTTCCTTTAAAAAGTATTCAAGGGTATCGTTCATCCAGCCCATATTCCATTTCATGCAGAAGCCAAGACCGCCCAGGTATGTCGGTCTTGAGACGCTTGGCCATGCTGTTGATTCCTCAGCAATGGTAAGGATGCCGGGATGATTTTGATGGACAATCTCATTAAATTTTTTAAGGAAATCGATAGCCTCAAGGTTTTCCCTGCCGCCAAATACATTTGGTATCCATTCACCTTCATTTCTCGAATAATCGAGATAAATCATTGATGCCACTGCATCTACACGCAGACCGTCAATATGGTATTTCTCAAACCAGAAAAGTGCATTTGACAGCAGAAAATTTCCTACCTCATTTCTTCCGTAATTGAATATCTTGGTGCCCCAATCAGGATGGAACCCCTTTCTCGGGTCTTCATGTTCATAAAGGCATGTGCCATCGAAAAAGCCAAGTCCGTGGCCATCTGTTGGGAAATGGGCAGGGGCCCAGTCAAGGATAACTCCTATATTGTCCTGATGACATTTATCTACGAAATACATAAAGTCCTCTGGTTTCCCAAACCTGCTTGTGGGAGCAAAATAACCAATGGTCTGGTAACCCCATGATGCATCAAGAGGGTGCTCTGTTACAGGCATGAGTTCGATATGGGTATACCCCATCTCTTTAACATATCTAATCAGTCTGTCTGCGGTCTCCCTGTAAGTGAGCCACCTGTTATTTTCCGCAGGTACCCTCATCCATGAGCCGAGATGCACTTCGTATATTGATATCGGGGATTCAAATAAGTTCTTTTTGGGACGCATCTCCATCCATTTACTGTCATCCCACTGATATTTGTTCATGTCATAAACAATTGATGCGCTCTTTGGCCTTAATTCAAAATAGAAAGCATATGGGTCTGACTTTACTGCAATATAATTATTAAACTTCGATTTTATCTCGAATTTATAAAGGTCCCCTTCATTGAAGCCCGGTATAAAAATCTCCCATATCCCTGATGAACCGAGCACCCTCATTGGATGCCTTCTGCCGTCCCATTTATTAAAATCGCCGATAACACTAACACGTTTTGCATTCGGTGCCCACACAGCAAAGTGAACACCTTTTATGCCGTTTATTTCCATTATATGGGCACCAAGCTTCTCATATTTTTTGTAATGACTTCCTTCACCGAAAAGATGAAGATCGAAATCTGTTAATACAGGCATAAACGAATATGGATCGTAAAACTCTGATATCATTCCTTCATAAGACTTTAGCCTGATGCGGTAAGGGAACACATCTTTCTTTTCAGCAGATATTGATTCGAAGAAGCCGGACTTGTGAATCTTCTCCATCTGATACAATCCTTTTGTATTTATATCCACTACCCATGCCTCTTTAGCCTCAGGAAGAAATGCACGCACCGTAACTGCTTTCTTGTCTTCTTTCTTAATGATATGAATGCCGAGCACCTGAAACGGGTCCCAGTGGTTTGCGTTAATAATAAGTTTTATTTGCTCTTTTAAATCGTTTTTCGCCATATTGTTCTTAAATCAAAATATACAAAAGTGTAGCCGCGACCCCGAAAGCTTTCGGGCCTGCGGCTGCAAGGAATCATGACACATTTTGCATTATTTGAGTTATTTATTTTTTAGAATCCAGCATTATTGTCACCGGCCCATCGTTAATAAGATGTACCTGCATATTGGCACCAAAATCTCCGGTGGCTACCTTGAGACTATTTTCTATTAGTCTATCTATAAATTTCATATACATATCTTTTGCCCTTACCGGTTCTTCTGCACTGTCGAATGAAGGTCGATTACCCTTTTTACAATCAGCAGATAAGGTAAACTGAGATACGACAAGAACCTCACCTTTAATGTCCTGAACAGAGAAGTTCATCTTCTCCTGTGCATCTTCGAATATCCTCAGGGTAGATACTTTTTTAACTATGTATTTAATATCGTTTTCTGTATCGCTCTTTTCAATGCCTAAAAATACAAGCATGCCGTTGCCGATTTTAGCAACAGTATTTCCTTCTATGTCAACTCTTGCCTCAGAAACACGCTGTATTAATGCTTTCATACATTAACTGATTACTACTTAATACCACATCATTGCCTCAAAATCAGGCGTGGGAACAGTAAGTGTGATGTACCCTCTCCATGGGCACCGTTCCAGTTCCTCACCATTTTTAATAATAGAGATGAACAGGTTTATCTCATCTTTTTCCCTGGCATTTAAATCAGTAAATGAGATACCTATCTCAAAAATATCCTGAACCGCAAAATCGCTGATATCTTTTATTTTTTCCCAGTTTTCATCGCTCTTTCTGAAAAGTTCTGCATTTAACAAGGGCTTAACTGAAATTATAATTTTAATCTGTGAAGGTTTTACTATATTAATAGAAAATTTAGTATTATCGGGAAGCTCAATGAATGGAATCGCAGGGTCTATTCTCAAGAAAAGATTATCTTTGTTGAAGCCGTAATAAAGATTAGATAAAATGCTTTCTGCCTTGTGCATGCTGCCGCCGTATTTTTTGATATCCATATGAGCGCCCTGATACCATTCGTAGTAGCTTGTTACAACGCCGTCAATCTTGGGTTCTATAAACCCTCTTATTGTGATTGCAGGAGAAATACTCCTGTCTTCTCTGAGTACCGGAATAAATAGATGCTGGGGAGCATCTTTCCCAATCTCTTTATAGACCTTCATCAGATTCGTTCTGAAGAGTTCGTCAAAATCTTTTTGCGTTTCTGTTGAATGTTCATCGCCATACCACCAGTTCCAGTCGCTTCCTTCTGCGATATAGATTGCCTTCCATGCCTCTGCTAAGTTTTTCTCAGGGTTCATCTTCTGGAATATGTCTAAATCATTCCTTGTTTCTGTGAGGTAATCCCATGCTATATTGTCTTCCTCATGGCCGATCCATACACCATAATTTGCATTGATCCATGAACCTGCATGAAGCCTGTTCAAAGGTTCACCCTTATCATGTTCGTTGATGTATTCTGATACCGTGACTGTCTTTAATCTTTTTTCTTTAGACAGTCCTTCGTAGAGATATCTCAGAAAGTCATGTCCATCGTTTTTATAATATTCCCATGCATTTTCACCATCAAGTATTATGGATAAAAGTTGTGGTTTATCTTTTGGCATGATGGTCCATACATGGATAAGTTTACTGATAAAATCCTCTGCTGCTTTTTTTGAATCCCACTTCGGATATACAAAACCGATGAGGTCGGACAGATTATGGTCCCTGAAGATGACGGAGACATTCTCAAATATATATGGTTTATAAAGAATACCTGGTTCGATGACGTTCCTCGATGCGTCCCTTAGTTGTTTCCCTATTGAAATTGAAAGGATGTCTTCATCAGTTCCGATCCACTTTATTCCTTCGTTAGACGCAATCCTTAAAGCCTCTTCGCTAACAGAGCCCTCTGATGGCCACATACCTGTAGGCCTGTATCCAAAGAGCCTTTCAAAGTAGTCTAGGCCCATTCTGATCTGTTTTTCTGCATCCTCAGGATGGGAGAACCTCTTTTGCGGCAGGTTTACACCAGGCATGGCAATCCTCGCAGAGCTTGTATCACAAAGTAGTGGAAGAATGGGATGATAGAACGGAGAGACAGAAAGTTCGATCTGCCCTCTTTTCACCATCTCACTATACCGAGGAATTATCTCTTTTAAGATAGAAAATTGTTTTGAAATGAGCATATATTTATCTTCTTCTGTATAATCTCTGCCTTTATCTACAAGCATTTTAAGAAAGGGGTCTTTTTTTCTGAAGAGCGGATCTATCCAGCAAAGGTTGAAAAGAACCTGCAGGTCGAGAAAATCACCATCGCTGAAATATCTTATAGCTCGAATAAGGTCGTTTCTTATGAAGTGTAAACCTCTCTTCATAAGTAGTTCATAATATCTCGGGAATGGCTTTATCATATTGTCCCAGTTTGCGAGGAAGAAATTCTCGAGTATAAAGAATTTTTCTTCCATATCCAGTTCAGATGCCTTTTTAAGAGTGAGATTTAAATATTGGTCTTTTGCATTGTTTTCTGTATAGTCTACGATCTGCTCAAGAAGAGAAGGTGTAAAATTGTATGTCTGTTTTATATACGGAAAATCAATAAGGATTTCTGCCATATCAAGGTAGTCCTTTGTGCCGTGAAACCTAACCCATGGAAGCCTGTAAAGCCCTGTCATAGGGTCTTTGTAAAATGGCTGATGCATATGCCAGAGAAAAGAGATATAAAGCGGGCTATCTGTCATACTGGAAGATATACTCGTCAGGCTTTGCTAATCCGAAGTCCTCTCTTGCATATTTCTCTGTATAAAAAGGTTCCTCTTTGAGTGAATTTATATGTGACCTGAGTTGCTCGTTTTCCTTTGATATCTCTTCTATCTGTGTTCCTAAACGTATCTTTGTCTTATTAAGTTCCCTGTATTTGAGAAGGCCCATATCCCCGAAGATCAAACTTATAAAAAGATATATAAAGCTAAGGAGAATGATGGTGAAGAATATCAGCCTTCTCTTTCTAATCTCTGATACCACCTGTTTTCTTAAAAGGTTAACCGGGTTACTCATTATCTTAAATTATAAAACGCTTTTTTCCCTTTGTATATAGCAGAGCCTGACAGCTCTTCCTCAATCCTGAGAAGTCTATTATATTTTGCTACACGCTCACCTCTTGCGAGTGAGCCTGTTTTTATAAAACCTGTATTATATGCGACTGATAAATCAGCAATAGTTGTGTCTTCTGTCTCTCCGGACCTATGTGAGATTATAGCAGTATATCCAGCCTTCTTTGCAATCTCTATAGCATCAAGTGTCTCTGTCAAAGTCCCTATCTGATTGAGTTTTATAAGTACCGAATTTGCAATCCCATCTTCTATGCCTTTTTTTATTATTATTTTGTTTGTGACGAATATATCGTCACCTACAAGCTGTACTTTTTTGCCAAGCCTGCGTGTCAGAACCTTCCATCCATCCCAGTCATTTTCTGAAAGCCCATCCTCTATAGAAATTAGAGGATATTTAGATATCATCACTTCGTAATACGAAATCATATCATCTGATGAGACTTTCTTCCCCTCGAAATTATAATATCCATCTTTATAAAATTCTGATGCTGCGACATCGAGTGCGAGATAGATATCTTTACCCGGTTTATAACCAGAAAGTTCTATTGCCTGTATTATGAGTGTAATGGCATCCTCTGCACTCGATAGAGCAGGTGCAAAACCTCCCTCATCACCTACAGAGGTATTGAGTCCCTTCTTTTTGAGTATTCCCTTCAGGGTATGGAAGACCTCTGCACCTGCCCTGATAGCATTTGGAAAATTGCTTAATCCTGCCGGCACTATCATAAACTCCTGTATGTCAAGATTATTATCAGCGTGGGCTCCGCCGTTAAGTATATTCATCATCGGTACAGGAAGCTCTTTTGCATTGCACCCCCCTATGTATCTAAATAGTGGTATTCCCATCTCTATCGAGGTTGCTTTGCATACCGCCATTGAGACACCAAGAATAGCATTTGCCCCAAGCCTGCTTTTGTTCTCTGTACCGTCAAGCTCTATCAAAAGGTTATCTATATATATCTGGTTTTCTGAATCGAGTCCCCTCAAACGTGGTGCTATCTCCTCACTGACGTTCCTGACTGCATTCAGTACCCCTTTTCCGTTAAAACGGCTTCCACCATCCCTGAGCTCGAGTGCCTCTTTTTCGCCTGTAGATGCACCTGATGGGATAGAAGCCCTTTCCCGAACACCGCTTTCAAGAAATATCTCTACCTCAATTGTTGGATTTCCCCTCGAATCAATAATCTCTCTTGCAATTATGTCTGTAATCTCTCCCATCTGAGACCCCCTTATTATAAATATTGATTTACAATTTCCTCTATCTTCTTAATATCCATCGGTTTATCCCTGAGTTCTGCCCTGTTATCTATGTGGCGTAAAGTTGTCTCTAAAAAGATGTTAAAGTTATGAATCTTTTCAAGTATTTTATTATAATCAGATTCTTTAAAAGAAAATACGTCATTAAAAAAAGAGGCAAACTCATCATAGTCGTCATAGCGCAGTAGTTTAAAGGTTAAGCTCTCGAAATAAAGCATAAAATTTTTCGTTGATTCAAAAACATCTGACCTTTTTTCGGGTAAGCCGGCCTTTTCTTCAAGGAGTATGAGAAGCCTGTGCAGGACAAAGAGGTCTTCTCTTAATTTCAGGGACTGCCAGAGCCTTGTCGTAAAACTTTCGAAGATATTTTCTCCCATAACATCAGGCTTGAAGAACTGTGCTATCTGGACAATACTCTGCTCAGTCAGGTTTTTCAATATGCCCTGACTGTTCTCTATCTTTCCCCTGAAATGCTGTGGCGCCTTCTTTCGCATTATCTCTTTTAATTCCTGGAAATATACCCTTTTAGTCTCCATAGAGAACTGATAAGAGATAGATTTCAGAAGAATCTTGAGCTCCTCGTCTTTTATCCTGTCGCTTGCCTTTTTAATATAGTTATGGAACATGTTAATCTCAGACCTGAGCAGGATGAGAATTAACAATGAAGAATTCAGGGCAATTGAGTGCTGCGATGTGATATCGATATGGCTTATATATCTTAAAAACCTGAAAAGATAAAGGTAGAACACAGAAATGTATTTTTTGACTTCTCTGTCTTTTATAGACCTGACAATGTCGGATATCTCATGATTTTTGATTATATCGAATTCAGGATTTATCTCCTTCCTGAAAGGGTTAAAGAAATTATTCTCCCTTATCTCCTTGCTTATAAGCTGTCCTATATTTGTATAACCAAGGTATGATATTTTTCCAGCCTTAAGGAGGTCTGAGACGATACCTTTAAGGTTTATGAACAAATCATACAGGAGATATAATCCTTTTTCCGTGGTATCCTGTTTATAAAGTTCCTCTTTAAATGAGTCTCTCGTATGGTCAGAAAAGAATTTTGACTCTGCAAATTTCTGGAACCAGTAAGCATTCTTCTTGCTTTCAGGGATTACAACCTCGAGTATGCCGAGTATCCTGAAGATAACATCCCTCACAGCGGTCAGCTCATCATAAAAATTCCTGTGTGTGAGATCCTCTTTTGATATTGGAAGATTTTCAATATAGAAAAATCTATCGAGTGCTTTAAGGAGTACATCGAGTTCAGAAAATATTTCTTTATATTTCTTTTTTGAATTTACGACCCATCTCTCTGGTTCAACTTTTTTAAAACTCATCTCTTAATTGTATGAATTGCTTCACCATGGACATCGTCTGCTGCTTCCATCATGCCCTCTGAAAGGGTAGGGTGGGCATGGATTGTTTCTGCAATGTCCTTTGTCTTCAAGCCTTTTTTTATAGCTATAGCTGCTTCATGTATAAGGTCAGACGCATGGGGACCTATGATGTGTACACCTAATATCCTGTCTGTCGTTTCCTCTGAGACTATCTTGAAAAAGCCTGAAATCTCTCCCATTATGTGAGCTTTGGCGAGGGTTCTGAACTGGAAATGGCCTGTCCTGACTTTTATACCCTTTTCTGCTGCCTGATGTTCCCTTAATCCTACAGAGCCTATCTCTGGTGAGGTAAATATCCCGGCTGGAACAACCGAATAATCTATCCTTTCATCTCCACCCATAACATTTTTTGCGGCTGTTATCCCTTCTTTTGAAGCGACATGTGCAAGCAGCAAACCACCGATAACATCGCCTATAGCATATATGCCGGGCACATTAGTTTCCATCTTTTCATTTACAATAATCTCACCGCGGATGTCTTTATTTATACCGATTGTTTCAAGGCCAATCCCGTTGCTATTGAACGCCCTTCCTATAGAAACAAGTGTTTTCTCAGCAACTGTTTCTTTCCCATCAGTGAGCCAGGCGTGTACTCCATCGTCTTTTACATCTACCTTTTCAACCTTAACATTTGTATATAATTTTATCTTTTTCTTCTTTAGTTCTCTTTCAAGTTGTTCGGATATCTCTATATCTTCTGTAGCAACTGCCCTCGGTAGCATTTCTATAATTGATACTTCAGAACCAAGTTCTTTAAAAATGCATGCAAATTCACAGCCTATTACTCCAGCTCCTACAATTAGAAGGCTCTTTGGTATATCTGTAAGGTTAATAGCATCATTACTTGAGATTATTCTATCTCCATCAAACGGGAATGCGGGTATCTGAGACGGCCTTGAGCCTGTTGCTATGATTATCTTATCTGCTGCAGTAGTCTCTTTAGAGCCATCCTTTAATGTTACTTCTATCTCTGATGGAGACTGAAGTACCCCGCGTCCTTCCTTGAGTGTTATCCCCCAGCTTTTAAAGAGGCCTCTTATGCCTTTTACCTGGGTATTAACTATCTTGTTTTTCCTTTCGATAATTTTAGAAAGATTTGGAATTATTTCGCCTTTAAGTTCAATTCCAAAGTCCTCCGATTGTCTCAACTTGGCTAACATCTCTGATGATGCAGCCAGGGACTTTGTGGGGATGCAGCCCCGGTTAAGACAGGTTCCGCCAACCTCTGTTTCCTCAATCACGGTTACTTGAGCACCCAACTGAGCAGCCTTAATTGCAGCAACATATCCCCCGGGACCAGCGCCGAGTATGGCTAATTTCACTTTGCTTCCTCTTCAACATATTTCTCATATTCAGAAGAGTCCATCATATCATCGAGCTCCGATATATCATCAATTTCGAGGATGGCTATCCACCCTTTCCCGTATGGATCTTCGTTTATTATCTCTGGGGATTCTGAAAGGTCTTCGTTTACCTCGATAACTCTTCCAGTCAAAGGCGCGATTATGGATGAAGTTGCTTTTGTTGACTCTATCTCGCCAATCTCGTTATTTATTTCGAAATCCATATCTACCTCCGGCAGGTCAATATAAACGATATCACCAAGTGCATTTTGTGCATAATCAGTAATGCCAACTGTTGCCTTTCTACCTGATACTTTAATCCATGTGTGTTCTTTATGGTATTTGAGATCATCCGGATTCATTGTCTCCTCCTTTTTGAAAATTTCTAAACTCTGATTTCTTATCATAGGTTTTTCTTCTTTGTCAAGGAAGTAATATGCTTGACAGATTTTTGTAATAATTTTTATAATTAAACACTTTACCAAGAATCTTTTAGTTAATGAAGTTATTAATTCCAGATATACCCGAAGAAGGGTTTGAGTTAGAACTGCAGGAGACAATCGAATCTGATTGCATCCTCTTACCTGTAAGAGCACGGTTAAGGATAGAGAAAGTTGGTAGTGAGATTTTGGTAAAGGGTGAGATAATAACCGATGTCAAACTTCAATGCAGTAGATGTCTGAAAGATTTTTGGAGTGAGCTATCCATTCCGGTTGATGTTGTATATCATCCTGCTGAAGAACTTAAAGGAGAAGATAAACATGAGATTAAGGCCGAAGAACTTGATATGGATTTTTATTCCGGAGAGGAAATGGATTTGCTTACCCTGGTGTCAGAGCAGGTAGCACTCAATCTCCCTATGAAACCCTTATGTACAGATTTATGCAAAGGTATATGTTTGAAGTGCGGAACTGACTTTAATTTAGGCAGTTGCAATTGTAACGTAAAAGATGTTGATTCCCGGCTTGAGGTTTTAAAAAAGTTATTAAAACAGTGAGCTTCTTTTAAATTCCCACCTTTTCTAAAGTGTGGCGGAGGGGGATTAATAAAGGCAATCACAAGTTAGAGATTATTCTCAATTGAAAGGAGTGAAAAATGGCAAACCCTACACATAGACATACAAGGGCAAGGAGAGATAAAAGAAGAAGTGCCAATTGTAGAGGTCAACTTCCTAACCTCAGCCTCTGTCCTGATTGCAATGAATTAAAACTTTCTTATAAGGTATGTCCTAATTGTGGTTCATATAATGGCCGCAAGGTTCTCGATGTAGTTGTAAAAGAAGCATGAGAATTGCCCTTGATGCAATGGGGGGTGATTATGCCCCTGCTGTCAATATTGAGGGCGCTATCGAGACTGTAAGTGATTTTGAGGATATAGATATCATCCTTGTTGGTGACGAGTCTTCTATAAGAGCAGAACTTGATAGTAAAAGATGTCCTATTAATCGAATATCTATAAAACATGCCTCACAGATTGTCAGGATGGATGAATCTCCTTCTGTTGCAATCAGAAAGAAAAAAGATTCATCCATAAGAAAGGCTTGCGAACTTGTAAAAAACGCTGAAGCAGATGGCTTTGTAAGCGCCGGCAACTCTGGCGTTGTAATGGCAACAGCACTATTACTCCTCGGAACATCTAATTGTGTTGATAGACCTGCCATAGCAGCTATTATGCCTACTCTAAAGGCACCGTTTGTTCTTATAGATGCAGGTGCAAATCTTCACTGCAAGCCTGAAAATCTTCTTCAGTTTGCGTTAATGGGAAGTACCTATTGCAGGGTAATCCTCGGAAGGTCAGAACCGAAGGTGGCGCTCGTTAGCACAGGGGAAGAAGACACAAAAGGGAACGAACTTACGAGAGAGGCATTCAAACTTCTGAAAGAGGCAGATATTAACTTTATGGGTAATGTCGATGGCAAAGATATCTTTACCGGAAATGCTGATGTCATTGTTTGTGATGGATTTACTGGAAATGTTGTGCTGAAGATCAGCGAAGGTCTTGCTGATGCACTGATTAAAATGCTGAAGAGGGAGGTTGCTAATCTGACAGCTGGAAGAATTGGGTACCTTTTTATGAAGCCAGCGTTAAGAAATTTTAAAAAGAAGACAGATTATGACGAATACGGTGGAGCACCTCTCCTGGGGATAAATGGTACATGTATAATAAGTCACGGTAGATCAACTTCAAAGGCGATAAAGAATGCCATCAAGGTTGCATCCGATTTCGCAGAAAATAAGGTCTATGAGACTATAGCTTCTGCTATTGAAAAGGGAATAGCCCACCACGAACGGACAAAGCTTGCTAAGAAGTAGAATCATATCCACAGGTTCTTATCTCCCGGAAAAGGTTCTTACAAATTATGATTTAGAGAAGATGGTTGATACCTCGGATGAATGGATCACAGAGAGGACAGGGATAAAGGAGAGAAGAATAGCTGATGATAGTCAGGCAGCATCAGACCTCGCATATGAGGCATCAAAGATAGCCCTTGAGAGGGCGGGGTTGAAGGCAGATGATATTGACCTGATTATTGTTGCAACAGTAACGGGTGATATGCCTTTCCCGTCAACCGCATGCATTCTTCAAGATAAACTGGGAGCTGTAAAGGCAGTAGGATTTGACATAAATGCAACCTGTTCAGGGTTTTTATACAGCCTTTATATTGCAGATAGTTTAATCAAATCGCTTATGCATAGAAGGGTACTTATTGTTGGAGCAGAGGTACTCTCAAGGATTACGGACTGGGAAGATAGAAACACATGCGTTATCTTTGGTGATGGAGCAGGTGCGGTAATTATTGAACAGACTGAGGAAGATCGGGGAATACTTTCAACGCATATCAATTCTGATGGAAGGATGTGGGAGCTTTTGTATGTGCCCGGAGGCGGTTCAAGATACCCTGCGTCTATAGATTCGATTAAAAACAAGCTCCATTATATTAAGATGAAAGGGAATGAGACATTTAAGGTTGCTGTAAGGACATTGGAAGACCTTGTGGTTAAAACTCTTGATGAGAATAAGTTAGATTCTTCAAGGCTTTCACTTCTTATACCTCATCAGGCAAACCTAAGGATAATACAGGCAACTGCTGACAGGATCGGGATTCCAATGGATAAAGTCATCGTAAATATCGAAAGGTATGGAAACACTTCCGCTGCGTCTATACCGATAGCCCTTGATGAGGCTGTAAGAACTAAAAGAATCAGAGATGGAGATTATATACTTCTTGAGGCTTTTGGCGGTGGATTCACATGGGCCTCGGCCTTAATAAGGTGGTAGATTCCTGATACCTGCATCTATGACACGTCTGACTTTTGAGAGCAGTTGATTAATTTCAAACGGTTTTTTAAGAAAATCATCAATCTTTAAAATATCTTTATTGACAGCTTCGTCGCTAAAACCTGAAACAACGATTATTCTGATATCAGGTTTTATTGCCCTGAGATTTTTTATCAGCTCTTTCCCATCCATTAATGGCATGACAATATCTGATATAACAAGATGTATCTCACTCCCAAGTTTTTTAAATATATCAATTGCAGCAAGGGGATTTCTTGCAGGCAATACCTTATATCCATGGGTTTCCAGGATATCCTTGATGAAATTCAATACTTCTTCCTCATCGTCAACCAAGAGTATGTTTTCATGTCCTGATACAGAAAAAAGTTTTTGCTTTAAAGCTTTATAAGCGGTCTTACCTGAAACTGGAAGATAAACATCAAAGGTAGAGCCTTTGCCCACCTCACTCTGAACAGTAATATATCCTTTATGGTCTTTGATCACTCCATAAACCATTGCAAGGCCCAGACCTGTACCTTTGCCTTTTTCCTTTGTGGTAAAGAAGGGCTCAAAAATCCTGTTTGTTATCTCCTTAGGAATACCGCAACCCGTATCAGATATGGTTAATAAAACATATTTCCCAGGTATTATGTAAGACGGCATATTGAATCGATCTCTTTCAATCTCAGCCAGACTGGTTTTGATTGTTATAAGACCGCCGTCAGGCATGGCATCTCTGGCGTTGACCATAAGATTCATGATAACCTGTTCAAGCTGGTTAGGGTCACCTTCAAGAGTAGGGATATTATTGCTTAGATTTGTCTTTAGACCTATTTTTTTATCCAGAACACCCTCAAAGAGTTTAACTGAGTCATTGATAACATCATTCAGGTTTAATGGGAGAACTTCGGATGTCTCTTTGCGTGAAAAACTCAGCAGTTTTGAGACCAAAATACCTGCCTTTCGGGCTGAACTCTCAATGCTATTTACCTTCTGTTTAGAATCATTATCCAGATCACTATATTCCTTTAATAATTCTGCATAACCGAGTATGGCAGTCAGTAAATTATTGAAGTTATGGGCGATCCCTCCGGCAAGTTGCCCTATGGACTCCATCTTCTGCGAATGCATTAATTGTTCCTGAATTGCCTTCTTCTCTGTGATATCTCTGTGGAATGACTGAATAAATAAATCTCCACCAATGTTGATACCTTTTGAACTAACCTCGAGGAGGATCTTGCTTCCATCCCTTTTATAATGCTCTGTCTCAAAGACAAGGGATTCGCCATCTAAGATTCTTTTCAGCCTTTCTTCTTTCTCTTCTTTATGATCTTCAACCTCTAAAAATTTGAAATGTGTACCGATCAATGCTTCTTTATCAAAACCATGCAGCTCGCAGAACTTATTGTTCATATTAATGATAATTCCGTTCTTATCAAGAACAACAACGCCATCATTTGCATTATCAAAAAGCGCCCTGAACCTTTGTTCTGACATGGACAGATCTTTTGTTCTCTCCTGAACCAATTCTTCAAGTTGCGTGGAATATTTTGCGAGTTGCTCTTTATCCTTAGCAAGGTCATATTCGAGGGAGAGCTTTTTAATATGAATCTTATAGTTTATGTATCTCCATATAAGCCCCCCAGTAAGAGTAGCTATTAAAAAGATGTTATTATTAACAAAAATCCGTGGGTTTGTAATATTATCTAAGACTAAAATAGGCAATAAATAAGTTGTATATATCATTGAAGTAAGAAACAAAGTCGTTTTAAAAGACATGGGAAGCAGCCCGAACAAAAAGATGAAAACTATAATAAATCCTGCATAGTAGGTTGATTGATGTCCTCCAAAAGAAAGTATCATTAATTCAATCATTGCCGAAATTATTAGGGTAGCCATAGCAATAAAGATGAGAGGGAATTTGTTTACTTTCTTAAAAATTAGAAATAATGTGAAATACAAAGAAGCTGCAATTAGTCTATAAATAAGGAACAGTTTAAAATTTTCAGGTGTAACAAAATAATCTAATGGGCTTAATAATATAATTCCAATGCTTGCAATAAGCAGAAGCGAAGCAATAAACGATTGAGTCGATTTTAGTAACTCTTGCTTTATATATTTTTCTTTGTCCATAGCTACCAGTTTATTTCAGGTTTTTTCTTTTCTCAAGATTAATTTAGCAGTGTCATAACCAACATAAGCAACTCCCGAGATTCCTACGCCTAAAGTTGTCCAATGACCTGCTAAATAAAGGTTCTGTATAAATGGAGGTTTTCTCAAATCAGATAGAGCAAATTGTGAAGGGATACCGGCCCATCCGAAAGAAGCCCCTCTATAGTTTAATGTGTATCTATGCAATGTTTGAGGTGTTGCAGCATCCTTATATATTATATATTTTGATAAATCTGGGATTAAAGATTTTTCAATCATCTTAATAGATGATTCTAAAACTTTATATTTATTATCACTCCAATATTTTTTGTTTTTAAAGGGTGCGAGCATGATGACATTTAAAGTTGACTTATCGTGAGATACTCGTAAAGTGTAACCGCTATTACCTCTGATATCGCCTTTTTGTAAGGCTTGACATATTTTTTCTAAATTATAATGCGGGAAAAAGAATAAAAAAGTCCCCGGATTGTACATTGGCTTAAAATATTTGTTCACTCCTAAATATATAATAAAATTCGATATTGAAGGAACCATTTTCTTTATTCTGTTATAAAAACCCTGTTCGACTTTTTCTTTACCTAAAAGTTTAAAAAAAGTCTGTCTTGCATCGCAATTTGAAATCACATACCTTGATGGTATGAAGCCGTCATTTTCTATAACTATACCTATAACTTTATTATCTCTAATCCTTATTTTTTTCACAAGAGATGACAATTGCAATTCGCCACCAAACTCTTTAAATCTTTCTGACAAAACATCAGAAAGTACTTGCATACCACCCTTAGGGTAATATCCACCATCAATAAGAAATTCAGAATAAAGTTTAGCCCCAACAAATGCTGATATTAGTGATGGGGATAATCCATTAATTGCTAACAAAGGAAAAGATAGGATTGCTTTCAGTGTTTTATTAGTGAAATGTTGGTTTAATAATTCTTGAAATGTCAAACTTCTCATTTTGGAAAAAGACTTAGGATCTGTGTCTAATAAGAAATAAAAAAAGTTCTTGATATTACCTTCATCTGGAAAGGCCGTTTGAAACTCGTTTATTGTTTTTTCCAAATCATTCCAGAAAGGGATTTTGTAATCAGGTGTTATTAAAATATCTGAAGGATCAGGTCTTATTATATTCAATTTATTATCTACTCCAATATCTCGAAAGATCTTTCTTGTAATCCCGCCTTCTCTATAAGACCCGAAACAATGGGGTGCAGCATCAAAGGAAAAGCCTTGTCTCTTAAACGAAGTACAATAGCCTCCAGGTTTATAATGCTGCTCCGCAATGAGTACCTTCATACCTGCCTTTGCAAGGTAGCAGCCGCAGACAAGACCCCCTATGCCCGCACCTATTATTATGGCATCATATATCTCCTTATCTTTTTTAGGCATTGGCATCCTTCTGACTTATCAGTGCATTCACAAGTTCTACAGCTTGCCTCAACGTAGTAATGTTCGGAACGTCCTCATCTCTTACCTGTATTTTGAATTTCTTTTCTATTGCAACAGTAATTTCAATTGCTTTAATGGAATCTATCTCTAATTGATTTTGTAAATCTGTATCGGGCTTTATCTCTTCAGGATCAAATCCTGAAACATCCGAGATTATTGATATGATTTCCTGTTCAACATTGTTCGTAGACAACAAATGCCCTCCTTAATTTATAAATTTTTTCAAAACCAGGGAGGCATTATTGCCTCCAAAGGCAAAAGAGTTATTCAAAGCTATATTAACAATGTGTTTTCTTACCTCATTTGGTACACAGTCAATATCACATTCAGGATCAGGTGTTTCATAATTTATAGTAGGTGGAATAATGTCATTTTTTACAACAAGGGCACATGCGATCGCCTCAAGTGCCGATGCAGCGCCCATTGTATGGCCAAGCATTGATTTAATTGAGCTAACAGGTATTTGCTTATAAAATGGTCCAAAGACTTCTTTGATTGCAGCACATTCTGCTCTGTCATTAGCAATGGTTCCTGTGCCGTGTGCACTGATGCAATCAACATCTTCCTTTTCAATGCCAGCTTCGAGCATTGCCTTTATAATACATTGAGAAATACCTTCAATAGATGGTTGTGTCATATGTTGTGCGTCACAACTAAGTCCATATCCCAAAATCTCAGCATATATAGGCGCTTTTCTTTTTAAAGCGCTTTCTAATGTTTCAAGAATAAGTGTCCCAGCTCCTTCTGCTACCATCATTCCTTTTCTATTTTTATCAAAAGGCTGGCATTTTTCCGGAGCTACTGCTGATAGTTGATTAAATCCAGTATATTCAATGCGTGAAAAAGGATCAGATCCCCCTGCAAACACAATATCCGCTCTATTCAATCTGATTAAATCAAAACCATAGCCGATAGCATAATTTCCCGCTGCACATGCAGTCGAGAACATAAAATTAGGACCATTTAGATTTAGTTCTTTTGCTATAACTGCAGGTGTTGTATGGGTTGGCAGTTGACATATTAAATCTCCATGTATCTCCTCATTTTTAACAAGTTTATCATCAATTTCTTCGATAACTTGTATTGAACCTGTGGTTGTACCTATGCAGGTACCTACCCTTATATTAGAAATATTCTTTTGGGATAGTTTTGCGTCTTTTATTGCAAGTTTTGCCGCAACAAGGGCAAGTTGTGATGCGCGGCTCAGGAATTTTAACTGCTCTCTTGGAATGAATTCTTCTGGCTTAAAATTCTTTACCTCACCGCCATTATGTGTGAAATGATTTGTGGTATCAAAAGATGATACAGGGCTTATGCCTGATTTACCTTTCAGGAGGCTATCCCAGAATTCTTCCCAGCCGATACCGATTGAGGATATAACCCCCAATCCTGTTATAACAACCCTCTTATTCATCCCTCACACTAAATACAAGCTCTGCCTCTGCTACCTTTTTGTCATCAACAAATGCTTCTGCTGATACAAAGGCGCCATTTGGTAAAGATTTAACATTAACTGCTTTTATCTTTAACTGGTCTCCTGGAACCACAGGATGAAAAAAACGTGCCTTGACTGACCCGAAGTAATAAATCTGTTTTTTGTCATCTTTTTTTGTTTCTTTCGCGGTAGCAAAAAGGATTATCGCAGTCTGTGCCATTGCCTCTATTATTAAAGCGCCGGGCATAATAGCCTTTTCCGGAAAATGACCAAGAAAAAAAGTTTCATTACCTGAAACGCTTTTTACTGCTGTAGCCTCTTTACCCGGTTCGACTTCCAGAACTTTATCAATCATGATAAATGGAAATCTTTGAGGGATAAGCTTCTTTATCTCTTCAAAGTCAAGCTGCATAATTTGCTCTCCGTCATGCCCTTTAGTCATTCCTGCGGATCCCGAAAGCTTTCGGGAAGGAATCCAGAAAGAATAAAAACTGGATTCCGCATCAAGTGCGGAATGACAATAACATGTATTCTAATTTTTAATCATATTTTCCTATCACAATAGCTGTATTTTGACCATAAGGGTCGGATGAGATTACAAGGACATTTTTAATATCCTTTTGCCTTGCCTTATTCGGGACATAATCAAGGTCACATTCAGGGTCTTTTTCCTTGTAATTTACAGTCGGTGGGATAAACCCATTCTTTATTACACCAACTGTAGCTGCTAATGATAACGCACCTGAGGCAGAAAAAGACTCACCTACCATTGATTTTATTGAACTTACAGGAATATTGGAGGCATGTTCCCCAAATACTTCTTTTATAACCTTTGTCTCCATCATATCAAGTCTTTTTGTTGAATTAGCGCTTGAAGATATATAGTCTATATCATCCGGTTTTAAAGAAGCATCTCTTAAAGCAAGAGTGATTGCATTTCTTACCCCGCTTCCTGCATCTATAAAATCTCTGTCAGCCAATGGATCAAAGGAATTTCCATAACCTTTAACCGTGGCAAGTATTTCTGAGCCCATTTTTAAAGCATGCTCTAAGTCTTCAAGAACGAGAACTGCCGCGCCTTCAGAAAGGACTATACCGTTTCTTCTCGCATCAAAAGGACAGCAAATTGGCTCTGAACCGTTTAACCCTGATAAATATCCGAGGTTATGAAAGCCGAGAAAGGTCTCTTCGCAAAGCTCTTCTACACCACCTGCAAGAACTACATCTGCTCTGTTTAAGCGTATAAAGTCAGAAGCATAAATGACTGCATCAAGACCGGCACAGAACCCTGTTGATATGGTTGTATTGAAGCCCTTTATCTTGAAACGTATTGACACTTGACTTGCGGGAGAGTTAATGACTGTATTTGGAAAATGCGACGGGTTTACATATTTTGGCCCTTCAATAAGTCCTTCACGGTCAAACTGTGAAATACTGTGAAGACTTCCGAATGTCGTTCCTATGGAAACCCCTATGGAATTTGTGTTTTCATCATTAATCTGAAGTTTGGCATCATCTATGGCAAGTTTGGCAGCAGAGCTTAACAATCTTGTACTTCGGTCAAGTGTGCGAAGTCCCTTTTTGCCGAGAAAGGAAACGGGGTCAAAATCGCTTATCTCCCCAGCAATATGGACTTTATAAGGCACAGTATCAAAGAGGTTTATCGCTTTAAATCCAGTTTTTCCGAGAAATAATGCCTCCCAGTATACTTGCCGGCCAATACCGACAGGAGAAAGAACGCCTATGCCTGTGATAACAACTCTATCCATACTACTTTGTTATTACATAGAAAACTATTACACCAGTTTCTTCACGCATTTCTGTTATTGCAGAAAAAGGTATTTGGGCCTCAGAAAAGATACTCATGAAGTCTTCTTCATATCTCTGTAAGAACCCGTCCCAGTCAACGATCCAGTGATAATCCTGATGTCTGTACCGGCTTGCATCCTTAAAGGAAGCGATTAACTTACCGCCCGGATTGAGCAAGGTATATGAAGCTTTTAGCAATCTTGATAGAAAATCGGATTCAAGATAGTCAAAGAACCCGACACTGTAAATAATGTCCTGCTTTCCGAATTCACTCATGTTAAGCTCATCGTCAAACATCCTGAGGGCATTATATTTGCGAAGCTTAACCTGATTTGATGTAAGAGGTGAAATACTGGTATACGATAAACGGTTTGCTGCGAAAGAAAGGGCATCATTGTCCAAATCAATACAAGTAAATTTGGCACCGGATTTTTCGATTACAGGAGCCAGTTCAAAAACCTCACGGCATGAACCACAGGCAATATTCAAGACAGAAGGTTTCTCTCTATTCAGTAATTCATCTCTTAGTATGTCCTCAAGTTTCTTGATCCTATTCCTTACGGCAGGCGCAAGATCTGAATTCAAGAGACACAAATCCAGGTAGTATCCTATTCCTTCAGAGAGAGGTGTGTTTTTGTACACATATTCCAGCGTTTTATAATCACCCTGGGAACCCTGAGGCCATGTTCTTGCGCGGTTTATACAGTAACTCTTCGACAAAATTGGATTAGTTTTTTCACGGAACCTGATCCGGGCATCACGAATAATATCCTTGTCTTTTACTTCTCTTTCAAATTCTGCACAGGCATCGAGTACTTCAGAAATAACAATTTTAACATCATGCAAAAGTTTGTCAGGGTCTGCTTCAGAATCAATACATCTTTTCTCTATTTTCTCAAGTCGTCTATTGAATAGTTCTGTTACATCATCGAGATGCTTGACATGTTTTCCATCTAACTTAATCCCAACCCTGTAGTCATTATCAAGCTGTACGCACCACCTTACAAAACCAGCCTTATTTTCTATTCCCTCATTGAACCAGAGCATATGACCTGGAGCCAACGGATAGTCTGTCTGTATGCCTATCCCTGCCTCACTTATATCAATGGCCTTGCCTTTTAGATTCAACCATTTACGTTCCTTTGATTCAAGAGCGCTTATAGAAAAATCAATGGTTTTTGAATAAGGTCTTCTTTCAAACTGTCTTGTCACCCCATTTGTGTTAGGTGATAAATTCTGCATAATATCCTCCTTTTTTAATTAGATTGTTTTTAATTAAATACGGGATTAAAAAGAGACGATTCTAATAACCGTTAATGTTTTCAGGTATACATATTCGGTTCACCTCCTTTAAGAGATGTTCTCAGTAATAGTACCACTATCTATCTTTTGTGTTTTAATGTTGCCTTACCTGCGTATGAATGCCATTTCTGAAACAATTTCTCGAGCTTATCTTTGTAAGCCATTGAAACCAATATTATAACAATTGCAATCCCTAAAAGAATAGATAGCCGATAATATTGATGGTGTCGTATGTATGAGCCGCCAAGGGTTAAGAGGATTGTTCCCATAAGCCTTCCGGTGCCGCCAATCACAAGGAATTCTGCTGTGTTGAGGTGTCCGAGTCCAAGTATGTAACATAAGAAATCCTTCGGGAACCCTGGTATAAGGAATAGGAGAAAGATCAAGAATGCACCCTTGTGATGGAGGAGATAATCGAATCGACTCATAGTTTTTTTGTTCACAAATTTTTCTACAAAAGGTCTTCCAAAGGCTCGCGAGAGAGCAAAGGCTATGTAAGAGCCCAGAGTCAGTCCAATGGTGGATAATATAACCCCAAGGAAAGGTCCATATAGAATGCCGCCTAAAAAACCTGTAACTTCTCCTGGGATTGGAGCAACGATTACCTGAGCAGCCTGTAAAAGAATGAATCCTATAAATGCAGCAGGCCCAAGAGAATCAAGAAAGCGTAACAATCGTCCTTGTAATAATCGGCTTTCTTGAACTGAAAGTGGAATTAGACCATTTTTATAGGCTATTAATGCCAATCCAACTACTATGAACATGAGTATTAACAGCCTGAGCCATATCTTATTTTTAAATAATGCTATTGCCGAACTCCTTGCACTATAAGTCGTAAATAGGTCACAGACCTATTTTGATTTTTCTATCTCGGAATCGAGTCGTACCGGCTTTTCAAGAAATAGTTTAATCAGATCTATTGGTACAGGGAATATGATTGTCGAGTTCTTCTCTGTAGCAATCTCTGTGAGAGTCTGGAGGAACCTGAGCTGTAATGCAGAAGGTGCTGTTGCGATTATTTTTGCCGCATCTGCAAGCTTCTGTGAAGCCTGAAACTCTCCCTCTGCATGGATAATCTTTGCCCTTCTTTCACGTTCGGCCTCTGCCTGCTTTGCTATTGCCCTCTGCATTGCTTCAGGCAGGTCTACATTCTTAACCTCGACTGCCGTAACCTTTATCCCCCATGGCTCTGTCTGAAAGTCAATAACCTTCTGAAGCTCTGCATTGACCTCTTCCCTCTTTGATAACAAGTCATCAAGCTGGCTCTGACCAAGGATGCTCCTGAGAGTTGTCTGTGCTATCTGTGATGTTGCAAAGTAGAAATCCTCAACCTCGGTTATTGCCTTTATTGGGACCATAACCCTGAAATAAACAACTGCATTGACTTTAACCGTAATATTGTCTTTTGTTATGACGTCCTGGGAAGGAACATCCATTGTAACGACACGGAGGCTAACCTTAACGAGTTTATCAATAATCGGCCAGATAATAACAAGTCCGGGTCCTTTTACAGGAATAATCCTTCCAAGCCTGAATACAACTCCTCTTTCATATTCCCTTAAGATTTTTATTGCACTCGAAAGGAAATATATTACAAAGAATATTATTAAAAGAAAACCCATGAAAGACGGTGCTAAACTTGGCATATGAACCTCCTTAATTTATTGATATTTTCTAACCTTTACCCTCAACCCTGAAACAGCTTCGATTATTATCTTTTCGCCTTTTGATACAGGCTCATCAGAATATGCTGCCCAGCGCTCACCATGTAATAATACCATACCCCCATTTTTTGTTATATCTGTATCTGTAATACCATTTACTCCTACAAGGCCTTCAGAGCCGGTAATCGGCTTTCTCCTGTATGCCTTGAATGCAAGGCCGAATGTTAACGTAAAAAAAAGGGTGGTAATAATGACAGCGGGAAGAATAATAGAAAGTGAGAGTTTCATAAAAGGTGCCGGTGATTCGAAGAGCATCAATGAGCCTATAATCATGGCGATTATTCCGCCGATTGTTAATACTCCATGGGATATGATCTTTACTTCAAGAATGAAAAGAATGATTGCGAGTATGATTAGGAGAAGACCTGCATAATTTACAGGAAGTGTCTGAAATGCATAAAAGGCAAGTATAAGACATATTCCTCCCATTACACCGGGGAAGAGAGTCCCGGGGTTTGTAAGTTCAAAAAACAGGCCATAAAAACCAAGGAGCATAAGGATATAGGCGATATTCGGGTCGGAAATGAGGTTGAGTATCTTATGCCTGATCCCTGTTTCCTCTCTGACGACATTTGCTTTTGCAGTCATCAGGACCTTTTCTCCCATAATTGTTCGGACCTTTCTGCTGTCTATGTCTGAGAGAAGGCTGTTCAGGTCTTTGCTCACGAGATCTATAACCGTCTCCTTTAAAGCCTCTTCCTCTGTCGCAGAGATACTCTTTCTGACAGCATCTTCAGCCCACTTTGCATTCCTGCCGGTTCTCGCTGCAAGAGACTTTATATAAGCTGCTGCATCGTTGGTCGCCTTTTCAGCCATCACCTTATCCATCTTTTCCCCAATGCCAACTGGATGGGCTGCTCCGATATTTGTGCCGGGTGCCATTGCTGCAATATGGGCAGCCAGAGTTATAAATACACCCGCAGAGGCTGCCCTGCTGCCACTCGGCGAAACATACACAACAACAGGTACTTCACTCCCTATGATATCTTTGACAATAATTCTCATGGATGTGTCCAACCCTCCCGGGGTATCAAGCTCAATTATAAGTGCCTCGGCTTTCTTCTCATTCGCCTTCTTAATACTCTTTCCAATAAATTCTGCTGAAACAGGATTAATAACACCGCTTACAGTGATGACCATAACTTCTTTCCTATTTTCTACAGAAAGGGCAACAGAAGAGGAAAAGAGGGTTAGAAAAATTAGAAATATAGTCTTAATAAACATGAACTTATTCTTTACAACAAAGAAACTTACAAAGGGCTATACGTTCATTGCGCATATTTTGATAAGATTATAGACATTAAGACATTAAATTGCAATAAAGACAGTATAACCCAAATCCAGCGATAAGAATTGTCATTGCGAGTGAAACGAAGCAATCTGACGCAAAGCGTCATTCCGAGCGAAGCGAGGAATCTCATTTGGGATTACCACGGGCTTCGCCTTCGCAACGACCTTTCAGGTCGGATTGCCACGGTCGATGCGACCTCGCAATGACAGTATAATCAATGCATTATGAAGTCTATCGGCATTTTCGGGTATGAAATAGTGTAAAATATTATATTTGATTTTAAATAGACCTTATGGTAATATTTATTAGATAGTATTTATAGTATTTATTTGATATTTCCCTGTCTTTTAGGGAAAAAGGAGGCATAGGCAATGGTCAATTTATTATGGTTACAAAGTGGTGGTTGCAATGGAGATACTATATCATTCCTTAATGCAGAGCAGCCTCATGTACTTACTGCGCTGAAGATGCTTGATATAAATTTACTGTGGCACCCCTTTCTCAGCCTTGAAATAGGAGAAGAAGTAGAAAAGATTTTTAATAAATGTATTTCCAGAAAAACAAAACTTGACGTTTTAATAGTGGAAGGCGCTGTAATTTGTGGACCTGAAAATAGCGGAAAATATTTTCTATCCAATGGTCGTCCGTTTAAGGAATGGATAGAAATGCTTGCTAAGGTTAGCCAATACACCATAGCGATTGGTACCTGTGCTGCCTTTGGCGGTATTGTTGCAGCGGGGGCTAATCTTATTGAGGCTACCGGTCTCCAGTTCTTGAGGAAACAAAAAGGAGGGGCTTTAGGAAAGGATTATGTATCAGGTTCAGGCCATCCTGTAGTCAACGTTTCGGGTTGCCCATGTCATCCGGATTGGATAATAGAGACACTAATGCGGTTAATAATGGGGAAATTAGGCACCGGAGAATTAGATGATTTCAATCGTCCTAAGGCCTTCTATAAAAAACTGGCTCATCACGGCTGCCCAAGAAATGAATTTTATGAGTTTAAAGCTTCAGCAACTGAATATAGTCAACTGGGATGTCTGTTTGAATATCTGGGCTGTAAAGGAACCTTATGTGAATCAGACTGTAATGAGCGTATGTGGCTGGGTCGTACAGGAAGTTGCACTCGGGCAGGTTTTCCATGTATTGCCTGTACCTCGCCAGATTTTCCAGATGGTTCTGTACCTTTCTTTGAGACCAGAAAGATAGGAGAGGTCCCGGTTACGTTGCCCCTTGATGTTCCTAAAGCCTGGTATGTGGGGATGGCCAATTTAGCAAAACTTGCCACTCCTGAGAGATTAAAGAAAAATGCAGTATCATTCAGAAGGGTAGATTAATCCGCCTGAGGCGGATTAAGGAGTTTAATATGTCTAAGAAGATAAATTTAAGTCCATTTAATAGAGTGGAAGGTGACCTGGAGATAACTGCTGAGGTTAAGGATGGAAAGGTGCAAAATGCCAGATCCAAGGGTGTGATGTTTAGAGGGTTTGAAATCTTGTTAAAGGGAAGAGATCCTATGGATGCCATAGTATTTACTCCAAGGATCTGTGGAATCTGTGGGGCATCACACGGAGTAGCAAGCTCGACAGCTATAAGGAATGCATGGAAATCTCAGATGCCGGAAAATGCGTACAGGGTAAGAAATATTGTTCTGGCAATCGAGAATCTTATGAGTCATATAGTACATTTCTATGCCTTATTTGCCCCTGATTTGACCAATAAAAAATATTCAATGCATCCAGGATTTCAAGAGCTGGAGAAGCGCTTTCTTCCATTTAAGGGAACGTCGTATCTGAAATCTATCAAGGCTCGTCCCAGTATGTTAGAACTTATGGGGGTATTCGCAGGCAAATGGCCCAATACACTTGTCTTTCAGCCAGGAGGAGTTACCTGCAGTATCAGTATTTCACGCCAAACCAAGGCATTAGGACTGTTGAGGGAGTTACAGGATTATGTGGAAGAAAGCTTACTGGGATGCGATATTGATAGGTGGCTGGAGAATAGGAGTATGGATGACCTGGATAAATGGTTAACAGAGTCAAATCACTATGATAGCGACCTTGGGATTTATGTGAGGTACGGGAGAGAATTAGGGTTGGATAAAATCGGTAAAGGCCCGGATAGATTTCTGTCGTATGGAGCATATGAACTTTCTGAGGGACAAACCTGGCTTCCCAGCGGGTACTATGACAGGGATTTTTACCCATTTAACCAGGAGAAGATAACTGAATACATCAAGTATTCCTTTTTGAAGGGATATCAAGGTGGACTGCATCCTTCTGAGGGCATAACAGACCCTGATCCGGATAAAGAAGGGGCTTACAGTTGGTGTAAATCACCACGCTATGATGACAACGTAATCGAGGTAGGTCCTTTAGCCAGGATGATACTGGATAAAGACTCCTTAATTTATGATATATTTAATAAATCAGGCTCAGGCGTTTTTTTAAGGGTTTTGGCAAGGCTTCATGAGGCGGTGAGACTGGTAAGGCAGGTTGGAATCTGGATAAGAGAGATAGACGCCCGTAAGCCATTCTATAAAAAGCCTTTGGTGCCTCCAGAGGCAAAAGGGATTGGTCTTATTGAGGCAGCGAGAGGGTCACTCGGTCACTGGTTAACCATTAAAAATGGCAAGATTGAGAGATATCAGGTGATAACTCCTACTGCATGGAACCTTTCTCCTAAGGATTCTTTTGATCAGTACGGGGCATGTGAACATGCGCTAAACGGGACCATAGTCGAAAATGTGGATAATCCCATAGAGATTGGGCATGTGGTAAGATCCTTTGATCCCTGCCTTGTATGCACTGTTCATACAATAAAGAGGTAGGCATGATCGCATGGTACAGAAATGAATTTTCAGGGAAAGAATAAATGGGTATATGAGAATATTGTTGATGGAATTGACGAAGAGATTTTGCTTATATCGAGACAGTACAAGGTTATATGGGCAAACCAGAAATCAATAGACATTTATGGGCCCAACATTATTGACAAACATTGCTATTATGTTACACATGGCCTTGATTTTCCCTGCCAGGGACCTTTTGATATATGTCCAATTTATGATGTCTTAGCCACAGGTAGATCCAGCTCTACGACACATGTTCATGCCGGTATCCATGATAGTGGCAGTCAACACCATGTATTAATTAATGTCTATCCAATAAAAGACGGAAACGATGAAATTGTTAGGTTTGTACATATTGCTAAGGATGTAACGGACAGTGTAGTCCACCGTCAGATGGAAGAAAAAATGTGGCAGGAAATCATACTGGTGATAGACCGTATTTATGCAGAATTAGTAGATAATCAGATAAAAATGGAAAAGTCAAAGGTAGAGTTAGAGGAAAGAACTGCAGAGATAGAAAGGAGCAGTTTGGAATTAAGGAGAACTCAGGAGAGACTGATTCGGTCTGAAAAATTGGCGGCCATAGGGCAGTTGGCTGCTGGTGTTGCTCATGAATTGAGGAATCCTTTAGGAGTAATAAAGAACTCAGCCTACTATTTAAGAGAAAAGATAGGTAAAAGTCGTCTGGCAGCAGAAGAGCCGAGCATTTCTGAGTTTCTTAATATTATAGAGAACGAGATAGGTCTTTCTGACAAGATTATCAGAGACCTTCTGAATTTTTCTCTGATTTCAAAACCAATAGTGAAGCCATCTGATATAAATAGAATTATTAAATATACCTTATCGGTTACCAAGTCGCCGGAGAATATTAAAGTAGAGATAAATCTAAAACCCAACCTTAAGAAGGCTGCGGTTGACCCTTATCAAATAAGACAGGCCTTTAATAATCTGATCTTAAATGCATGTCAATCCATGGAAGTGGGTGGAAGATTAACAATAACCAGCCGGGAGGATGGAAGGTTTATTGAGGTCGAATTTAAAGATACTGGTGGTGGAATTAAGGAAGAAGACCAGAAGAAGATATTCGATCCCCTTTTTACTACTAAGGCCAAGGGTATTGGATTGGGGTTGGCAGTTACCCAGGGAATTATTGAAAGACATGAAGGACAAATAAAACTAAAAAGTGAGGTTGGTAAGGGTACTACCTTTGTTATCAGACTGCCTATAGCTAAAGAAGAAATCGGCGATCAACAAGATTTATAATAAGGTATCTGGACAAACGTTAGAAAGAAATAAAGAGCATGACTAATAATTTCGATATTTCGACAGGCTCTATACCAAATGTTTTGATAATCGATGACGATAAAGGCATGTGTAAAACCCTTTCCCGCATCCTTGAGCTTGATGGGTACAAGGTTTTAACAGCAAATACGGGCTCAAATGGAGCTGCCTGTTTAAAAGAAAGCCCCTTTAATATAGCTATATTGGACATAAAACTTCCGGATATAGACGGAGTAGAATTGTTGGAAATTATTAAGAAGAATAATCCGGATTTGAGTGTAATCATGATGACAGCCTATGCAAGTACTCAAAATGCTATTAAGGCTTTAAACAAAGGTGCAGATGCCTTTGTTACCAAACCCTTTGATATTGAAGAACTGAGGGTTGTAGTTAAAAAGTCTATAGAGAAACAGATGCTGGCAAAAGAGAAGCAGAGATTAGAAAAAGAGTTAAAAGAGTCTCTGGAAAAATACAGGGGATTATTTGAAAGTATAAATGATGCGCTAGCCGTATTTATGATCCCTGATGGTAAGCTCAGCATCTATAACACGAGATTTAGCGGATTGTTTGGTTATTCTGAGCAGGAATTGGAAGATAAAAGGTTTTCAGACTTTATTTACCCGGAAGACCTACCCGTGGCTCAGGAACGTTTTGAGAAAAAGATAGTCGGGGAAGCATTAGCGGATATTTATGAGATCAGGGCATTAAACAAAAATAGAGAGGTAATTTTTCTTGAAATTGGTGACCGTCCCTATTCCCAAAAAGGTGAGACTATTGGTGTTGAGGTTATCATGAGGGATGTCAGCGAAAGGAAAAAAATTGAGGAGCAGCTCATCCAATCCGAGAAGCTAAGAGCTATAGGCCAGATGGCTTCAGGGGTTGCACACGATTTCAACAATGCGTTGGCTATTATTCTGGGTAATACAGAGTTACTTGTCAGGCAGGTAGATACATTGAATTCTGAACAAATAAAAAAACAACTCAAGATAATTGAGATTGCTGCTTTAGATGCTGCTGAGACTGTACGACGCATACAGGAGTTTACCAGAATAAGGGCAGATAAAGAATATTTTAAAGTGGATATCAATGAGATCGTTGAAGAAGTGAAGGAGATGTCAAAACCACGATGGAAAGATCAGGCACAGGGGAAAGGTATTAACATCGAATTGATAACCTTGTTAAAAAAGGATTTGCCGCACATTATGGGAAACCCGTCAGAAATAAGGGAGGTATTAACCAATATAATCTTCAACTCAATCGATGCTATGCCTGAAGGAGGTAAGATTACCATTGAGACAAGAGCCATTAATGAGGAAGTGCAGATACTTGTAACTGATACCGGAATAGGCATATCTAAAGAAGTGAAAAAAAGGATTTTTGATCCATTTTTTACTACTAAAGGTGTCATAAGCGATGGATTGGGATTGAGCATTGCCTATAGCATTATCACAAGGCATAAGGGAACTATTGAGGTTGAGACTGAGGAAGGAAAAGGTGTTACCTTTATAATAAATCTACCTGTCCCGGCGGAACTCAAAGAGAAAGTGGGAAGGCATATTACGACCAGAGAGGTTAATCGTGCAAATATCCTGGTTATAGAGGACGAAGAAATGGTCCGGAATATTTTAGGGAGTTTACTAACCCAGGGTGGACATAATGTTTTTAAGGCTTCCTCTGGGAAAGAAGGATTAGACATCTTTTTTAAAGAGGGGATTGATTTAGTCTTTACTGACCTTGGTATGCCGGGGATGAGCGGTTGGGAGGTAGCTAAATCTGTAAAGGCCAAAGATCCAAGAGTCCCGGTAGCATTGATTACTGGCTGGGGCATTCAGATAGATGATGAAAAGATGAAGGAAAGTGGTGCAGATCTGATATTAAACAAACCCTTTAAAATAGATCAGGTTTTAGATCTGGTTTCAGAGGCGATGGATATAAAGAGAAGGTTAAGCTCAATTTAAAGCAAAATTGATCTACTTACTAACAAGTTCATAAGTAACAATTCATAACATTCTAATTTCTGTCATTCCCGCTTGTCGTCCCGAATGCTTTCGGGATTTCTTTTCAGAAGAATTGCGGACAAGCCGCAATGACAAATAAGTAATCTTACTTATGAATTCTTTAGTAACTTCAAATTTCTAACAGCTCCTCAATAGTAATCAATACAGATTCGCTCAGGGCATGAAGATTATATCCGCCTTCAAGGGCAAAAATAAAAGGCAGAAACGGATGACGTGTGACAGTTGAACATGAAAGAATTTCCCTGACTATACTCCGTATCCCTTCATTTGTTACATTGATCTCTGAGAGTGGGTCTTTTGAGTGAATGTCATAGCCTGCTGAAATGAGGATGATATCGGGAATGAATTCTCTAACAAGACGTGGCAGAATATCATGATAGGCAGAGAAGTAATCCTTATCTCCTGAGCCATACTGCATAGGGATATTATAAGTGAAGCCTTCTCCTTTGCCTTTTCCTCTTTCGGAATCTCTTCCCGTACCGGGATAATGTGGATACTGGTGTGTGCTGAAATAAAAAACCGTATCATCTTCTTCAAATATATGCTGGCTGCCGTTTCCATGATGGACATCAAAATCAATGATAAAGACATTCTTATAACCAATTTTCTGTGCATACCTGGCACCGACGGCAATATTGTTGAATATACAAAAGCCCATAGCCCTGTTTGCCTCAGCATGATGACCTGGCGGCCTTACAGCGCAAAATGCCCTTTCTATCTCCCCCTTTTTACATCTATCAATCGCTTCAATAACAGCGCCTGCAGCGAACATTGCTGTCTCAAATGAGTTATTCGAAATGTATGTGTCAGGGTCATAATAGCCTGTAAAGGTCCTAACATTATCGAAATAGTCTCTGGTATGAACCTTCAGAATGTCTTTTTCGTCTGCGCGTCGAGGCTTTATATGTATTAGATTATTCCAGATATCTGAATTTTTTAGTGCATCTAATGTTTTTATAAGCCTTTGGGGAGATTCTGGGTGGCCAGCAGGCATTTCATGTTTAAGGAATATATCATCATATATAAAACCGACTTTTTTCATATAGGATATTTAAAAATATAAGAGTATGACATAGTATTTGAGCGGATTCTTTTGCCCATAGTCAACTTATTTATATTTAATAATCGAGAGGCAAAAGCCTCGGAGTCCCGATTTTATCGGGACGAGAATGAGCGAAAATACTATGTCATACTCTTATGTCGTATATTAAATTATTTATTTAAAACAATCCTTTAACCTTGCCTGTTTCAACATCTACATCAACCCGTCTATATGCTGGATCGGAGGATGTTCCGGGCATAAGGCTGATATTTCCCGCCACAGGGCAGATAAACCTGGATCCGCCATAAGTGAGAAAATCTCTGATGTGGAGAGTCCAGTTCTTCGGTACACCTTTCAACGTAGGGTCATGTGAGAGAGATAAATGGGTTTTGACCATCATAGTTGCATAGTCTTTAAACTTTGGATCCTTTTCAAATCTCTCTGCCTTTGCAGTTGCTTCCGGAGAATAACTTACGCCATTTGCGCCGTAAACCTCTTTAGCTATCAGTTCAACCCTCTTACGGATTGGTGTGTCAAGGTCATAAAGGAATTTGAAATTGACTTTATCATTACATGCATCAGAAACTGCGTCAGCCAGCTCAAGGGCACCTTCGCTTCCATACTGCCAGTGCTGTGACACCGCGACACGCGCTCCGGCTGCCTCGCACATCTTCTTGGTCAATTTAACCTCTTCATCCGTATCAGTGTGGAACCGGTTTATACAGACAACAGGGTTTATCCCCGCCTTTTTAATAGTGTTTATGTGATGTATTACGTTTGCCATTCCATCTTCAAGCCACGCGAGATTTTCCTGAAAATATTCTTTTGGAATCGGTCTGCCCGGCACAACCAGTGGCGCGCCTGCATTTACGCCATGGTGTTTCAATGCCCTTATTGTAGCCGTAATAACCGAAACGTTCGGAATGTTTCCGGAGTAGCGACACTTCACATTCCAGAACTTCTCAAAACCAATATCAGCACCAAAACCAGACTCGGTAATATGATAATCAGCTAACTTAAGACATATCTTGTCGGCAACCACAGATGACTGACCAACAGCAATATTGGCGAAAGGTCCGGCATGGACAAAGCAAGGTTGGCCCTCAAGGCTTTGAAGGAGATTCGGATTTATGGCCTCCCTCATCCATGCAGCCATGGCCCCTGCTACCTCAAGATCTTCCGCAGTAATTGGAGTACCCTGTTTGTCGTAAGCAACGACGATCCCGCCTATTCTCTTCCTGAAGTCCGCAAGATCGCTGAAGACAGCAAGTATGGCCATAACCTCTGAAGAAACGGCTATCCCAAATTTTGAGGGCATCATAAACCCATCCATCTTGCCACCGATACCGATAATTATATTCCTTAGCGCCTGTGCACAAAAATCCATAATCCAGCCCATTTCAACATTCCTGGGGTCTATATTAAGACGTCTCAGTTTTCTCTTTGCAAGCTGTTCATCAGTGTAATTGAATTCATGCTGCATCCTTGCTGTCAATGCAACCATGGCAAGGTTATGGGCATTCATAACAGCATTTATATCACCTGTGAGACCGAGTGAAAACTCTGTAAGAGGAATACACTGTGATAAACCGCCTCCGGCAGCAGACCCTTTGATGTTCATAGTGGGTCCACCGGATGGCTGGCGTATGCAGGCAGTAACCTTTTTCCCGCGTTTACCCATTCCCTGAAGAAGTCCCATCGTTGTAGTTGATTTTCCTTCCCCGAGCGGCGTTGGTGTTATGGCTGTGACTTCAATGAATTTCCCGTCAGGCTTATCCTTTAACCTTTCCAGAACCCTTGCATAATCAACCTTTGCAATATAATGCCCATGCGGCAATAACTCTTTTTTGTCAATACCCAACTCCTCAGCTAATTGCTGAGATGTCTTCATCGTCTTTTCAGCTGCTTCTGCAATCTCCCAGTCTGCATGTTTGGTTGGATCAAGCGACATTTTAAAAATCCTCCTTTCTAAAATAAGTAGTATGTAATAAGGAGAAAAAGTAAGAAGAGAATAAAAAAAATTTAATAATTAATCACTTGACTGTTACTTACCAGTTTCTATTTACTACTTACTACTTGCTGCCTACTTTCTTTTTTAGTAGCTTATTAATGCACTCAGGAATTTATCGTTCATCCGTCGCAGGTTTTTGCTCATCACAATGGCAATTCTTTTAATGATATTACATGCCAGCGCCATATCTTCTTCGAACAACCTTTCGAAGTCTTCTTTCGGAAGGAGTAAGAGTTCTGTTTCTTCGATCGCGACAGCAGACGCAACGTGACGCCTGTTCTCAATGATGGACAATTCCCCGAAAAAATGCCCAGGGGTTAAGACAGCGAGTGTTTGTCTCCACCCATCAGCAGTTACCCTGGAAATTTCAATCTTTCCTGAATGGATAAGCCACAGGCCCTTTGTTTCGTCCTTTTCTTTAAAAAGTTGTTCTCCTTTTTTTAGGGAGTACTTTTTAATAATTTTAGAAATTTTGTTCAGTCCTTCGCTGTCAAGATCCTCAAGCAAAACCTGTTGTTTTAATAAATCCGCCTTAATCATAACGCCTCCTTTTTAAATGTCTTATTTTTCATTTCATGTTTCCATTCAAGGTTCCATTTTTTATTAGTTCTATCTTAACTGCGCATACCTTTAGCTCAGGTATCTTTGAGATTGGGTCAAGCGCAGTATTTGTAAGCACATTTGCTGGTGCCTCCTTAAAATGAAACGGCATGAAGGTCATACCTTTTGCTGGACGCTCAGAAATTCGTACTCTGACATCTACAGAGCCCCTCCGGGATGATACTTTTACTTTGTTCCCATCATTTACACCCAATTGCTTTGCATCATCGGGATGAATCTCAATATAAGCATCTGGTGATACCTTATTGATTGCATCAATTTTTCTTGTCATTGAACCTGTATGATACTGAAAAAGCTGTCTTCCTGTCGAGAATAAAAATGGATACTCATTATCAGGTAGTTCCTCTGATGGTCTGTATCTGACAGTACTGAATGCAGCTTTACCTCTTGGAAACCCTCCTTTGAAGAGATAGGGAGTTCCGGGGTGGTCGAGTGTAGGACATGGCCACTGAAGGCCTGTCTTTTCAATTCTTCCGTAAGTTATACCTGCTACTGCCGGCCATACCTTTCCAGCTTCATGAAATACTTCTCCAATATAGTTATATCTCATCTTATACCCGAGTAAATTTGCAAGTTCCATAATTATCCATGAATCCTCTTTTGCCTCCCCTGGTGGTTCCACTGCCTTTCTGACCCTCTGAATCCTTCTTGCAGTATTTGTGAATGTACCATCTTTCTCCGCGAAGCACGCTGCAGGCAATACCACATCCGCAAGCTCTGCTGTCTCTGTCATGAATATGTCCTGTACAACAAGGAAATCCAGTTTTCCAAGTGCCTTTATTGTATGGTTCATATCCGGGTCGCTTAAAACAGGGTTCTCTCCCATTATGTACAGGGCCTTCAACTTGCCTTTGAAGGTTGCGCCAATCATTTCCGTTGCTGCTAAACCGACCTTGTCAGAGAGCTTGACACCCCACGCCATTTCAAATTTTTGCTTGATACCCGGTATATTTACCTTTTGATAACCGGGATAGAAGTCAGGTATGCAACCCATATCTGTTGCACCCTGAACATTGTTCTGTCCCCTGAGAGGGTTGACCCCTGTACTTTCTCTTCCGAGATTACCTGTCATCAACGCCAGGTTTGCTATTGCATAGACATTTTCTGTTCCATGAGAATGCTGGGTAATACCCATGGTGTAATAAATACCGGGCCGTACGGCATTTCCATAAAGAAGCGCTACCTTTATAATATCTTCCTTTGGAACACCTGTAATCCTTTCGCCTTCCTCTGGTGTATATTCGGCGAGGGATTGCTCGAAGGATTCAAAGCCTTCTGTCCGTTCCTCTATAAATTTTTTATCTGTTAAATTTTCTTTTACAATTACATGCATAATAGAGTTCAGAAGGGCAACGTCTGTGCCTGGCCTGTGCTGCAGCCATATCTTGGCAAACCTTACAAGGTCAATCTTTCTTGGGTCAGCAATAATAAGTTCAGCTCCATTTTTAACAGCCTTCTTCATTTTCAGACCGATTATAGGGTGTGTCTCTGTTGTATTTGAACCGATGACAAAGATTACATCATGATTTTCAATCTCTGGTACGGAATTTGTCATGGCCCCTGAACCAAATACTGTGGCCAGACCGGCCACCGTTGCGCTGTGTCAATACCTTGCACAATGGTCAACATTATTTGTACCAACGGCGGCACGCATGAATTTCTGGAAGAGGTAGTTTTCTTCATTCGTACATCTTGCTGAAGAAAGTCCGCCAATAGAGTCCGGACCATATTTTTCTTTTATCTCTCCCAACCTCTTTGCGATATAATCCAACGCCTCTTCCCATGAGGCCTCCCTGAAGAGTTCGGAGTTTGGAGTTCGGAGTTTGGAGTTTTTGACTGAATGCTTAGCGCCGGATGCCGAATGCTTTTTAGGAGCTATTCTGATAAGAGGTTTTGTGAGCCTCTCAGCGCTGTTTATGAATCCATAACCAAATCTACCTTTTACGCAGAGCCAGCCTTTGTTAATCGTATCTTCTCTTGAGGAGACACGGATAATTTCGTTCCGCCTTACATGGAGTGTAAGGTTGCAGCCGCATCCGCAGTACGGGCAAACAGTATCAACTTGCTCTATGTCTTTCTGCCTTCCTTTATGAGCCCACATCTTACCTGTTAGTGCTCCTGTAGGGCAGACCGCAACACACTGGCCGCAGAACTCACAATCAAGATCTTTCTCATAAGAAGCGCATACCCTTGTATTAAATCCTTTATAAGCAAAATCAACTGCACTAACACCCTGAATTTCTTCACATACCCGCACACATTGCCCGCAGAGTATGCATTTTTCCATAGCTCTTTCAACAAATGGATTTTCGTCCTTTTTAATAAAAGGTCTTTTTTCGCCGACGAATCTGTTCTCCCTAATATCGTAGAAATATGCAAGTTCCTGGAGTGTGCAATCACCTGCCCTTTCACACACCATACAGTCATTTGGATGGTCAGATAGGAGAAGTTCAAGGGTTGTTTTCCTTAATTTTTCTAAATAAGGGCTTGTTGTTGTGACTACCATCCCTTCTTTTGCTATAGTTGTGCAGGCTGTAACAGGTCTTGCCATACCTTGAATTTCAACTATACATAGCCTGCAACCTCCAAATGGGGAAAGTTCAGGATGGTGGCATAGTGTGGGTATTGGAACTTCGAGTTTTTTTGCAGCATCAAGAACTGTTGACAGCTTCCTTACTGTAACTTTCATGCCATCTATTGTCAGAGTAACCATATAAACCTCTTATGTATTATTCCTAAACCCTCCTTGTTACCCTGAACTCGTTTCAGGGTCTCAAAAGATGCTGAATCAAGTTCAGCATGACATAAGAAGGTATTTTCGGAGCAAAGTTTCATGATTTTGATACCGCCTTAAACTTACATGCATAAAAACATGTACCACATTTTATACACAGAGCGGGGTCAATTCTATGCGCAGTTTTTCTTATACCCCTAATCGCATCAGCAGGGCATACTCGTTTACATGCGCCACAGCCGGTACAGACCTCTCCAAGGATAGAGTATTTGATCAAATCTTTACATACAGCAGCAGGGCATTTTTTATCTATAATGTGTGCCTCATATTCGTTTCTGAAATATTTAATAGTACTTAATACAGGGTTAGGTGCTGTCATGCCCAATCCACATAATGAGGTTGCTTTTATATCTTCACTGAGTTCCTGGAGAAGTTCTATGTCGCCCTTTTTTCCTTTCCCCGAGGTGATCCTGTCTAATATTTCAAGCAGTCTCTTTGTACCTATCCTGCATGGAGTACATTTGCCGCATGACTCTGACTGGGTGAACTCGAGGAAAAACTTTGCTGTATTAACCATACAATCAGTCTCATCAAGTACAATCATGCCGCCTGAACCCATAATTGAGCCAGCAAGTGCGAGGGGCTCATAATCTACTTCTGTATCAAGAAACTCTGCGGGAATGCATCCTCCTGACGGACCGCCTGTCTGTACTGCCTTGAATTTCCTGTCACCTTCAATCCCGCCGCCGATGTCATAAATTATCTCCCTCAAGGAAATGCCGAGAGGGACTTCGATCAGACCGGTATTTTTCACTTTTCCCGTTAGCGCAAAGACTTTAGTCCCACCGCTTTTTTCAGTCCCTATGTTTTTGTACCAATCGGCTCCCTTTAATATAATCCGGGGAATGTTTGCAAAGGTCTCAACATTGTTCAGAACTGTTGGTTTATCCCATAATCCTTTAATTGCAGAGTGCCATAGCTTTGGGCTTGGCATACCGCGTTTACCCTCAATAGAACGCATCAGGGCTGTAGCTTCGCCACAAACAAATGCACCTGCACCTTTAAATATCTTTATGTCAAAGTCAAACCCTGTATTGAAAATGTTTTTGCCGAGAAATCCTGCCTTATGGCATTGGTCTATAGCCATCTGAAGGTGTTTTACGGCTAAAGGGTATTCAGCCCTTACATAGATATAGCCGAAATGAGAACCGATCGCCTTTGCACATGTAATCATCCCCTCAATAACAGAATGGGGATCTCCTTCCATTACCGCCCTGTCCATGAAGGCCCCTGGATCACCCTCATCACCATTGCATATGACATATTTCACATCAGACTTGGCTTTTAACGCGAGTTCCCACTTTAGTCCTGTGGGGAAACCTGCGCCGCCTCTACCCCTTAAATTAGAGTCTTTTACAACCCTGAGTATCTCTTCAGATATCATTGAGGTAAGGGCCTTTTTTGCAGCTTCGTAACCACCAACTGCTAAATAGGACTTGATATCCTCCGGGTCTATTTCACCGCAGTCAGAGAGTACTACCCTTAGCTGTTTTTTGTGGAAGTTGTGGTATTCCTCTCCAACAGCCCACTCCGTGACAGGGTTACCTTCAATAATATGTTCACTAATAATCCTTGTTACCATATCAGGCTTTATGTACTGATAGGTTGTCTTTTCACCATCAATGATAATATCTACAAGGACATCCTTTGCACAGAAACCCCTACAGCCAACCTTGTGTATTGAGCAATTTTCATGAAAAGATGCCTTGACGCCGGCTGATGACAGCGCTTTCTTAAATGATGACAATACCTCATTCCCACCGGCTGCAATTCCACCAGTGCCCGTGCATACTTTTATTGCGATTTCTTTATTCACCTGTTTTTATATTTCTTATCTCTCTCATTACTTTATCAAATGACATTTTACCGTGCACTTTGTTATTTACGACTATTACAGGAGCAATGCCGCATGCACCAATGCAATTAACCTTTTCTACAGTAAATCTGAGGTCATCTGTGGTATCTCCTCCAGGCGGAATCTCAAGTTCTATAAAAAGTCTATTTATCAGCCTTTCAGAACCATTAACATGGCAGGCAGTACCACGGCAGACAGTAATAACATTTTCACCCCTCGGTTTTAAATGAAACTGGGAATAAAAGGTAATGATACCGAATAAACGGCTTGTGGGAATATCAAGTTTTTTTGAAAGAACATTTACTGCTTCTTCAGGAATATAACCAAGAATCTCCTGGACGTCCTGCAGTGTAGATATTATATTACACTCGTCTTTTACATAATTTTTCAGTATTCTCTCAAGTTTTTTTTCCATAATATTTGTTTTTCCCCCTCGGGGATGTTTAAATATTTTAGGGAATTCATATTAACATGAAAAGTACCATGCTATCTACTAAAATTCGCAGTTAATTAATATATATTATATATTATAAATTAATATAATAATATATTCAATCTTCTTTTAAATCAAAAGAATTCCTCGAAGCTAAGGTTAGAGGTAGTTCATTGCTTAATAATTTTTGTTTTTAAATATTGAGAAACAAATTGTTTATGTTTTATAATTAGCTCTAAAATTAAAAAGATTTGATTATGTTCAGATTCAAATTAACTATCATAATATTGTATATCCTTATGCTGTCAGTTGCATCTGATGCTGCTGTTCTCCTCGACCGTGTTGTTGCAGTGGTCAGTAAGGAAGTTATTACGTGGAGTGAGCTATATAAGATGATGGAAAACGAGGCAGCAGATCAGGTTAGGGCATTGAAGGAAGAAGAACGGTTGAAAATATTCAAAGATAGTGAGGCAGCTTTTCTTGAAAAACTTGTTGATATAAAACTCCAGATCCAGGAGGCAAGGAGGCTCGGACTTGATGTTACTACCGAAGAAGTGACAGAGGCTGTAGAAAATATAAAAAAGAAATATTCATTGACTGATAACGCCTTGGAGGAATCTCTTAAAAAGGAAGGTTTGTCTTTTGAAGAGTACAAAAAAAGACTAGCTGAACAGATAGTTATCAGCAAAGTTGTCAGCCAGCAGATAAGAAACAAGGTTGTTGTATCTGAGGAAGAAGTGAAAAAATACATGGAAGCAAATAAAGAAAGCTTCACCGATGGCGAGACTTTTAAGATAAAACAGATATTTTTGGGGAGGCCAAAAGATGATGCGGATATAAAGGTCATAGAAGACAGAGCTTCCATAATTATTCAAAGATTGAAGGCAGGCGAGGATTTTTCTATACTCGCAGAAGAGTATTCCGAGGATCTTTCAGGGAAGCTGGGCGGCGACCTTGGTTTTATAAAAAAGAGTCAAATGGCAAAAGAATTCATTGATGCACTCAATTCTATGAAAGTAGGCGAATTCAGCAACCCGTTCCGGACTGAAAAGGGACTTCATATTATAAAGCTTGAAGAAAAGGTAGCTGCACAAAGTACGGACGAAGCAAGAGAATCTGTACTAAAACAATTAACTGAGAGTCAGTTTTCAGAGAGATATAAAAGCTGGATTAAAGGCTTAAGGGAGAAGGCTTACATAGTAATAAGGTTATAATTATTGGTGGATATCATGTCAAATCTGAGACTCGGTGTACTTGCATCAGGACGGGGTTCGAATTTTCAATCAATCATAGATGCTATCAACTCCGGAAGATTGAAGGCCGAGATAGCTGTTTTGATAACTGATAACACCTCAGCATTTGCTATAGAGAGGGCAAAAAAACATGGCATTGAATATCTTGTAATCAGACCAAAGGAATATGCCAAAAGGGATGATTTCTTTATAAAGATTGCAGAGGAACTGAAGAAAAGGGATGTTGGATTAGTTGTTTTAGCTGGTTTTATGAGGATTGTGGGGAAACCCCTGATAGATGCATTCCCCGGCATGATAATGAATATCCATCCTGCACTCCTTCCTTCCTTCCCAGGATTACACGGCCAGAAGCAGGCCATTGAATACGGTGTAAAGATTTCCGGCTGTACTGTCCATTTTGTGGATGAAGGCATAGATACAGGCCCTGTCATAATACAGGCAGCGGTACCCGTATTTCAGGATGATACAGAAGAAACCCTCTCTGAAAGAATATTAAAATTAGAACATAGTATATACCCTGAGGCTATACGATTATTTTCAGAGGGCAGGATTGAGGTTGAAGGGAGGAGGACGAGGATAAAAGGATATGTTTCTTCTGACATCTCTATTGTCAACCCACCCATAAAGTATTAAAGCGATACAATACGCAGCGCGCTATGTTCCAATAATTTGTCATGCTAAACTTTATGTTAACACACCCCCCTTAATCCGCCTGAGGCGGATTAAGCCCCTCTTAATAGATGGGACACATCCCTGCCCTTCTCAAGAGGGGAAAGAGGTAAACTCCCCTCTAAAAAGAGGGGTAGGGGGTGTGTTACGAAAAGTATTTAATAATAATCCTGAAACTTAAACAAGTGTTAAGATCTTTAAGGATTAATAACACAATAAATAACGGTTAAGGCTGCATTATCTTATTTGAATTATCGAGTTTAGGACAGTGAACGATAAATGGAAGATATTGATATAGACTTTAAACTGATGGATAGGGTCAAGAAGGGCGATGAATCGGCTTTTGAGGAGATCGTATCAAGACATTATCACTCGGTTTATAATCTCGCTAACAGGTTTCTCTACAGCACGTCAGAGGCAGAGGATATTACACAGGAGGTTTTTCTAAGGGTATTCAGGGCGTCAAAGTCATATACCCCAACGGCAAAGTTTTCGACTTGGCTGTATACAATAACAAAAAATTTATGTTTCAATGAGCTGAGAAAATTGCGGTCTGTACAAATTCTTTCTATTGAAGATGAGATGCTACCGGAAATACCTTCAAAGTCAGATAACCCGGCCTTAAAACTTGAGAAGGAAGAGATGAAGACAAAAGTACGTGAAGCTGTAATGGCTCTTCCTGCGAATCTCAGAATTGCTGTCCTGCTGCTTAAATACCATGGTCGCTCATACGAAGAGGTTGCACAGATATTGGGCTGCACAGTGAATGCTGTAAAACTCAGGATACACAGGGCAAAGGATTTTCTTGCAAAAAGCATCGGGTATCTGTCAGAAGAAACAAAATAGATATTCTAAGGTTTAATATATTGGAGGGTAATGATGAACTGCGAATGGGTCAGAGAAAACATTTCAGCTTATATAGACAGTGAACTGACTGAAAGCCGGAAAAAGATGATAGATAGCCATCTATCGGTATGTTCTGGGTGCAAGGCTGAATTCGCTCGTCTTTTAACGGCATGGGATGCCTTAAAGTTATGGGAAGATAAACAACCACCTTTGTATTTAAAGGAAGCCATACTTAAGGGCATAAAGAGAGAAAGGTCTTCAAAATTATTAAGAATACTTTTACCCGTCGCAGCTTTATTGATTATAACATTCAGTATAGTCTTGTTTTACGATGAGACTAACCACTACGATAAGAAAACTCTTATATCTGAAAAGACAAAAGGCGAAATTTCAATACAGACTACCAAGGGTGATTTAGATGAGGATGAGATTATTGCAAATCTTCAGATAATCGAGGAAAAGGACTTTTTTGATTCGATCGAAATGCTTAAAAATATTGACTATCTGCCGGTGATAGAAAATCACGATGACAAAAAGAGTTCAATGGGGTATTTCTCAGCATGAAACGCACATGTCTCAACGAGACACAAAGGATGATGAAAATTGGTAATCCCCCCACTCCCCCCTTTAGAAAAGGGGGGGAAGGGGGGATTTGAGGTATTTTCAGGTGAAAACTTTGCTTATCGTAAGTCTGTTGTTATTTTTATCGTTTCCTGTGTCTGTTGTTATTGCCGGAGAGAATATAAAGATAGATAACAGGATAAAGTGGGAGAACATGAGCCCTCAACAACGCGAGGAGGTAAAAAAGCGATATATGGAGTGGAAAAACCTTCCTCATGAAAAACGAGAGAAAATAAAAGAAAATTTCAGGATATTCAAAGAACTTTCCCCGGAAGAAAAAAATAAGCTTAAGTGGAGATTCAGGGTTTATAAGGAACTTGATAAGACCGAGAAAGAACAGATCAAAGAGAAGTTGAGAAAGGTCAATAGTATGCCTCCAGAAAAAAAAGAAAATGCACTTAGAAAATATAAAACGCTTCAGGAAATGTCAGAGAAAGAAAGAGAGAGAGCCCTCAACAGATCGCCATTCTGGGAAGGCCTTAATGAAAATGAAAGAAAGGTATTTAGAAGATTTTACTTCCCTGATAAAAAGTAATCCCTGCTGATATTTACATCTAACCCCAAATCCTTGAACCCATATATAACTTAATGTAATATATAGGTCAATGAGGATTTCGGGTGGTATTGCTAAAGGAAGACGCACAGCTACAAAAAGGTTATTATCAAAGACATCGGAAAGGGAAAAACTCAGGCCAACTTCTTCAAAGGTAAGAGAAGCGCTTTTTGATATATTAAGAGAGAGAATCTTGGATGCAAGTTTTGTTGATCTTTATGCAGGTACAGGAACTGTAGGGTTTGAGGCATTGTCAAGAGGAGCAAGCAGTGCTATATTTGTGGAACCGAATGATTTAAGAGCTATTACAATTAAGAAGAATGCTGATGAATTTGGATTTCGAGAAAAGGCACAGGTGTTTAAGAGCAGGGCGCACGAATTCCTTGAAAAATCATCTTCTAAAAAAGAGAATTTCGATATTTTTTTCGTTGATCCGCCATACCATTCTGAGGAGATAAAGAAAGTACTTCCAATGATTGGAGAAAAAGGACTTTTAAATAAAAGTGGAGTAGTAATAGTGGAACACTTTTTTAAGAGGGAAATGCCTGAAACAGCAGGTGAATTAAAGATAGACAGAAGCTACAGGTATGGTGATACGATGCTGACATTTTACAGAAAGTCCGTCAATAAGTAAGACGGAAAGGGTGAGTTATGAAAAAAATAGCGATCTATCCTGGTACTTTTGATCCTATAACCAACGGACATCTTGATCTTGTTAAAAGGGGTCTAATGATATTCGACGAGGTGATAATTGCAGTAGCGCCAAGTCATAGAAAACAACCTCTTTTTCCTCTTAAGGAGAGGTTAAAGATGATAAGATCTGCGATTAAGAGGTTTAAAAGAGTAAAGGTTGAGGCATTTAACGGCCTGCTTATCGAATATGTCAGGGAAAAGAGGGGAGTTGCGATTCTCCGGGGTTTAAGGGCAGTCTCTGACTTTGAGTATGAACTCCAGATGGCTCACATGAACAGGAGGCTTAACACAAATATCGAGACAGTATTTATGATGCCGAGTGAGGAATACAGTTTTTTAACTTCAAGCATAGTAAAGGAAATAGCGTCCTATGGCGGCGCTGTTAAAGGTCTTGTCACTAAAGAGGTTGAAAGGGCATTGAGAGAGAAATTTAACCCAAACGTTGCATAAAAAGGCAGACAGACGTGCTGAAAAACCCATATAAAGCAACAAGGTTTCATCCTGATTCACATGACTGCAAATCTCACAGTGAGTGTCTTTTGGCATGAGGCTGGCTGGCCACATTGAAGGGCTGTAAGGAGTTGCTGATATGGCTTTTTCAACACATCTGCCTGCCAAATCAAGAAAAGTTTTTGCAACATTAAGGTTAAAATAGTCGGAGATTCAGGGGAGTGATTAAAGGAGGAACTATATAATGCGTGATGATTTACCTGTTCCACCTCATTTTAACCCCGCAAAAGTTGGAGAGGTTCGGAAAGTTTCTTATCAGGAAATGTCTGAAGAGGCCAGGAAGTGGGCGGAGAAGCATAACATAAGACCTGCTGCCAATGATGTATTCAAGGTCTGTTTAGTTGCCGTAGACGTACAAAATACGTTTTGTATCCCTGGATTTGAATTATATGTGGGTGGACGTTCAGGCACAGGGGCGATTGACGACAATAGAAGGCTGTGTGAATTCATTTACCGAAATCTTGATGTGATCACTCAGATTTGTCCAACGATGGATACACACCAGGCGATGCAGATTTTTCATTCCATCTATTTGGTCAATGATAAGGGAGAACACCCTGCGCCTTTCACGCTCATTTTCGAAGAAGATATTCAGAAAGGCGTTTGGAAATTTAACCCTGCGCTTTGTTACAGTTTTCAGATCAATGAGGATTTCGGGCAGCGGCATCTCCTGCATTATGCAAAAAAACTAAAAGAGGGTGGTAAATATGATCTAACAATATGGCCATATCATGCCATGTTGGGAGGTGTTGGCCATGCCCTGGTTGCGTCTGTTGAGGAAGCGATCTTTTTCCATGGAATAGCCCGATATAGTCAGCCTGATTTTCATATCAAAGGAGACAAGCCATTTACCGAGCATTACTCTGTTCTTGGTCCGGAAGTGTTGTATGGTCCGGACGGAGAGTCGATTGCCCGGAAAAGCGACAAGTTTTTCAAGAAACTCCTGCAATTTGATGCCGTTATCATCGCCGGGCAAGCCAAGAGTCATTGTGTCGCCTGGACAATTGCCGATTTCTTAAAAGACATTCTTGCTCAAGATAGGCGCCTGGTAGAGAAAGTATATCTTCTAAAAGATTGTACATCTCCGGTCGTTGTACCTGGAGTCATAGATTATACGGATCAGGCTAACGCCGCATTCCAGAGATTTGCCGATGCCGGAATGCATGTGATCTGCTCTACTGATCCCATCGAAAACTGGCCTGGCATCAAGTTGTGAGAGATTAGAGGAACACATATTCTTATTGACAGACAAAGTTTTTACGATACAATTTAATTAAAGGGTTTAGAATTAAACAAACAGTCAAAAAAGAAGAAATTGTTAAGGAGGTAAATATGCAGCCATTTATATTCCGGACGTTTTTTATTATTTTATGGGGCATCCTTATTGTTTCTGGTGCTTCAGCTCAAGAATGTGTGGACTGCCATAAACAGATTACCCCCAGCATCGTCTCTGATTGGCAACTGAGCAAACACAGTCAAGGTGGCGTCAACTGCTCGGTATGCCATAGCGATCAACATAAATCTGCTCAGGATATAGCGAATGTCCGAATTCCAACGCCGGAAACATGTGCAATTTGCCATGGAACGCAGGTACAACAATTCAAGGGTGGGAAACACGCTGTCGCATGGGCTGCAATGAAAGCTATGCCAACAGCACACTGGCAGCCGATGGCCCTGATGGAAGGGATGAAAGGTTGCGGTGGTTGCCACAAAATCGGATTGAAGACCGGGGCCGAGATACAAGAGTTGAAAAAAGGTGGTGCAGGATTTGGTGTTGCTTCATGCGATGCTTGCCATACAAGGCATACCTTCTCCGTTAAGGAGGCAAGTCAGCCACAGGCCTGCCAAACCTGCCATATGGGATTTGACCACCCTCAATGGGAGATGTATTCATCTTCCAAACATGGCGTCCGGTATTTATTAAAGCAGAACAAGACCCTTCCCGAAACTGTTGCTGCACCAACATGCCAGACCTGCCATCTGCAAGATGGCAACCATGCTAATAAAACAGCATGGGGATTCCTCGCTGTGAGACTGCCAATGCCTGAAGACAAGCAATGGACTGCTGACCGTACGACTGTTCTTCAAGGGCTTGGCGTGCTAGACCCTGATGGGAAACCAACAGCCCGACTTGACGTTGTAAGGGCTGCAAATATTGCCCGGCTGACGCAGGAGGATTGGCAAAAAGAACGCGATAAGATGGTGAAGACCTGTAACCAATGTCATTCCATTAATTTTGCTAAGGCAGAGTTAGAAAAAGGCGATCAGATGATCAAAGAGTCTGATAGGCTCATGGCTGAGGCGATTCGCACTGTCGCCGCTTTATACAAAGAGGGTATAATTGATAAACCGAAGAACTACGCTTATCCATTTCCCGACCTGCTCACATTCCATGATGCACCAACTGTGATTGAACAAAAACTATTTGTTATGTTTCTCGAACACCGGATGAGGACATTTCAGGGAACATTTCATGCTAATCCTGACTATGCACTTTGGTATGGCTGGAGTGAAATGCAGCGGGACTTGACAGAAATTAAAGAGATGGCTAAAGAGCTCCAAAAAAGCCGCATGAAATAAGAAGTCGGAGCGGAATGCCCTTTAAAAACAGATTATAGAGATATATAAAAGGAGGCATTATGACGAATGCTATTAAAATAGCTATAAAGACAGAGACTGATGCAATAGCCTTCTATAAAGAGGCTGCAGAAAAGACAAGACATCCGATTGGAAAAAAAATGTTCCTGTCAATCATGGAAGATGAAGAGGGACATCTTGAAAACTTTGAGTGCATATTGGAGGGGCTCGATATAAAGGTCCATGATCTTGCAAGACCAATGGAAAAGATAAAGAACGTCTTTGAAGAAAATAAGGATGCCTTACTTGAAAAGATTGAGTCAACAACAGATGAAATGGAGGCTCTGAAGATTGCCATGCAGATGGAGAAAGATAGCATTGAGTTTTATAAGAAAGCAGTAAATGAGGTTCAAACTCCAAAGGAAAAAGCTCTCTTTGAGAAGCTTATCAAAGAGGAACAGCAGCACTATGACATATTTGCAAATACATACTTTTTCCTTTCAGACTCTGGAAGCTGGTTCATGTGGGAGGAGCACAGCATTGTGGATGGCGGGACTCCCTGGGCATAATATAAAAGTTCAGGGTTAATCTTAGACTTCTATTAATTAAAAGGAGGGCTTATGGGTTACACAAATGTTGCTTTGAAGGATAAAATAATGGAGATGTATCCGGATATAACAAAACATGGCATCTCAGTTGGTCTTGATTTTAATAAGGAAAAGAATGCTTACATTGTAACATTTAAGAAAGGCAAGCATGAACTAACAACACATCTTGAGAAAAAAGATGCCGATGAATGTATAGATGGAATCAAATGCGTTTATCTCGGTGTCCAGGTTGGTCAATTCATAAAGAATTTTGAGATAATCGAAAAAGAGTAAAAAAACCGAGGCAAGAAAGAAGAGAATTACTCTTTTATTTTCAGCAAAAGATGTTGAGTATAACAATGCTGTTGTGCTCAAGGAAATACTTGAAAGGGAGACTTAAAAATGGCTGCAAGAGAAATAAAAACCGGTATTTACTCAGTCGGTGCAATAGACTGGGATAGAAGATTATTTGATGAACTTATACCGCTTCCCGACGGAACAAGTTATAACTCCTATCTGATAAAAGGCAGTGAAAAAACAGCGTTGATAGATACTGTTGACCCAACAAAAGAATATGAACTAATAAGTAATCTTGGGAAACTTGGCATTAAGGTCATTGATTATGTTATTGCTAACCACGCTGAGCAGGATCATTCAGGGTCAATACCGAAAATCCTGGAGCTTTATCCAGATGCTAAGGTTGTAACTAATCCAAAATGCAAAGACTTTCTCAAGGATTTGCTTTTACTCCCTGAGGACAAATTTATAACTGTTAATGACAGGGAAACGATTTCGCTGGGGAATAAAACACTGGAATTTATTTCAGCGCCCTGGGTTCACTGGCCTGAGACAATGTTTACTTTTCTGAAAGAGGATAAAATCTTATTCACCTGCGATTTCTTAGGTTCACATCTTGCGGCAAGCGAATTGTTTGTATCGGATGAGGCAAAAGTATATGAGTCAGCCAAGCGATACTATGCAGAGATTATGATGCCATTTAGAACGAGTATAAAGAAACATCTGGAAGTCATAAAGGGATTAGAAGTCGAAATAATTGCGCCAAGCCATGGTTTAGTTTACCCAAAGCCTGAATTCATCCTGAATGCATACAAAGAATGGGTTTCAGATGAAGTAAAGAATGAGGTGATTATCCCGTATATCTCAATGCATGGCAGTACGAAAAAAATGATAGACCACCTTGTAGATGCTTTAATTGAAAGAGGTATAACTGTAAAGCCATTTAATTTAACGAAAACAGATATCGGAGAACTGGCGATGGCTCTTGTGGATGCCGCTACTATAATAATCGCCACACCTACTGTTCTGGTCGGTCCGCATCCGAGTGTTGTTTATGCAACTTATCTTGTGAATGCCTTAAGACCAAAATTGAAATTTGCATCTGTGATCGGTTCTTATGGCTGGGGTGGAAGAATGTTAGAGCTGATTAAAGGAATGCTGACAAATCTCAAGATAGATGTCCTTGAGCCAGTTATTATCAAAGGTTCCCCCAAAGAGGAAGATTTAAAAGCACTGGATGTGTTAGCGGATAAAATTTTGAAGAAGCATAAAGAGAACAATATTACCTAAATTTTGCCTAATTTTCTGGCTATATTTGTGGTTTCTTGTAATAAGTTTTCTACTTCATCAAGTCCTTTGTTCCAGAAACTTCTGTCTGTTATATCCACCCCGAGTTTTTTGAAAATATTTTTTGGAGAATCTGATAAACCTGCTGATAAAAACTCTTTAACCTTTTCTATAAATTTCGGCGTGTCTTTAACAGAATTCTGGAGTGACTTGGATATCAACAGACCGCTCGCATATGAATAAACATAGAAGAAGCTTCGGATATGGCTCCAATGCACCCACCAATTTTCTGAGCCGGCAGACTGTTCAACAAAATCACCCATATACGACGACATGTGTTTCTGGAAAAGTCTCCCCATTTCTTCTTTTGATAAATAACCTTTTTGCCTGAATTCCTGATGAAGTTCCTGTTCAAATTTATAGCAAGCTATCTGTCTGAATATAGTTGAAACGTCATCGTTAAGTTTCATAACCATAATAGAAAGCCTTAACTCATCATCAGCCTGTTTGAGTATTTCCTGAAGTACAAAATCTTCCATAAAGGTACTGGCAACCTCGGCTGTGGACGTCGGTGTCCCAAAATTCAGTGCATTCTGTTTTTCCCTGATCAGCTCATTATTTATTCCATGGCCCAGTTCGTGGGCTAAGGTCAGGACATCACGGAGTTTTTCAGTATGGTTTAAGAGAATATAGGTCGGCTGTGAAATAAGATGATGAGCACAAAATGCACCGCTTACCTTTCCTTTTCTTGGATAAACATCAAACTGGCTGTTTCCCACAAATCCAGTAAGGATATCAGCAAACTTACTGTCGAGATTTTTAAAGACTTTATAAATGAGTTTAATGGATTCATTATAGGAATATTTCTTGTTGATATTTCCATATTCCACGTTCCTTTCATGGTATTTCAATCTTTTGACTCTCATAAGCCTGGCCTTTAACTCATAATACCTTGAAGAAATATTGAACCTGTCAGAAACTGCTTTTATGAGGGCATCCACGATTTCACTGTCTATATCGTCACTTATGTGTCTGGTAAGGTCTGGCCTCGATACCGTGCGGAGTTCATCATCTACCTTTTTGTTTGCCAGTACAGAATTAATTTCAGCCTCAGCGACTTCAACGTTTTTATACAATATATCATTAAAGGCATTTGATGAAGAATCTCTCACCTCTTTATTTTTACTATTTATCAGGCTCAGTATTTCTGAAAAAGTCTTAACGCCTTTGCTGCCATCCTCCAGGATGACTTTTCTTTCTTCTTTTGCCAGAAAACCAGACGTCATCTTTACCCAGTTAGAATAGGAAGTTGATGTCTTGAGGTTCAAAATCTTTTCTTCAGGTTCACTCAGTAAATATCTGGATCCTGCAAACATGCGCTCCAGAAGATGCTTATAATCTTTCAGTCCAATGTATTCAAGAAATTTTGTTTGATGTCTTTTGGGGATATTGGCTATTCGAAGGTGAAAAAACTGGATGTCGTTTTCTATCCTTTTGCTGAAACTTTCAATCTTATTGAAATTAGCTTTAAGTTTTGGATTATTCTGATCCTGTGTAGTTCGAAGCCAGAAATAATATCCTTCATCACCGTCAGTGCCGCAATCTCTTTTCCATTTTTCATATTCGGCTAACGCCTGCTTGAGTATCACAGGGTCTTTTAGATAATCTTTACGGTTCTTCCACTTATTAATAAATTCATAACTATTTTGTTCGACTACCTTTCTTTTTTCTTCTATCCCTGAATCATCATCACTGTCAAAGAGCTGTTTAAGATTCCATGTAATCTGTTTCATCCAAATTCCTTTCGCTTTGACGGGGTTTTTTCCCGAAAGCTTTCGGGATCTGCCCTGTCTTTTTTGCAACGTTTGGGTTTACTTGCAAATACTGTCGGGTAATTATAAATTATAAGCATGGAAGAAGGTAAGAAATATTGTCTATGCTGTGGTGAGGATGTTCCTTACAATGTGGTAGTAAGAAACGAGAGAAGGGAACTTACATGTTCTTATTGTGGTTTTACACTGGGTATAGAGAACCTCTGGGAAGACACAAAGAGTTCTATAAATACATATGCACTTATTGCAGAGGATTCGAAATTTACAAGAACACTTCTTAAGGAGCTGATATTGAAAAAGGCAATAGCCAGTGAGGTTATGGCAGTAACAAATGGCCTTGAGCTCATCTCAGAGTATGCGAAACTATTGAAAAGAAATGTCAGGGTTAGCTTTGCAATAATTGACCTTAATATGCCTGTGATGGATGGCCTTACTGCTGCAAGGACTTTGAGGGCACTCGAAGAGAAGGACAGCATAATAAAGGTTCCAATTGTATTCTTTTCAGGTATAAAGGCTGACGAAGGTTTTAGAAGGAAGATGGAACTTCTTGCACCTGCACATTATGTCAATAAAGGGACCGACCCTGATCCCGAGAATCTTGTCAAAAGGGTACAGGGCCTTTTAAACTTTATCTCCCAACAATATCAGAGTATTTAGGAGAAATATGAAATACCAGGTAGGGGAAATTGGACGGGTTATTGTCGCAAGATTTGAAGATAGAGAGGATGCGCTTAAGAACATTGCTGATATTGCAAAAAAAGAGAATATAAGAAGTGCTGTATTCTATTTAATCGGGGGTCTCAGGCAGGGTAGGGTTGTTGTTGGACCGGAAAAGGAAGAGCTGCCTCCGAAACCTGTATGGAAAGAGATAAAAGAGAGCCATGAGGTTTTGGGCATAGGCACCATATTCTGGCAGGAAGACGATCCAAAGATCCATTTCCACGGAGCATTTGGGAAAAAGGATATGATAAAGGTTGGCTGCCTGAGGGAAACTTCTGAGACATTCCTTGTCCTTGAGGCTGTAATCATAGAGATAGAAGGTGTTACTGCCCGAAGAGAGTTTGATCAGGCGTCAGGGTTAACTCTTTTAAAGTTATAGAGGAATAGCTTTGATGAAAAGGAATTTAATCTTTTGTCTTTTGCTTTAAAAGTTCTACTACCTCTTCATCACTTACCTGTGTAAAATCCTGATAATAATTGCCAACAGCTGCAAAATCAAGAGGTGTTTCAGGACAGACCCATTCATCAACCGTCTTCTTAATCTCTTCTTCTGCATCTTTCGATGAAACAGGCAGGGCAGCAACAAGCCTGACTATTTTTTCCTTTTTCAAAGTGGATATAGCAGCCTTTATGGTTGCACCGGTTGCAACGCCGTCATCAACCAGTATAATAATCTTTCCATCAAGAGGGGGGATACCTTTTCCGCTGCGATAAAGGGTTATCCTTCTTGAAATCTCTTTCTTCTGCCTTGAAATTTCCTCTTCAATATATTCCTTTGAAACCGTGTATGTTGATATTATATCTTCATTTAATACAACAGCGCCTGTCTCAGAGACTGCACCTATGGCCAGCTCAGTCTGACCCGGGAAGCCGATTTTTCTGATTATTATTACATCGAGAAGACAATTCAATGCCTTTGCGACTTCATACCCAATAACAACCCCGCCCCTCGGAAGGGCAAGCACAAGCACATCTTCTCTGTCTTTGTATTTTGTCAGCCTCGAAGCAAGCTGTAGCCCTGCATCTTTTCTATCTTTATAAATCATGTTACTTACCTCATACTTTAAACTGTGTCTGATTAAAGTCTGTTTATAAATTGCCTTTACGTCATTCCCGTGAATCCGTCTTACGTATTGACGGAGGGAATCCAGTTATTTCAATAGGTTCTGGATTCCTGCTTCCGCAGGAATGACAAAAAACCTGAGTTTATGGACAGTATCTAATTAAAGCATAGGTAAAAATAATTTACTTTGCAACTCCCTGTCAGGGATGTTAATTAATAATGGCTCATCTGTTACGTAAAAATCATAATTGCACATGTTAAGTTGACCACTTGTTTCTTTAATAGAAAAGTAATATATTATTTTTGATAAAGGAGTAATAAATTAGTTCCGTCATTCCTGCGGAGGCAGGAATCCAGAGATGTTGAATGAAGATATTTTATGTTTACATTCTTTGTAACAAACGAAACGGGACTTTATATACAGGCATTACATCTGATCTTATTAAGCGTATTTACGAACACAAAAATAATCTGGTTGAAGGTTTTACTCAGAAATACAATATTCACCGTTTAGTCTGGTACGAGATACATAAAACAGCAGAGACTGCTATTAGTAGAGAAAAACAAATAAAGGCATGGAAACGGCAGTGGAAACTAAGACTTATAGAGAAGAATAATCCTGAATGGAATGATTTATATGATATTATTTGTGAAGACACTGGATTCCTGCCTCCGCAGGAATGACACAATAAAAAGAAATCACTTACCCAACAATATGTGCGCAAATGATTTCCCATACGTGTATATACGATTTTTACGTAACATTAATAATTTTCATTGACTATGAAGAACTTTTTTGTGCTGGTCCTTTTATTTATTTTTATTCCATCAGTCTCTGTGGCTGATATGATTATAGGTGGAGAGACTGTTTATGTTGTAGTCAAAGGGGATACCTTTGAGCTTATTGGAGCAAAGTTAGGAATTAACTGGAGAAATATAGTAAAAGAAAACAACATTGATGTTAAGAAACCCCTTAAGATTGGGCAAGAATTCAGGGTAAACACAAGGAAGATAGTCCCAAAAATTATAGATGACGGCATAATAATCAACATCCCCGACAGGATGCTTTATCTTTTTAAAGAAGGCAAGCTTGCAAATGCGTTCCCGGTTGGACTTGGGATGCCGTCATGGAGAGGGATAACACACTGGAGAACTCCAGAAGGAAAGTTCAAGGTTATAGGAAAGGAAAAAAATCCAACATGGTATGTACCAAAATCCATTCAGATAGAGATGGAGACAAAAGGCCAGCCTGTTAAAACGGTTGTCCCGGCAGGTACTGACAACCCTATTGGAAGATATGCTGTAAAAATTACGATTCCTGGAATCCTGATCCATGAGACCATATGGCCGACATCTGTTTATCAATTCAGAAGCCATGGCTGTATAAGAGCTCTGCCTCAAAATATGGAGATTTTTTTCAAGGAAGTTGAAATAAACACCCCTGGAGAGATAATATATAGCCCCATAAAGGTTGCAATCTCAAACGAAGGAAAGGTGTTTCTTGAGGTCCACAAAGACATCTACGGTAAGATGAAGGACCTGAGTGTTGAAGCGAGAGGGCTGATAGAAAAAGCAGGAATTGCAGATAAAGTAAACTGGCATAAAGTAGATATAATTCTCGAAGAAAAATCAGGTATTGCGGAGGATATTACATCATGATTTCGAGGAGGGAATTTTTTAAGGCTCTGATAGCCGGGACAGCATTTTATCCGTTTAAAAATGCTTTTGCATCAATAAGTAATCCCCTCTCACCCCTGCCAGACGGACGGCAGGCAGGCCCCTTTAGTCCGCCTCAGGCGGAGGGGAAGGGGGGATTTGCAGGTGAAAGAATACTCAAAATGTACAATATCCATACTGGTGAAAGCTTGAATATAAAGTATTATTCGTCAGGTAATTACGACCTGAAAGCTCTTGATGAGATAAATTATTTTTTAAGGTGCCATTATACAAATGAAGTAAAGGAGATAGATATAAGGGGTTTAGATCTTCTCTGTGACATAAAGGACATCGTTGATAAAGAAAAAGAAATACAAATAATATCTGGTTATCGCTCAGTTGTTTACAATGAACTTCTGATAAGTCAGGGTAGAAATGTCAGTAGAAACACCCTTCACCTGCAAGGACTTGCTATTGATTTCTCAATAGAAGGGGTCAGCAATAAAGGGCTTTCCCGTATAGCAAAATCATTTTCAGCAGGCGGGGTAGGGAAATATCCTGAATTTGTGCATATAGATGTAGGCCGCGTAAGATACTGGTAATTGCCGAAATTCAAAATAAGGATCAGAACTTACCTCTTTAATACTTCTACCTACGAGTACGCGGATTTGACAAAGCGAAAAAAGTGTTGATTAACGTTAAAAGTGAACGGGTACGATCAAGCTAAGGGGCGCGGGGAAAGGGCTTTGCAGAAATCAAACCACGCTTATCCCGCGTCCCCCTTGAGCGATTTGTTAGGGGTCCTTCTTGCCTGTTTTAATCTCCTTTTCCAGTTCGGGTAGGATATAAATTGTTTTTAATAGAGTCTCGGCAATGTCGAGTGCTGTAACAAGTTCAACCGGCTTGGCAGCAGTGATTTCATGCGTTGCTACATTTCCAAGAAAACGGTGTGTATGAAGTATTTTGGCCTGTTTTTCTGATAGTATTCCTTGGGTATGAAGTCCGTCAATTTTTTTCTCAAGGTTCTTTCCTTTGACCTCTTGGTCAATACAGATTGCCTCTATCAGAGTTCGCAGTCCGATTGCTGCGAGAATGACAGATGAGTTGTTGAGAGTACTGAGCACTTCCCGGTATATTCGGCGGATATTGGTAGGCAGATGATAATTATTATCGAGTGGTTTACGACCTGCAATCCGAGGAGGATAAAGTTTGATTGCTGGACCGGGTTTTCCGGTGAACGGGTCGTAATCGTCCTCAGTTATTGTTTCTTCACGGAATGAAATTGTATCGCAACCGCAGCATCGAATAATCTGATAAGTGCTATGCCAGTAATATTCGTCGTTTTCTCCTATTTCGTAGTCGTGGATTACGTCATGATTGGTCTCGCGACCGCAATCTTCACATAATGCTTTCAGTTTTGTTGTTTTCATTTTATCACCCTAACATTTATTTTATGCTGATTATACATTTGATTCAAAGATTATACGCTTTAGGTTTCATTGTCAATTATTTTTGTGAAAAAACTACCGATAATGGAAACAATAGAGAAGATGAAGGGAATTACCCTCAAACAGATAAAAGAGAGGAACAAGGGCAGGCATATTTTAGAGGCAAGGAAACTGGCAAGTCTTGTAGCGAAGGAATATGGTTACAGAGGTAGAGAAATAGGGGCATATCTTCGGAAAGATCCTTCAGTTATTACGAGATACTTGAAGGATAGTGAAAACCTTAAATCAGATATGGAACGTACGATAGACATGTTAAGTGGTAAAAAATGAGTCAAATTGCAATAAACAAGTCTGACCCCCCTTCTTTACTCATGACCCCCCTTCTTTACTCATGAAGGGTATACTCAAAGGTGCCGGGTAATATTTGTTTGTCAAAATGTATCGGTATGAATTTGCCTTGAGAATAATCGTACTCTTTATATTTCGCCATCCATCCTCCTGCTACTAAGCGTTTTGATTTCATCTCCTCACAAGATGAATGGCGTATTATAAGCCTTCGGGGACTTTTTCTACAGCTTCAACGCCAAGCATGAGGGGCAGGGGTGAATATGGAAAATAAAAAACTCCGACAGTTTAACCCCTGTCGTCTCGATGCGCTTGTTGTGCATGGCTTTGATTTACTCTTCTGTATTTTGCCTTGAAAAGCCTGTAATGATTCTTTCTTTTTCGATCTTTGGCCGATATATCACATGAGCAAGGAGCTGAGAATAATGACAGACTACAAAGGAGTTATGGCCGTCATTGTTGATGCCGCTGAAAAGAAAGGTATGCGGTTCAATATATCTGATTTCCCTGACAGAGAGATTGAATGCCTCAATGAGTACGTCATGATCTTCAGGGGCAGTGCGGGAGAGTTCATCGACTGCCTCTTTAAGCCCAATAAAGGCAGCCTCTCCACTGAACCAATGTGATATGCCTTTAATTTCGACTTTGGGCGTGGGCGGAATCATACTGCGTATATAATCTGAAGGGGACATATGCATATGAAATATTCTCCTTTATACCTTAATATTTAATGCCGTTAATTTATTCCATGCAGTCAGGATTCTGAGGGCACTCTTGTTCTCGATTAAGGAAAGCACATTGACTGCCGCCCGTTATGCTTGTCTGTTTGGAGCAAGCACATTCATGAAAAATAATTGGTGGTTTTTCATCGAATGAATTAGAGCCGAAAACTTTTCTTGGAATTTCTTTATAGCGATAATTAGGACAGTAAGACATTTTGGCCTCCTTTTGCCGTTATTTGTACGTTAATTATCTTATTGCGTATAATCGGGGGTAATAATAAATTCTATTTTGGAAATCTCCTCCGCCTTGTATTTCCCGCCTGCATCAACAACATGAATTTTGACGCCTCCGCTACCCTCTTTGATTTTTGTGACGGCCAGATTAAATTTGATCGGCTCTGTCAAAAAAACATTCTCGCCCGCAATTCCGCTCTTAATGCCTTGAAGTGTTGCCTTGATAAAATCAGCTAATTCTTTTTCATCTGTCTTCATTGAATAGCTCCTCATTAATTAAATTTATTTTTCTTTCAAGTCTTCCAACCCAAATTCAGCTTGTCTCACATAAGATCTATAGGCATCGCCAACATAGGTTGTTATGACTTCCCGATAAAGTTGTTTGGCCTTTTCCTTATTTCCCTTCTTAGCACAATAGTTAGCAGCATTAACCGTCAGTTGCGCCGCTGTTGCTGCAATTGACCTGAAATTTCCCATGCAATCGATACATGTGCTACTGACGCGGCCAGAGCATGCCCAGGAATCGCACCAGTTCTGCGCATTGGTTGCAGTTAGCGAAGCAGTATTAGCAATTTGAACAATTTTTTCGACATCTGGAGATTCAGCTGAAATCAATTGCTGCTGTTCTTGTTGCAAGCGGTATGCTGTTTTCAAATTCTCAGCAGAGTCGCGATAATAGTCATCCCACCGATTAGCGTAACCACCGGGCGTTACACAGCCCACGCTCAACAATAGTAAGAAACCTAACAAAACAGATAGGGCTTCTCTGCCTTTGATCATATTAGTTCTTCCTCCTTTGATTCATAATTAAAAAACAGCTTAAAAACGACGATATCGTCATTTTCTTATCTTTTTATATTCGTACAACAATGATTATACAAACTTCTTATTTATCCCCAATTTTAACTGATAATATATTATAGTCCATACAGACTTTCAATCATATCCTTTTGTAAATAAAAGAAATACGATTTTGCTTCATTTGTATTTGCTATGTAATATCATGATATATGATATTCGCATAATATGGAAAATTTGTCTCTCATTTTCGATTTTCAGGAGAAATATGCTGCACTGTGTAAAATATTAACATGCAATATTTCAGGAAGAAGTAAACGAAAAAAGTGTTTTCTCGCGATCGAAGTCCCATTTTATTTGTTACACCTACGAGTAATTTCGCCGACCATCCTTTACACTCTTTCTACTTAATAGACTTCTTTTGAGGATTTAAATAATACTGTCTCCATTTAGTGTGCCGCAACTTCCTTAAAATTCCTTCAAGTACTTGTCTAACCCGTTCATGTGTTAATCCTAATTTGTTAGCAATCTCCCGATAAGTTTTGTCGTTCAAATATCGCTTTTCAACGATAATTCTTTCACGATTCGGAAGATTTGTTATTATCTTCTGGATACCTTCGTAATTAAATTCTTTATCAACAGGACATCCTATTGCTGCATAGATAATACCGTCATAACCAGACCCCCGACTTATTCGTGACTTATAACCCTTTAAATAATGACTCAGAATCTTATGACATTCATTTAGTTTAATTCCTTTTTGTTTAAGAGATTCGCAAAGATAATGTAAATCCTTCTCATTAAAAAATAATTCATGAATTTTAATCTTTTTTAATTGCCACAGATATATTATTCTC
>JBGQLV010000001.1:0-120826 GCA_041500225.1 Thermodesulfovibrionia bacterium | reverse complement strand
CTGTTACGCCAAAATGATAATGTCCTATTTAGCCAAAGTAGAAATGTCCTAATGGAGGGCTATAATTTCTCCCTACAAAAGGGAGGGATGAATGGCAGGAAAGGACATTATCGAAATGCGACTGAAGGAACTCAAGAGACTAAAGGTAATACACGAGGCGATAGAAAAACATATAACACAGGAGACAGCTGCCTCACTGATAGGGGTAACGGAAAGACAGATACGAAGGATAATAAAGGCAGTACGGGAAGAAGGCGATAAAGGCATTATCCATAAGTCACGTGGCAAAACGTCTCACCGGAGGATACCGGAGAAGGTAAAGAACAGGACCCTGAAGCTTTACAAAAAGAAGTACCATGACTTTGGGCCGACACTGGCAAGTGAGAAGCTCTTAGAGCTCGATAAGATCACAATAAGTGATGAGAGTTTGAGGAAATGGCTGATGGAGGAAGGTATCTGGAAGAGACGGAGGAAGAGATCAGTGCACAAGCAGTGGAGACAGCGGAAAGCATGCTTTGGGGAGATGGTACAAATGGATGGCAGCGATCATGACTGGTTGGAAGGAAGAGGCGTTGAGCTTGTACTGATGGGATATATTGATGATGCAACCAATACTACCTTTGCCAAATTTTATGATTATGAAGGAACTATACCTGCCATGGACAGCTTTCATGGTTATATCAAGAAGTACGGGATACCGCAGAGCCTCTATCTGGATAGACATACGACCTACAAGTCCCCCCGGAAGCTTACCCCTGAAGAAGAGTTAGAGGGTATCCCTCGGGCACTGAGTCAGTTTGAGAGGGCATTATTGGAACTTGGCGTAAAAGTAATCCATGCATACTCTCCCCAGGCAAAAGGCAGAGTAGAGAGACTCTTTGGAGTGTTACAGGACAGACTGGTCAAAGAGATGAGGCTGAGGGGAATAAAGACAAAACAGGAAGCAAATGATTTTTTACAAGAGTATCTGCCTCTTTTTAACAGACAATTCAGCATACCGGCAGCCAACGACACTGATGTTCATGTAGAGCTGCCGAAATATTTCAATGCGAATAAAGCTTTGTGTATAAGGACAGAACGGACCGTGAAGAACGACCATACCATAGTTCTTAATACCAATATGTATCAGATAAAAGATAATGTCACTACAAAAAAGGTAACAGTAGAAGAGAGAATGGATGGCTCTTTCCACGTAATGAGTAAAGGAGTCAGTCTGAAGTACAGGGAAATTACTGAAAGACCCAGAAAAGTACAGATCGCTCAAGATCAGAGGGTTCATAACCGGCCTCCCATCCCTTTAAAGAATCATCCTTGGAGAAGATGGGATGAGTGGAATAGTAAACCAAAGAAGAGGATTTATCCTTATTAACCTGAAAACCTAAAATAGGACATTTCTATTTTGGTAAGAATAGGACATTTTTACTTTGGCTTGACAACTTTCCCTGAAAGCTTGACATCTTTCTGTATTGTTGTTAAATTTAACAAACTCGAAAAAGGGTTGAAATGAAACAAAAAGACATAAAAGTACTGTTGATTGATGATGAGGTTGCTTTAGCCAACACCCTCGCTCAACGTTTAAAAATGAGAGACTTCAAAGTAGGTACCGCATATGATGGCGAACAGGCATTATCTAAATTAAAAGAAGAGGAACCAGATGTCATAGTATTGGATTTAAAAATGCCAGGCATGCATGGTATGGAGGTTCTCCAGGAGATCAAAAAAGCGCATCCTGATATCCAAGTCATTATTCTGACTGGACACGGGACAGATAAAGATGAAGAAGATGCTAAAAGGCTTGGAGGGTTCGATTTTCTTAAGAAACCTGCTGACATAGAAACGCTGGAGCACAAGATTAAGGCAGCATTCAAAGAAAAGATGGAAAGAACTCTGTCAGCAATCGCTTTTGCAGAAGAAGGAGAATTTAATACAATACAGCAAAAAAGATAATGAAGAATGAGGACAACAATTAACCATAAATCATATTATAAGGAGGAAGATTAAAATGCCTGAAGACATTAAAGCAGATGTTCTTTTAGTAGATGACGAGGAACAGTTTCTTAAAGTCCTCTCAAAGAGAATGGAGGGACGCGGTCTGAAAGTTAATACCTCTACCAGCGGCGAGGATGCTCTCAAAAGAGTGAAAGGGAAAGATTTTGACGCGATTATACTCGACCTTGCGATGCCTGGAATGAGCGGTATCGAAACCCTCCAACGTATCAGGAGCGAAAATCCCGATGTGCAGATTATCATGCTGACAGGTCACGGCTCCGTTGAAAAAGGCGTTGAGGCAATTAAGGCCGGGGCTGTAGATTTCCTGGAGAAACCCGCGGATCTGAATAAAATTATGGAAAAGATTGCCGAGGCTAAACGCAAGAGAGTGCTTCTCGTTGAGAAAAAACACGAAGCTCATGTAAAGGAGATCCTGCAATCAAAAGGCTGGTAACGGGGTTGTGCCTGACCCGTCAATGCTATTCAGCGTTGAAATTTACCACCTATGGTCATTGAAGACTTAATGGAATTAACCCGAAGCCGAGCTCCGTGGAATCTTTTGATTGAAATCTGATTAAATTTTTAAAAACCCGAAAGATTACCGATTCTGCCTGCTTTGCTTTATTTTTTCGTTGGCTTTTTGAATGGCCTCGCTCAGGACATTCACATCTACAGGTTTTTCAAGATATGCAAATGCCCCCAGTTGCATACATAATTCTTTGTCTGCCTCTGAGCCTTGCCCTGTAAGGATAATAACTTCGATAAGAGGATTGGTCTGCTTTACCCGTTTTAAGACCTCAATACCATCAATCCCCGGCATTTTCAGGTCTAAAATCATAACATCAGGTTCTTCTTCTCTTATCATATCAAGGGCGCTTTCGCCGTCATAGGCAATTACAGAGCCTATTTCTCTTAAACGCAGCCTTTCGGACAATGTTTGAACAAACTGCCGTTCATCATCCACAAGGAGTAGTTTCGAAGGCATTTCGAGGTCGTACTTTCTGACAATATCCGGCTGATAGAATTTCTTGCCTACTTTCGTTATAACAGATTTTACCCCTGGAACCTTAACGGCTATTGCTTGCAGTTCTTCTTCCAGTCGCTTCAGCATAAGCACATTTTTGTTTATCGTTAAAGTTACTTCCCCTGCATCAGCCTCAGCAGCAATAAAATGTCCTTCTTTGGCTAATACGGTTTCAACCCGGGATGCCAAAATAAAATCTTGAATTGCCTTTGCGCTGTCTGGAGAAGCTTTGAGGATATCTCTTTCTAAAGTCTTCTCTACTAAATTTGCTATTTCCTCCGGAGTCATTTTATCAGTGGGCAAAGCCATATCATATATTGAAACATCCCAGGGGTCATCTTTTTCTAAAATGTTTTTTGTCCAGGCTATTCTATCTTCGTCGCCTCTGTGGATCGCCTTAAGCGCTTCGCTTTCAGATATCCCTGATGAGCTTGCCATGGAAACTCTATATTTCATATCAGCGATGAGACAAACTCTCAGAACATGTGCAATTCCCGTGGGTATCAGAAGGCTTGCGAATCCATTGACAAGAATATTATCTTCAGTAAGCGTTTCGGCTACAGCAAGTTTGAGATAAGCTATAGAACGTTCTTTTTCACGGGTGAATTGATTGAAAACGGATGTCTTTGCTGAAAACGCCTTCGATATTTTGCTTTCAGGAAGATCAGACAATCTGCCGGCTTTTGAAACGATATCAGAGTCTGTCAGATATTTATAGCCTGTTTTATTAAGAATTTCCTTTATCGACAATTCTTCATTGCAATAGATCCCTGTAAACACGGTAATAATAGACATTTTGCTCCCTCCATAGAATAAAATCTAAATCCTGCAAAAAGCTACAAGCGGACATTCTTTTTCGGTAGTTTCTTTATGCGCGACAGGATAGACCTTCCTTATAGCCTCTTCCTTTGTATGATAGATATGGTCTTGTCCGATTTTTTCCAGCAAATGAGTTCGCTTGAGAACTTTTAAGACTGCTTCATTTACTCCGCTCAGGGATATGTCCAGCCCTGCGCTTCTTATGCGGTCTACAAGCAGCGATAACGTTTCTTCCCCTGATGCATCCATTTCGTTTATGCCGTTGGATACAAGAATGATGTGTTTTAAATTCTTTTTTGTCTCGATGATTCCCCTTATGCTGTCTTCCAAATAGCTTGAATTCGCAAAGAACAGCGGCCCTTCAAACCGGACCATGGCGATATTCTCACATTCCTGCAGCCCATGGGTTTCCGCACAACGAAGCGTTGTGTCTTCATGTTTTGCCAGTAAGGATATCCTCGGTTTCATGCTTTTATATAAGAATACCGAAATAGAAAGAACTACGCCAACCATAATGCCTTTATCCAGATGAGGAGCAAAGGCTAATGTGCTGATAAAAGATATAATGGAGATAATCCCGTCGTATTTTTGGACCTTCCATGCATGAATAAATCCTGAAACGTTCAGCAAACCGATAACTGCCATCATAATGATGGCCGCCAATACCGACTGCGGCAGATGATAGAGAAGCGGCGTAAAAAACAGAAGCACAACCACTACCGCCATGCTGGTAAAAACACTCGAAAACCCTGTGACAGCCCCTGATTGGAAGTTTACGGCTGAACGCGAAAACGAACCGGAAACAGGATAGCTTTTCCCTATAGCTCCGACCATATTCGATAATCCTTGCCCGATTAATTCCTGATTGGGGTCCAGTCTCTGTCCTGTTTTTCCCGCAAGGGCCTTGGCTATGGAGATGGCCTCCATAAACCCCAGAAGAGAAATGATAGCGGCATAAGGCAGGAGATTCAGTATAACACTTATGCTCAACGAAGGAATCGTAAAAGAAGGCAACCCTTTCGGAACTTCTCCGATAACAGCACCACCGCCTGCCATAAGAATGGAATCTTCCTTTATCTGTTTGTTTCCTGCTTTAATGCGCCATATCCTGCCGTCAGGTTTTGCATTTTGGGGCATTTCGTCTTTCAGATAAAACGTTAAAGAACCATCAGGTTGTTTTACGCCATTGAGCAATAAATCCCTGATTTCCTTTCTCCGAGAAGCTTCTCTTATTTTTAACTCCTCTATAGTTATACCAAAATCTTCTTCATTACGTTTTGCATCAAGGTATTCGATTTTTTTATTGGCTTTTTTCGCTGTCTTCATCAGGTTAGCAGCTTCTGTCCGTTCCTTTTCCAATTTCGAAATTTGATTTAATGTATTGTTGAAGCCGGCAATAAGTTCTTTTGTCTTAGGAGACTCAATTGCCGATACATCCACCTTGATGTTCTGCTCAAACCCTATTGCCCACGAAATAACAGTAGTAATGGTAACTGCTACGAGGACGTTCGGTATTTTGGGAGAGACCTTTTTTAACACAAACATTATCGCAAAAGCACCGATGCCCATGATAAAAGTAGGCCAGTGTGTAAAGTACATGGCTGCCTGAATAACCCTCATAATTGTCTCGTAATGATGCTCAGCCTCGTCTACGGAAACTCCAAACATCTTTGACAATTGCGATGTGGCGATAATGATTGCAGCAGCGTTGGTGAAGCCGTTGACCACAGGATGTGACAGGAAATTGACGACTAATCCGAGTCTCAATACACCTAAAAGAAACTGAAAAGCTCCAACTATAAAAGCGAGCAAAATGGCATATGCTATGTAGCCTTCGCTCCCTGCGGTTGCAAGCGGGCTTAAAGAGGCCGCAGTCATAAGTGAAACGACAGCAACAGGCCCTGTTGCAAGTTGCCTGCTGGAACCGAACAATGCAGCGACCATCGGGGGCAGGAAAGCAGCATACAATCCATAATATGACGGCAATTTAGCCAATTGAGCATAAGCCATGGATTGCGGGATAAGAACTAAAGCAACCGTCAGTCCGGAGATTGCGTCATCTCTTAATTTGACGAGGTTATAATTTTTCAGCCATTCCAAGAAAGGGAAAATGCGTAAGAACATGATTAGCTTTCCTTTTATCAGCTCAATTTTTTATTGCAGATTGTCAAAAATAGGTTTCAGCAAGCTCTGAATTAATTGGTATTATGTTAATTTTTTTCCCGTATCCATTTTCCTGCCATTATAAATCGTTTTATTTTACTAAAATAATGTTATTATTACAATAGAAATTTATCATTATAACATTATTAATTTATACTATTTTGAGGTTATATCCGGGCTTTTTAAGGTTATCCACCTCTGCCAGATACCCTTATAATGCCTAAAGGCACCGAGAGCAAGGGATAAACTCAATTTGGAAGTGAGCAGCGCCGTGCCAAGGCACAACAGCATTATGCTAATGACAATACAAAATCTTCAGCTTTTAAAGAAAGACCTGAACCTGAATAATCTTTAGTTATCCTTTGTCATTTTTTTAACAGATGGTTTTATTCTCAACAATGACACAATAATTGCTCCTGCAATAATGCCGGCGAGCACAGAAAGAAATATAACTATTGCGAGGGATGCCTCAAACTTCCAGAAAAGAAAGGTTATAGCCACTGGCATGGCGTTCTGCACAGAAAATATCGCCACAATAGCAACTATAAATAGTAAAAGGATAATCGTCATCAAGTTATCCTTCCCGTATATTCATCGTCCTGATTTTCTCCGTTTAAGAACTGGTCAGATAAAGGCTTTCATTTAGCTTTTGACTTCGTTGTTCGTTTGCTGGCTGTTCTACTCGTCGACCCTTTCATCTTTCCCTCGAGCTTTGCTATCTGTGCCTCAAGTTTTTTGATCCGGGATACAACTGCTTTAACCTTACTTTCGAGCATGGGGTTCTTGACCTTTGAGCTGAGGTCATAGACCACGCCGCCGAGTTCTGCAATCTCTCTTTGAACCTTTGTCTTGAGTTCAAAAATCTTAAGTCTTTTTTTCCCTTCTTCAGTAAGTTCTTCTGCCTTGACTTTTACAATAGTAGCGCCTTCCTTAACAAAATCAATGCCTTCTTTAATTCCCTTCTGTAAATCATTTTTAACCTTTTCCCAGAAATTCATTACCTTTTCTCCTTTCAGTTATTTCTTTTTTAACAAGTTTAACAGATAACAAAACGAGAGTAAACCTTAAAGATTTTTCCAATTTAAAATCTGATATATTGATATTATTATAAGATTTCCATTCTACTTGATATGAAAGTACCGAACTCGTGTATTATGTAACATTGTTTAAAAAATAAATCCTGATGAAGACATTAATACTTTCAATTCTCGTTATTAACTTTTTTGTTTTTGAGCGCCGGCCTTTACAGGCTTGGACCGAGGATTGTAAAAGATATTAAGGAGATGGCCGGATGTCTAAAATAAAAATCTCGATATTAATACTAATCTCAGTTTTAATCTTATTAATTTCTATATTTTTCGGGCCGAGGGTAATAAATCCTTTTGAGTTAAATAATACAGAGAAAGAGATATTGTTTTCAATAAGACTTCCGCGCGTTATAGTCGCAGCCCTTATGGGAATAGCCCTCGGAGCCTCAGGTGCTGTACTTCAGGGCATATTAAGAAACCCCCTTTCTGACCCTTATATCCTCGGCATCTCAAGCGGTGCAGCACTTGCAGCAGCATTAGGACTTTTGTCAGGCTCGTATCTATTAGGCAACCTCAGTATACCTCTGACAGCCTTTATAGGTGCCTCTTTTGTAAGTCTACTGGTTGGCGCATTTGGATGGAAGCGCGGTGGTCTGCGGCCTGAACGGCTTCTACTCGCAGGTATAGGCCTGAGTTTTCTCTTCTATTCAATACTGATGCTCCTTATCAGTATTTCTTCAGATGAGGGTATGAGGAGAGCTTTACTCTGGATATTTGGAGATCTCTCGATTGCAGACTGGTCATTGATTCCATATGGCTTTGTGTTTATTACCGCGGGTCTCTGCATCTCCATCTCCAGGGCAAAGGCGCTAAATGCCTTGATGCTCGGCGATGAACTTGCCCATAGTCTCGGATTTTCTGTCCAAAGGGAAAGGCTGCTTTTCTTTGCATCTGTCGCACTTATGACCGCAGCATCTGTATCACTCGGAGGCACAATCGGTTTCATTGGTCTCCTTATACCTCATATTGTAAGATTCTTCATCGGTTCTGACAACAGGGTTTTGATACCTGTATCTGCTATTTGTGGCGGAGCATTTTTGTGCTTAGCAGACCTGATTGGAAAATCAATAATGCCTCCAATGGAAATACCCTCGGGAATTGTAACTGCCATCATCGGTTCACCATATTTCCTTTATCTATTGAGGAAGAAAGATGTTATCAGTATATAACCACCCCATTCTTGAACTCTATAATGTCGGGTTTCAGTATTACAGGAATAAAAAGTTCCTCAATAACCTGACATTCTCTGTAGGCAATGGAGAGTTCATCGGACTTTTAGGCGCCAATGGCTCAGGAAAATCAACTATCCTCAAGCTTGCAAGTGGTATATTAAAGCCATCCGAAGGTCATGTAAAACTCTGGGGCAAGCTATTGCAGTCGTACAAGAATAAAGACAGGGCAAAATTATTATGTTACCTTCCACAACTATTTGATATAAATGTGCCGTTTAAAGTCAGGGAGTTAGTCGGCATGGGGCTTTATCCATATGATATACCTCCGGAAATAACTGTTGATGAGGCATTAGCATTGGTTGGACTTAAAGAAAAATCGGAATCATACATAACAAATTTGAGTGGGGGTGAAAGGAGAAGGACATTTATAGCAATGACTCTCCTTCAGGGCGCAGGACTCTTACTTTTAGATGAGCCGCTTGCAAACCTCGACATAAAGTACCAGATAGAGATACAGAGGTTACTCAGGGAATTGAAAGAGAAGAAAAACATATCAATAATCATGGCGCTTCACGATATAAATATGGCATTACAGTTTGAAAAGGTAATGCTGATTAAAGACGGAAGAATTCTTGGAATTGGAGAGCCTGAAACAGTATTAACAAGAGATTTACTAAAAGAGGCTTTTGATGTAGATATAGAGATAAAAAAACAGGACTCCTGAGGGCCATATATAAGCTATGAAAATAATTTTTAGCCTAATCCTACAAGTCTTTTAAATTCTCCATATGATTTCTTTTCTATCTCCTCATGTAGACTTCTACCATGCGCATCCATTGTCACTATTGCCGGAAATTCTTTAACATCAAGTACCCACATCGCCTCAGTCATACCAAATTCTTTAAGCTTCCAGACATCAACTACCTTTTTAACTCTGTCAGCAAGATAAACAGCAGCGCCACCTATGGTATGAAGGTATACACAGCCGCTTTCTTTTAGTGCATTTAAAGTCTGCTTACCCATACCTCCTTTACCCATCACGCCCCTTATGCCGTATTCTGAGATTATCTCATGCTCGTACATCTCAACCCTTATGCTCGTTGTGGGACCCCCTGCAATAAGCTTGAAGTCTTTGCCGGTCTTTCTTATTATGGGACCACAATGGTATAAGACAGTACCTTTGAGATTGAACGGTATCTGTCTTTTAGTCGGTTTTTCATTGAATAAAAATTTATGTACCCTGTCCCTGCCTGTTACAATTTGTCCATTTATTAAAACCATATCTCCAACATGCAACAATAGCACTTCATCTTTAGTTAAAGGTAGGTTTATTATCTTCGTTTTTTTAATTTTTAATTTTGAACTTTGAAACCCTCGGCCTGAGCTCGGGTCGAAGGCTTTGAACTTTTTATTTACCATACCAACCTTGCCCTTCTGTTTGCCCAACAGCAGACTGAGACATCAACAAAATACGATGCAGGGTGTCTATGATTTACTCCGACCTTCACACCGATAGCTGTTGTTTTACCTCCGAGGCCGAGTGGGCCAATTCCAAGCTGATTTATATCTTTAAGGAGTCTCTTTTCAAGCGCTGATAAGACTTCATGTTTGTTCGTATCTTCAAGTCTTCTCATGAGCTGCTCCTTAGCAAGTCTTGTTACCTGATCCTTTGAAGCGCCTATCCCTACACCAATAATATATGGCGGGCATCCTTTACCCTGGGCTTTGTAAACAGTATCAAGCACGCATTTTCTCACACCCCCTAAATCCCGCTCTGCTTTAAGTTCTTCAACCGGCAACTTGTACAACTGTCCTGCGTTTTCGCATCCTGAACCTTTCAACATGAGGTCTATTATAAGTTTTTTGCCTTTGGTTTCTTCAAAGTACATGACAGGGAAGCCAATACCTGTATTGTCTCCTGAATTCTTATCAGTAAGTATGTCAACAGCATTGGCCCTCAAAGGGACTTTTTCTGTTGCAATACGTGTTGCCTCAATAATTGCACTTCTTATTTCGAGGTGTCTAATACCAAATGGCACTTTTATAAAAAATACAGGTACGCCTGTATCCTGGCATATAGGCCTCACAGTTTCCCTGGCAATCTTTATGTTCTCAAGGATTACTGATAGCGCCTCCTTAGCATTTGACCTTTGTCCCTCTTTTTTATGCGCATTTCTTAAAGCAGCTTCAACATCAGTAGGCAGTGATGTTGCAGCCTTTTTGTAAAGCTTGACTATTGCATCACGAAATTTCAGCATACATGTATTATTTCATATTTACTTTATTGTTGCAAAAATGTTTGATATGTGAGGCAGATATAAGGGAAGTCAGCTTTATATCATAAAAACATCCTGAACAACAGAAAGGTTACCAACGCTCCCATAAGACTGCCGAGAATAACCTCCCATATGCTATGAGCCTTTGTTATAACCCTGCTCTGTGCAATTACTACAGCAAGTATGAAAGAAAACAACGATACCATAAAATTTTCCGTTATATACGTTATTGCCACCCATACCGAAAATGCGAGTGCAGAATGCCCACTCAGCATACCTCCGCGCAATGGATGTCCTTTACCGAGATATGCCTTTGTTATTACAACAAGGATGAGCACAATTATAAATGCTATGACGGAAATTTCTTCCTTCGAGTGTTTTGTTATATAAAGTCCTTTCCGGAAAATATCGCGCATATAAGGTGATAAGATTATATAGCCTATAACTGCAACACCGACGGCAGTTATGAACACTGCACCTGCTGCTATATCTTTTATCACACGTGCCTTCTCGCTTTGTTCAGGTGATACGATGTCAACTATTGCTTCTATTGCAGTGTTGAACATCTCTGCGAGAAGCACCGCAATTACAGAGAGAGCGATGATGAGAAATTCTGTTCGTGAGATACCGAGGATATAACTTATAAGAAGTACAATGGCTGCACTGTAAAAGTGATACCTCAAATGTCGCTGGGTCTTTGCAGCATGAAGTATCCCTTCTATTGCAAAGTTAACACTCCTTAACCATTGCCTGAACGGCATATTATTCTAGCCTTTTCACTCCCCTTTATCCCCCCCTTGGTAAGGGGGAACTGAGAAGGGTGGTAAAATCGATGTAAGCTCCTTTATTAAAATTGTGTTTTCCTTGTGTGATTTCACAGCAACCCTTAAATATGTACTGTCAAGCCCTCGAAAAATCGAGCAGTCTCTGAGAAGTATGCCTTTTCTTTTTAGCTGCTGACATAACTCATTTGCATTATTTATTTTCAACAGATAGAAATTAACATCAGAATCAAAAAATTCTATCCCTATTTTCCTGAAACTTTTTTCAAGGAATTTTTTCTCTCCCTTTATTAATTTAAATGTCTCACTTCTGTAAACCTTATCTTTAAGTGCTACCACTGCTGCCCTCTGTGCCAGGTTGTTTATTGTCCATGGCTCTTTATATTTTTTAAGCCTCTCGACGAGATGCTGAGGAAAGATACCATATCCAATCCTTAACCCTGAAAGGGCATAGAACCCTGTCATAGACCTCAGCACAATTAGATATGGGTTGTCTCTCACATCCTTTATTACTGAGTCATCAGCACAAAAATCTATAAAAGCCTCATCAACAATCAGATAACATTTAAATTCTTTTGCTGCATCTGCAATCCTTTTGACATCATCTCCTCTGAGTAATCTTCCCGTCGGATTATTGGGATTACAAAGGAAGGCCATATCACATGGAGTGGTGTTTAGTTCAGGGTTCGGAGTTTGTAGTGCAGTTATAAATTCATCAGGGTTTATCTTAAAATCATCTTTCTCTTTAAGAATTAAATATTTTATATGTACTCCTTGTTCTGTGGTTTCTGACTTCTGATTCCTGACTTCTGACTCCTGATTTATCAGGACTGACCTTTCATATTCTGAAAATGTCGGTGCCGGGATAAGAACCTTTTGAGGCCTTAAGGCCTTTGTTATCAGATAAATGAATTCTGTGCTTCCATTACCGCAAAGAATTGTCTCAAGGTCAATTCCGTGGTATTGTGCGAGCCTCTTTCTCAATCTTTTTGCCTCAGGGTCCGGATAGTTATGAAGATATTTCAGGTGTTTCCGCATTTCTGTTTTTATCTTTTTGGATACGCCGAGTGGATTTACAGAAGCACTGAAATCCATTACCTTTCGTTCCTGCATCTTGAGTTCTTCTGCAAGCCTATATATATTTCCGCCATGTTCGAATGAGTCGCAAGTATTAAATATCGCTTCTATCATTAGTTACCCTAAATTCTTCTTAATAGTCTTAGTATACTGTATTTGTCTTATGTTACACTAACAATAATGGAATTAAATAAACCTGCTATCAGTCAATTAAAAAGAATATACGGAATCAAAAAAAACGAAATAATTTCCCGATTAAAAGAATTTAAAAAACTCTGGTCGGATGGAAATGATGAAGAAATTTTCACCGAATTAGCCTTCTGCATCCTTACCCCGCAATCTAAGGCAAAATCCTGCTGGGATGCTATAGCGAAGTTAGAGAAGCAAGATCTATTATCAAAGGGAACTATTAAACAAATTAAACAAGGATTAAACTGTGTTAGATTTAAGAATAAAAAAGCAGAATATATAGTAAGGGCAAGAAAATTATTTACGAATAGTGGAAGAGTTTTTACAAAACCTGTACTAAACAGGTTTACCGATGTTCGAGAATGCAGGGAATGGTTAGTTCAGAATATAAAAGGCATTGGTTACAAGGAGGCAAGCCATTTCTTAAGGAATATAGGATTCGGAGAAAAGATTGCCATTCTTGACAGGCATATACTCAGAAATTTAAACCAGCTTGGGATAATAGAGGAGATACCAAAGTCTATAAGCCAGGCAAAATACATGCAGATAGAGAAAAATATGATGGAGTTCGCAAAACAAATAAATATCCCACTCTCCCACCTTGATCTACTGTTCTGGTATAAAGGAACAGGGGAGATATTCAAATAAAGGATATCAATGTAAACGTGTTAAAGAGTGACAATAAATTCAAGTTCCTTGTCGCCCAGCAAAAATCTTTTTCTTAATATCTTAATCTTTATACTATCACCCTGCTGTTTATCAACCATAGAAATCTTCACATCTTCTATATCCTCTATCTTCCAGTCATCAATAGTGATGAAGATGTCATCTTCTTTAAGTCCTGTCTTTTCTGCGATGCTATCAGGCCGAACCCCCTCGATCTTAACCCTGCCATCTATTTCCTTAAGGATAACCCCGAGTTTCAGGGTAGGAGGAGGTGGTATGTGATCTTGGAAAAGCATAAAGTCTGCTATATCCTCATCAGAGGTTTCAGTGGCAGGTATCAATGTTACATAGTCCTTTGCATTCAGTCTGTATGCCCTCTTCGGTATGCCAGAGCTATACATAATATGACCCACACCGGCAAGAACGATCATTTGATGATCAGGCCTTTCCTTTAGAAATTCATTTATGGAATGAGCCATAGTTTCATCCCAGAGTATCTGCGATTGATAAAAGTAATCAAAGTTCTTGCTTTCACTTTTTTCATGTTGCCCGAAAATCTCCTTCAGCCTGTTTTTATAATCTTCGTCGGTCATATCCATATCTTCCGGAATTTCCTTTCTTTCTTCTTCAGTCAGAGAATCCAGACCTCCCCTTGAAACTTTTTCAATAATTTCAGACCTCAGATTAAGGGCTATTATGGGTATATTCTTCGCTTTTGCAAACTCGATTATTTCTCTATAAAGATTGTAATCAAACTGCCATCTTTTGAAATATTCAGAGTTTTTGAGAAATTCTTTTTCGCTTATCGTCCCTGAAATGTAGTCATCGAGAACCTTTTGAAACGGTCTTTGAAACATCTCCATACCAATAGCAAATTTTTTCCCCTTTTCATAGAGACTCATGATAATATCGAGTTGTATTTTATGCTCTTCATAATTGGTATGTCTTTCTCCAACATAGATAATAGGTGTGCCGGAAATCTTTTGAATAATCTCATCGAGCTTAATTGCATCCCGGGGCTGAATCCCGAGGACAGGCTTGTATAAGTTGATTCTGATACCCTGTTCGGTTTCATCTATTTTCTTTTCTATATTTTGCCCTTTTTCAAACCTTAAATAAGAATATTTCCCATAGTGAAAAATCTTTTTTGAAGCAAGGTCAACTTCTTCTTTTGAGTCAGCAGAAGCAATAGCTATTACCTTTGATGAATTCAGAGGATTTTTTTTCATTAAAAGGGTAAACCCGGTCCCTGATTCTTTAAATTCTCCAAAAAGTCTTTTCAGGATAGGACTTTCAGTTCCTAATATAAGCAAAGAGGATGTTTTTATGTCCTCATCCTTTATTTCTTTTTCTTCTTTTATCGTAAATCCTTCTTCTTTTAATAAGGCAATTAATTCGACATAAATTTCCCGATCTTTTTCAGGCAAAACAATCAGCCTTTTTTCATCTCCTATGAGTTTTGCAATAACAGGCGGGTATTCTGCTTCAGAGAGCCTTCGCATTAAATTATAATCACCGTCAAAAGTCATTTCTAAAGGTGTCCCTTCTACCTGAATCTCAAATTTCTCCCTTTCTTTTTCAATATTTAATACTTCCATCTTTTCGCCTTTATTTGTAATGATCTTTACAGGCAGATTGAATGCATAAGGCTCACTTTGCTGCACAACCTCGAAAGAAAGTGTTTGGGAATCGTGCAAGAAAAACACTCCCGGTTCTTCTATCTTAATAGAGATTAATCCTTTTCGGGTCAGCCATTGATCGAAAAATAAATCAAGATTTGCATCGGAGGACTTTTCAAAAGCCGTTTTCAGATCATCCCAGGAGGCCTCCTGAAATTCTTTTTCTTTGATTAATCCCTTAAGAGCATTGTTGAATGAATCATTGCCTATCAGATTTTTCAGCATGTGAAAAAGCATTGCGCCTTTTCCATAGCCGATTGCCTTTGAAGCAAAATCCTTTCTCCCGGAAAAATTTTTGAGGGAGATTTCTTTGTCAGGCGAAACATAGCTTTGGTAGTCAACAAGGACCTTCTTTCTGTATTCAGCTCCTTTTCCTTTCAGCTCTTCGTACAAATAATCCGACAGGTAAGTAGTAAGACCTTCAAGCCAGTTACCCTCCTCACATTTACAGTAGATAAAATTACCGAACCATTGATGTAGAACCTCGTGGCCTAAGGATGTCTCAACAATAAAGGGAAGACGGACGACATCCTGTCCCAAAAGGGTAAATGTAGGCATCGAATACCCTGTGGGCAGAAAATTCTCAACTATAGAGAATCTTTTAAATGGATAGGGGTTTAGAAGTTCTCCATACATGGCAATATATTTCTTCGTATATTCGATGTATGTTTCGGCGAGTGCGATGTCTTCCGGGAAGAAATATCCGTAGATGTCTATGCCATGGAAGGTCTCTTTCTTTTCAATATAGCTTCCTGCTGTTAGATGTATTTGTTGCAAGGGGTGTGAAAAAAGAAATGAATACTCCTTGCCGTCTTGTTGATCTATAACTTGAATTTCGTCAGCTTCAGAAACAGCAGCGAACCATTTTGGGATATTTGCCTTCAAACTGTAATATGCCATGCCTTCTCGGTACGAGTCGATTCCGACTATCGCAGGGTACCATCCTTCCGTCAAATAAATCCCCCTTTCACCAATAAGATTGCCCGAAACAACACCTATGTTTTCAATGGTTTGCTTTTCGTATTCTCCTTTAAAAAAACCTTCATAAACCAATTCAATAACAGCTTTGCCTTTAACCCGAAATATCCCGTCTTTCAGATCAGGCTTAAAAGGTTGAGCGTTTTGTTTTGCAGAAAGAATTTTCAATGATCCAATATAAATTTTCACCTCGCTGTTTTCCGGCAGGCTGATTGTTGAGACTCCTTTTATGAGATTTCTTTGAATATCAAAAGAAACTGACAGATTATGATGCGGAAGGTTTTCAATTGCCTCTGCAGGGCGTATAAGAAATACACTAACCAGGAATACAATAAAGATAATTATTTTCATTTTATTAAATATTATATCAAGTATAGCCTCTGATTGTTACAAGGATAAATAATGCTTAGAATTACAGCAGAAGTGATAAATTCTCAGACTTAATGAGAAGCAAGGCTGGGTTAAGCAAGAAAAGGTAAAATAAAAATGGATTTATGGGCATTACATCCCATAAATCCATTAAATATTAAATCAGCAAATGATCTTGCTGAGGATCAGGGCTGGCTCCTGGGAAGGGATTCGAACCCCCGACCAAGTGGTTAACAGCCACCCGCTCTGCCGACTGAGCTACCCAGGAATTTCATCGTCATCCCTGTAGCCACCCTCCGTCCGCCTTTTCGGACGGACGACTGAGCTACCCAGGAGTAGATTTTGTTTATATCAAATAACTCGATGCTTTGTCAATCTCGTTGCGAGTCGATTCCGACAAGGCTAAGTTCATTCACAAGCTTTGCAACAAGGTCGCCAACCTCGGTTGTACTATAACCCATCTGCCCTGCGGAAAGGCTTTTGAGATATTTACCTGTAACCTCCATAACACCCTTTTCAGTAAGCTGTGCTGGTTTATTTTCGCCAATATGTTCAAGCATCATTCCTCCTGCACAGATTGCAGCTAAGGGGTTAACCACGTTCTTTCCTGTATATTTTGGTGCAGAGCCGCCTATAGGCTCAAACATCGAGACACCTTGAGGGTTGATGTTTCCACCTGCAGCTATGCCCATCCCCCCCTGTATCATCGCTCCCAAATCAGTAATAATATCTCCAAACATATTGTCTGTTACGATGACATCAAACCATTCAGGATTCTTCACAAACCACATTGCTACAGCATCAACATGTGCATAATCAATCTTTATCTCGTGATATTCCTTTGCTACTTCATGGAATGTTCTTTCCCATAGGTCAAAGGCAAATGTGAGGACATTTGTCTTGCCACATAGCGTAAGCTTTTTATCCTTATTTCTCCTCTTGCAGTAATCAAAGGCAAACCGTATACACCGCTCAACTCCTTTCCTTGTATTAATAGACTCCTGTATTGCAACCTCATCAGGCGTCCCTTTCTTCAGAACACCGCCTGCTCCGGCATACAGTCCCTCTGTATTCTCTCTCACTACAACAAAGTCAATATCCTCAGGCCTCTTATTCTTTAATGGACAATCAACTCCGGGATACAACTTTACAGGTCTTAAATTAATATACTGGTCAAGCTCGAACCTCAGCCTTAAGAGAATTCCCCTCTCGAGTATGCCAGGCTTTACATCAGGATGTCCTATTGCACCGAAATAGATCGCATCATATTTTTTAAGTTCAGCGATTGCACTATCCGGCAGGGTTTCACCTGTCCTTAAATACCGCTCACCCCCAAAATCATAATAGTTAAAGCCAAGTTTGAATTCAAACCTCTGAGAGACAGCTTCTAAGACCTTAATGCCCTCTCTAATAACCTCTGGGCCTGTACCATCTCCGGGGATAACAGCTATGTTATAAGATTTCATAAATTATTCTCCCGTATCCTGAGCTTTTAATCTCTTCTTTGTCCACTCAACCAATCCTCCTGCATTAATTAACCCCTGCATAAATGGAGGGATCGGGTTTGCTACGTATTCCTCGTGTGCTGTCAAATTCTTTACTATCCCATTGTTCGCATCTACCTCTATCTCATCGGCCTCTTTAATCTTCTCCGAAGCCTCTTCAGACTCAAAGATGGGAAGCCCTATATTAAAGGCATTCCGGTAGAAAATCCTTGCAAAACTCTTTGCTATTACCGCCTGGATGCCTGCTGCCTTTATCGCAATTGGCGCATGTTCCCTCGATGACCCGCATCCAAAGTTTTTCCCGGCAACAATAATATCACCCGCCCTTACCTTGCTGGAAAAATCCTTGTCAACACCTTCCATCACATGCTTCGCAAGTTCATGCGGGTCAGATGTATTAAGATGCCTCGCAGGTATAATCACATCTGTGTCTATATCATTGCCAAATCTCCTTGCCCTGCCCCTGACAAGCATGTTTCCTCCAGACCTTTAAATTATACGCTCAAATTTATTAGTTATTATAGGCAATTTACCGGTTTATAAACAAGTCGAGATAGTAAAAAAAATAGTGTAAAATAAACAGTGTCTGTCCATAAATGATAATTTGAACAGTCTGTCATTCCCCGACTTGATCGGGGAATCCAGGCTTTTCAAGGACTTCTGGATTGTCCGGTCAAGCCGGACAATGACAAAATAAGACTTTATGGACAGACACTAAATAGGCAATGAAAAATTTACTCAAAATTTATAAAAAATTATATCAAACTTTTGGCCCTCAGCACTGGTGGCCCGGTAAAACTCCGCTTGAGATTGCTATTGGTGCAATCCTTACACAGAATACAAACTGGGGGAATGTGGAGAAGGCTATAGATAATTTAAAAAAACAGAACGCCCTCTCAGCAAGGGTTATACACAAAATGCCTGTCAGGTTACTTTCCGAACTCATAAGACCCACAGGGTATTTCAACATAAAGGCTAAGAGGCTTAAGTCTTTTATAGATTTTCTTATGAATGACTACCATGGAAGCATGAAGAAGATGAAAAATGAGTATCTGTATTTACTGAGGGAAAAACTTCTCAGCATCAATGGGATAGGACCTGAAACAGCAGATTCAATCATCCTTTATGCCCTTGAGAAACCTGTTTTTGTAATAGATACATATACAAAAAGGGTCCTTTCAAGACATGGAATCATGAACCATGAAAAGTCTTATGATGAATTTCAGGAGCTTTTCTACTCAGCCCTTGAAAAAGATGTGAAATTATTTAATGAATATCATGCCCTTTTTGTAAGAGTCGGCAAAACATTTTGCAAAAAGAAAAAACCCCTATGTGAGTTATGTCCTTTAAAATTATAATATTTATTATGCACCGGGAGGATATGGAATTTAAGCGGTTTGTCGATGCGACCCTCGGAGGTCCCGAAAGCTTTCGGGACCGAGAATGAGCGAAAATGCTGTGTCCTCCCAGTACAATATATGAATCGTTTAATATATTTAAATTTATATGGATAATTTCAAGCTTATTACATCTTTCACTCCTAAAGGCGACCAGCCAAGGGCTATAAAAGAGCTTACAACAGGCTTAGGGAAGGGTCTGAAGCACCAGGTACTTTTAGGCGTTACAGGTTCCGGAAAGACATTCACTATTGCAAATGTGATTGCGAATATAAATAAGCCAACCCTCGTGATTGCCCATAATAAGACCCTTGCAGCCCAGCTTTATGGAGAATTTAAAGAACTGTTTCCGGAGAATGCTGTTGAGTTTTTTGTCAGCTACTATGATTACTACCAGCCAGAGGCTTACATCCCCACAACTGATACGTATATAGATAAAGACGCACTCATTAATGATGACATAGACAGGTTGAGGCACTCTGCGACAAGGGCTGTGCTCGAAAGAAATGATACAATTGTTGTGGCTTCTGTCTCATGCATCTACGGCTTAGGTTCCCCACAGGACTACATGGATATGCATCTAATTATAGAAGAAGGGATGCATACAGAGCGTGATGAAATCCTGAGAAGATTAATCGAAATACAGTATGCACGTTCTGATATCGAATTTAGAAGGGGGACTTTCAGGGTAAGGGGCGATATTGTAGAGGTTCACCCATCTTTCTCTCTTGATAAGGGAATTTGTATAGAATTCTTTGGAGACGATATTGATGCTCTCTATGAATTTGACCCCCTCACAGGTAAAAGAATAAGAAGGCTCGATAAGATTGCACTTTTCCCGAACAGCCACTGGATAACACCGAGGGAAAGGCTTGAGCCGGCTTTAAAGAATATAGAAAAAGAGATGGAGGAAAGAATCGAGTACTTTTTTAAAGAGGGAAAAAACCTTGAGGCACAGAGAATTGAACAGAGGACAAGATTTGATTTGGAAATGTTGAGGGAATTCGGTTATTGCCACGGTATAGAAAACTATTCACGCCATCTGAGTGGCAGGGCTACTGGAGAGCCTCCATATACATTAATAGATTATTTCGAGGATGATTTCCTGATAGTTATTGATGAGTCTCATGCAACTATTCCTCAGATTGGAGGTATGTATGAGGGTGACCGTTCAAGAAAACAAACCCTTGTAAATTATGGGTTCAGACTGCCTTCTGCACTTGATAACAGGCCGCTTGCATTCACTGAATTTGAGCGCAGGGTTATTCAGGCAATTTATGTATCTGCAACTCCAGGAGCTTATGAATTCGAAAACTCGAGGGGCCGTGTAATTGAACAGATAATCAGGCCAACCGGTCTTATAGACCCCGAATTGATTGTACGGCCGGTTTCAGGACAGGTGGATGACCTTTTAGGTGAGATAAAAAAACGTGCAGAAAAAAGTGAGAGAGTCCTTGTAACCACGCTCACAAAGAAGATGGCAGAAGATCTTACCGATCACTATACCGATCTCGGTGTGAGGGCAAGATACTTACATTCCGGCATTGACACTCTTGAGCGGGTTGAGATATTAAGAGACCTAAGGCTCGGTAATTTTGACGCATTGATTGGAGTCAATCTTTTAAGAGAGGGGCTTGACCTGCCTGAGGTTTCACTTGTTGCAATCCTTGATGCTGACAGAGAGGGCTTCCTCCGATCAGAACGTTCATTGATTCAGACAGCGGGCCGTGCTGCAAGAAATATCAATGGGAAGGTAATTCTGTATGCAGATACCGTAACAGGTTCAATGCAGAGAGCGCTTGACGAGACGAAAAGAAGAAGAAAGATACAGGAAGAGTATAACAAAAAAATGGGGATTACCCCTGAGACTGTAAAATCCAACATCAAGGACATACTCAGTTCTATCTATGAGGCAGATTACTGGACCGTTCCTGCTGTAGCAGAGGAGAAGGCCGGATACGGATATGACGAGGAAACATTAAAAAAGCTTGAGTCTGAGATGAAAGAGGCTGCAAAGAAACTCGAATTCGAACGCGCCGTAAAAATAAGGGATAAGATTAAGGAGATCAAAAACAGGATGATCGAGGTAGGTATAAAAGATTAAAAGAGATGCTATAATTAACTAATTTTTGCCCACAGGAGGTAAGAGATGATTGTTATTGCAGAGAACCTTAATACAAGGAACAGGGTTTATATGGATGCGGTAAGCAGCAGGGATAGAAAAAACTTAACAGAGATTATGAAAAAACTTATTAATGCAGGTCCTGACATGATTAATTTACAATGTTCTCTTGACGGTGCCGGCGATGAAGACAATTTACCATGGGTAACAGAAATCCTCTGCGATGTAACAGACGCCGGTATATCTCTTGATTCGAGAAACATTCAGGCAATCAAAAAGGTATTACCACTTTGCAAAAAGCCACCCCTCATTAATTTTATCTCAGAGACAGAACCCGAAGACCAGGAAACGCTGCTCTCGCTTGTATCGAACTCTGGAGCTTCTCTGGTCATCAGGGCCTCAAGCGGCACTATACCTACATCTTTGGAAGCAAAACTCCAGATAATCGAGGGACTTCTTGAGATGGCAAACGAGGCTGACATGCCAAATGAGAGGCTCTTTGCAGACCCCTCGATAGTACACATAGGCAGGGGGATGGGACAGAAGCACATTTTAAATTCCCACGAATGCATCAGGGTGCTTAAAGAGCTAATCGAGCCTCCTGTAAATACTATTGCATGGATTTCAAATGTATCTACCGGCTTACCTAAGTCATTAAGAAAACCCCTTGAGGCCACATTCCTCAGTTATATGGCCGGCGCCGGACTCGATGCCGCAATGGTCGATGTGCTTGATGAAAACATCAGAAGGGCCATATACCTGATAAAATCTTTCAGGGATGAAATAGTATTTTCGCAGGCAGATATAACTTAACCTAAATGTTGCATGATATAGGAGGCAGACGTACTGAAAAACCCTTGCAATTCGACAAGATTTTATTTAAATTCACATGACTGCACTTTTAACCATAATTGCATTTTGGCTAAAGGCTGGCAGGCCACGTATAGAACTGTGCGGAGTCTCAGGGCAAGCCTTTTTCAGCACATCTGCCTCCTATATTTTAAAAAAATTTCTGCAACTAATTTAACAGTATATGAAAGTTCTTCTTGTAAATCCAAACAGATATAAGTCTCCTCCTGTGCCTCCAATAGGACTTGAATATATAGCTTCATCTCTTGAATATAATGGTCACGAGGCTGAAATTATCGATGTATGTTTTTCTGAAGATTTATATAAAGACATAGACAATGCAGTAACATCTTTCAATCCTGATATCACAGGAATAACAGTAAGAAATGTAGACTCTGTGCTTTATCATACCAATGATTTTTTTCTCGATGAGATAAAAGATATTGTAAATCATATAAAGTTAAAACACAGGCTTAAAGTTATTTTAGGCGGGACAGGTGTTTCCACAAACCCTGAAGGAGTTCTTGGATATCTGAATGCTGATTTTGCTATAGCAGGACCTGCTGAAAGCAAGATAAATGAGCTTTTGGAAAAAATTAGTAATTCCAGTGAAATAGAAAAGATCCACTTTGAAAATTCCGGAAATAATACTTCATATCCTCGAAGACCTTTAAAAATAGACTACAAAAAATATTACGATGCCGGTGGGGTTATTGGTTTTGAAACCCACAAGGGGTGTACTTCTTCCTGCATTTATTGTCTTGAGGCTGATTCAAAGGTATCCTTCAAAAATCCCGAAGATGTGATAGAAGAGATAAGAAACTTCGTTGATATCGGATATACCCACTTCCATCTCTGCGACTCAGAGTTCAATGAAAGCTATGAGTATTCGGTCGAATTCTGTACTGCATTGAAAAATGCCGGTATAGATATTAAGTGGGCTGTTTACATGAAGCCTGGTAATAGTAATAAAAAGTTATTCAGATTATTGAAAGATACAGGCGTTTATCTTATAACGCTATCAGTCGATTCCTATCAGAAATGTTCTAATTATTGGACGGAAATTGAAAATTTTATATTCGGTGCAAAATCATATGGAATTAAAATAATAGTAGATTTTCTTACAGGATTCCCTTATGAGAAAGAGGATGATATAATCGAATGCCTTAATCAATTTCGAAGGCTTCAACCAGATAGTGTAGGTGTAAATACCTATATCAGACTTTACAAATCACTCCAGATAACAAATATCATTCTTAAAGATAGAAATTTAAGGGATAATATTTTAGGCAATACCGACGACAGGACATTTGTAAAACCCGTCTTTTATAATCACATCGGTACAGATAAACTAAAACAGTTAATAAATGGAGATGTCCTCTTCAGGATAGAAGGGTTGAAAAAGGGAGTTAACTACTGCAGGGATGACTAATGTCTGGCGTTTTATTGATACAGGACCGTGTAGTGCGGCTTATAATATGGCTCTGGATGAGGCAATTGCGATTGTTGTCAGAAAGGATAATGCACCTCCGACATTAAGGCTCTACGGATGGGATATGCCATCTGTAAGCATAGGATGTTTTCAGAAGATCAGTGATGTTGATATCGCATATTGTATCGAAAAACATATCCCGGTTGTCAGAAGGCCTACAGGAGGCCGTGCCATCCTGCACAGCAATGAGATTACATACAGTTTCTCTGTAAAGACAACACACAGATTATTCTCAAAGGGATTGCTCGACAGCTATAAAAAAATAAGCATAGCCCTTGGCTATGCACTGTCAAAAATTGGACTCTTGTCAGAATTAAAACTAATTAAAGAAAATCATCGCCCGAGAAACCCTTTATGTTTTCATTCAACATCATATGGGGAGATTACTATAAACAATAAGAAGATTATTGGCTCCGCACAAAAGCGCTGGACCGACAGCCTGCTTCAGCAGGGTTCTATTCCATTTATTATTGATAGGGATGAATTGGTTAAGGTATTCAGACTTAAATCTACGCATGGGATAAGAGAGGCATTTACCGGGTTAAAAGAGATACTTCCTGAGTTAAACACTGACGACCTTAAAAGCGCTATCAGGACTTCATTTGAGGAGACTTTTGACACAAGCCTTGTCCCTTTATCCCCTTCACAGGAGGAGGTATCTCTTGCACAGGAGTTTGAAGCTAAAAAGTATTTGTTACATCAATGGAACTTCAAGCGATAGACTCGATACATCAAAACTATGAAAATGAGTATATAGAGTATGAAAATCGATACATATTATCCAATTTTTGTCACTGGTTATTGTTTGAGCTCGCATTTTAAACGGTATAAACCAACTTGAATCTTTGCAATTTCTCCTTTATTCAACCTGCATATTACATATCTTTCTGCATAACTAATTGATTTTAAGTGTTTTTTTAGTAACCTTCCGTTGTGCGGCCTTATCGGTATGAATGTTTTATATTTTTATTAACTTGGCATAAAAAGTGCTTAACTTATTCTAATGAGAGTGGTTTATGGGTAATTCACAGAAAAATAGCAGAAATTCAGTCTTAAGACTCACCAAGCGCCCGCTTGGACAGATACTGTTAGATGGCGGGTTCATCTCGCATAGTGACCTTGAGCGCGCCTTAGAACAGCAGAAGAATACTAACGAACTACTGGGTGAAATACTGGTCAATATGGGTGTGCTGAACCCGGTAGATCTAAAAGCTGTCCTGTCTGTAAATAGAGATTTAGCGTCTTTAGAAGATGCAGTTAAATTAGCTGCAGGGGTCCGTCAGCTTCTGGGTGAGCTTTTACTTCAAGCCAGACGCATAACTCCTCAACAGCTTGAACTTGCATTGCAGGAGCATCAACGAACAGGTGAAAAGCTTGGAGAAGTATTGGTTCGCCTTGGATTGATTGCCAGAAGTGAACTTGACGCAGTACTAACATTTCAACAGCTTCAGGAAACCAAAGCTGCAACCTCAGGCCGACTTAAACTTGGAGAGATATTGGTTACTACAAACCAAATCTCCCGTGACCATCTTGAAGATGCCCTTTCCCGGCAACAGCTTTCTAAAAAGAAAATCGGAGATTTACTTGTTAAAGCAGGTTATGTTCAACCTTATCAGCTTGCCCATGGACTAAACCTTCAGAACAAGCTTCTGAAAGCTGCACTGGTCGCAGTGTTATCTCTGGCACCATTATCTAACGTTCAATCTGCTGAGTCTATTCCGCAAGATACCACTTCAAGGAGCACCATTATAACAGCTGCCGAGGCAACACAAACTCACACTGCCCTGAAAGTGGTCCACCAGACTTCAGAATTGATTATTACTTATGCCGACATCCTTCGCGGATATGTTGACATTCCTGTAGCAGCCCATGTAGAGATCAGGAATGAAAATCTGGCTGGTTACCTAATTGTTTTTGAGGGGTTGGGTGGGCCTTTCAAAGAGGTGCTTGTGAAAGGACTGGGGGGAGAAGTTAAGATTAACTCTAACAGCGGCTGGATTACTCAGCCGTATAACGGCAGGGATCCTGTCATGGTAGAACTTAGTTACAGATTTATATTATCAGAAAATGCTAAACCCGGGACATATGCCTGGCCCCTGACAATCTCAGTCAGCCCTATCCTACCAGTATAACCTCACATCTAAAAGCTTTTTATACAAATTTTAATCCGGCCCGGTAATTATTACCATTAAGCTTACCTGACCATCTAACAATAGCGGACTTCGCTGTAATGCCGTTCATATTTATCTCATCTTCAAAGGTCAGGACATGTCCTTCCTCAAGAGGATAGCCTGTTAACATCCCAAGCCCGCCGATGCTAATGTCAACAGAAACAGCGGTATCATTAATTCGCCTCAATTCTCTTATTTCTAAGACAGACACAGAATATCTTACTGGTGTAATAAATGGTGTCCTCGTATCTTTACGTACATTACCTTTGATAAACATGTTGTCTACATTTAATCCTCGATCCTTTCATATTTCTTTACAGCATTCATAGTCTTAAACACATAGTTATCCATTACTCATTCATCAAGAGATAAATCTAACGATTATAAAGGTCGGGATGACCTCAATGCCAGGCACAGATAGACCTCTGATTTTGTATAAAATCAGAGGTCTATCTCTTTAATGCTATCAAAGACTATGATACACCTCAGCAGCTATCTCCCTACCAGTATAGGAGCATTTGGACTGCTAATAACAACTTCAGCTACTATTTCCTTACCAGTATTTGTGGACTTTGTTACCCTTTTGAGAGTGTGATTATTTCCGCATAGTTTGTTTCCAATATCTTCTGCGCTTGCATTAGAAAAATCCTTTGCATTAGATGTCCAGGTAGAAGGGCCGATGATTACAGGTTCACCGCCGCAATATCCTACAAACATTGCAGTTACAGTTCCATTTTGGCTGTCCAACATAGCCGACAATGTTCCCACCATAGTTGAGGAATCAGCATAAACACTTAATGTCGTTCCTATCATGACTGGAACAAGTAACAGGATGGTAAACAACAATATCTTTTTAAGCATTTTCTTACTCCTTTTTAAAAATATAATAAAATTATTTTAACAGAATCTTTGCTATAACCCCCCCAATTTACCTAAACCGAAAATGCCCCTGCCTTCACCTCCTTCTTTAGCAGTCTTAAAATTCAGGATATTCCAGAGCTCTTCGAGATTTGTAAATGCCATTCTACCCTCAGCCCCAACCCCCTCTACCACTCCTACAAGACTCTGAGGATTGTCATTTTCCCAGCGATAAATACGGATGATATAGCTTTCCAGGATATCCTCCAGGTTGATAATTAAACTTTTGCTTTCACTTTCAAAATTTGTTAAAAGATAACATACGGAAGATTACAGATAAGTTACATATTAGAAAAAAAGAAAGATAATAATTTGGGTTAATCAGACAGAAGAGATTTATAAATAGCATCGGTCTTTAGAGAGGGCTCAACACCGAGTGCCGTAGAAAGAGTATTCCTGCAGCGGTTGTAAACAGTCAATGCCTCCGCCCTTCTGCCGAGGCGCTGAAAGCAGGTCATAAGACATTGGTAAAATTCCTCTGCAAGGTCATCAACTTCCAGCCCCTTCTGGTAGCAGTTCACCGCCTTATTGAAATCCTCAACCTGTTCCCAGTAAAGGCCGAGTTGTCCAACACTCCTTAAAAACTTGCTTCGCAGGCGTTCACGAAAGGATATTGTCCAGGGCTGATCTGTTTCTCCGGCCAGAAAGGGACCTTTGTACATTTCGACAGCTTTTTCAGATAGTTGAATGGTTTGAGTCATATTGTTTTCTGCCGGTCTTCCTTTCCATGCTGCATCGACCTGTCCAATGATGCGCTCAAAGGCCCAAACATCTACCCAGCAGTATCGGTGGTCCAGAGTTACACGGCCTTCTCTAAGTAATATAGCCTTTTCATTGCCAATTAACTTTCGAAGGCGGTGCAGGGTAGTAGCAAAAGACTTATGTGCCACATCGCCATCTGCATCAAACCAGAGGATATCCATCAATTGATCTTCACTTACATTTCTTCCTCCAAGGGTAATCAATACCTTGAGCATAGAGAGAGGTTTTTTCTGAACTTTTCCAGAAAATTGGACAGGCTTCCCATCCTTTACAAGTCCGAACCGCCCGAGCGTAAATATCTTCACTGGCCACGGCCAATTTTCTATATGGAGCGGGGGCATATCAGGAAACAGCCCACGCCTCTTTATAAGGTCCTGTACATACTCAACTTCAATTCCGGCTTCAATGGCCTTCACACAGAGCCGCGTCATTACTGGTTCACGCCAGATAAAGGTGTTCAAATATCCTTGCCTTCTTGCAATTGTCATTGCTTTACGGAGTGATACCAGGCCGGATGCGCCGTCTTCCCGATCAAAAGCAAATATCGATTCAGTCAGAAAACACATGAATTCAATGAGCTGACTTTTCACCTTTCTGCTAATATCCCTTGCGAGTTCAAGATAATCTTCTGCCTTTTTATATTCCCCTATTTCGTGCATCACCTGAGCCCTCTCTATATGGCATATAGCCTCGGTCTGGATAATTCCTGCCTCATGTGCTAATTTCAAGGCTAAATCTGCATGCAGCAATGCCTTTGCCAGGTCTCTTCGAATCAAGGCCTCCCAGGTAACCAAAGAATGATAAAAGCTTTTACTCCAGTCCTGAAAACTCATCAGAGATGAACCCATCTTCTGGAGTAATTTTTTAGATGTTACCAGATCACCTGTACTCAGGGCGTTCGCAATGCCATGCCCTAAAAAGAGAGAATCCATTATTTTAACTCCTGTTTTTCTGGCCAATTCCTGGCCGTCAGATACTGCTTTTTGGCATTGTTCATGCTTAGCTGTCAACCAGCAATAAAACGCCTCCACGTTTTTTTGTGACAACAAGGCTAATGCTGTCACATTTCGGGATTGTGTTATCTCCCGTAAAGAGTTAATTATGAGTGCTGCTTCTGCAAAATCACCTAACCATATCCTGTGCCACGCCAGGTGTACCAGGGTTTGGATTTTTATGCTGATATCTTCGCTCTTTTGTGAAAGGGATAGCGCCCGCTCTGCCCAGGTCTCAATCTCAGGATGTTGTGGTTGTCTCAGTACCAAAGCTGTAAACATGGAAGACGCCACACGGGCTTCAATTTCTTCAGTAGGAAATCTTTTCAACCTATGTATATGTTCATCAAATATAGAAATCCATTGGTCAAGACGTGTTAATTCAAAATTATAAACAATAGAATCAATTACACCTGACCAGGCCAGATATATCCCTTCGATATCCTTTTGGGCTTTAAAAAGTTGAAATGCCTTATCAAAATAGCTGCAGCTCTGTTCAGGACTGAATGGCATACAGCAGACACCTTTCCAGTAAAAAAGCCATGGGGTATTTTCAACAACGTCTTTTGGAAGGCTGGCAAGCCATCTTTCCAGAGTCTGATTCCTACCCTCTGCAATCAGAGACCGGGCATGTTTATTTATTAACTGGACCAGCCCTTCCCAGTTGCAAGTTTCGCAGAAAAGTCCTACAGCATCCTCAATCTGATTGAATTCCGCCAAAATTGAAGCAGCTCTTCGCTGTACTGAAGATAGAGTCGTTTGTGTAAATGTATCTCTTGCACAGGATAATAGAAATTCCCTGAATAACGGATGATACCGGTATACAGACTCATTGTGCAGATACTTTTCTGTGAAGTAATTGCTGCGGTTTAAATCTTTCAGAATGCGTCCCGCCCTTCGTTGACCCGTCAGGTTTTCAGCCATTTGGGGGGTCATCCTGGGGAATAATGCAGTCTTAAGCAAAAAGTCCTGAATACCTGCATTCATCTTTTCAAAAATCTCAGTTGCAAAATAGTCAAATACCCCATCCGGGGTAAGTTTATTGAGTAACCGGGTATCAATATCCTCTTTCTTTGCCTTCTCTAACATCAGAACCAGCCCGGCGACCCAGCCATCTGTTTTGCTATGTAGAACCTGGATTGTTTCTTTTGACGGTTCTCTGAGTCCCCTCATCCGAATAATCCCATCCAACTCTTCAGGTGTCAAACGAAGTTCATTCCAGCCGATAAACTCCGGCAGATAATTTGCACGTACGCGCGCTAAAACTGATGGGATTTCGCTGCGACTGATCAGGATAAGATTTACATTTTTGGGAATCACAGCTAACCCGGTACAAATCACCTCGTGAAACGCTGATCCAGCCGGAACCTTATGATAGTTATCAAAAACCACAATAAATGGAGTTCTTTTAACCCGACTGTAAAAATCCTCGAAATACCTTCTCGTAAAAGCAGAAATATTTTTAAGATATTTTGGGGTAAAAACAGGCAATGGCGCTCTTTTTCGTGGTTCAATCTTTTTTGATGCGACGTCCATATAATAGAAAAAGGATGCAACATCGGCGTCGCTTTCATCAATCCTGTACCATAAGTTATGGAGCTTGCGCGCATCAAGGTAGCTGCCAACAAGGGTAGTTTTCCCGGAGCCCGGGGGTCCTGATATACAGATGATCGACCGGTCACGACCACGGTCCAGAAGATGAAACAATCTCTCCCTGGGAAACACACCGGAAAGAATAGGTCGGGTTACCTTGGCTAAAGATACAGAGTTTTGTTTCATTTCATGAAACCTTATTTTATAAGGCATGTGCCTCAAAATACTCTGATTTCAAGATAGTAAATCGGCTCTTAATTGTCAAGAGAAATGAGCTGCTGAGTGAACAGGTATCAAGAAAAAGGTTACAGGCAGGATATAGCATTTTCGCTCATTCTCGGTCGTAACGACCTCCGAGGAAGTCGTATCGACTAAAACCGCTCAAATGTTATACCCTGCCTGTATCAATATGAATTTCTGAATAATGCAGGCTAATGGTATAATTACCTTAAACATGTATGTTTATTTGAACGGGAAGATTATACCAGCGAAAGAAGCTATGGTTTCTGTCTTTGACCACGGCTTCCTTTATGGAGATGGAATATATGAGACAATGAGGGTTTATGATGGGGTTATTTTCATGCTTGATGAGCACATCAGAAGGCTTTATCGCTCTGCATCACTGATAGGGCTTACGATTCCAACTCCCGTAGACTCCCTGAAAATTTCCCTTTATGAAATCCTTATCGCCAATTCTCTCAAGAGCGCCTATATGAGGTTGACAGTATCAAGGGGGGAAGGTCCCATCGGCCTTGACCCTGAACTGTGTCCGGAGCCTACAGTTGTCATTATCGCGCAGGAACTGAAGGACTACCCAAGATCGTATTATGAAAAAGGTATAAGCCTCATTATCCCTGAAACGAGAAGAAACCTTAAAGAGGCGATAAATCCCCGTATAAAATCCCTGAACTTTCTTAATAATATACTCGCCAAGATCGAGGCAAAAAAAAGAGATGCCTATGAGGCTGTAATGCTAAACGTATATGGGAAGCTCACTGAAGGCGCCATCAGTAATGTATTTTTCTATAAAGACGGCATCCTCTGCACACCTTCAACTGAGTGTGGAATACTTGACGGCATAACAAGAGGGATAGTCATAGAACTTGCCCTGAGAGATGGCTTAAAGGCAAAAGAAGGTGAATTCACAAAGGATGATATCTATTCCGCAGAAGAGGTTTTCATCACTAATAGCACCCTCGAGGTTATGCCGGTGTCGAAGGTTGACGATCAGATGTATGCTGTGGGTAAAATAGCAAAACTACTCCGCGGGGCATACAGACATGAAGTAAATGCATACGTGGCAAATGTCAGGGCAGAAGGACCGTCTCTCTGGGGGCACAACGAATAAAATTATGAAGGCTGAAGATAAGACAAAACATCAACTCCTAAAAGAATCGGTTGAAATGCGACAACACATCACCGAATTGAAAAAATTAAAAAACGAGCTTAAACAAATAGAACAACGTTTGGAAGAAAGCGAGCAGCGATATAAGTCACTTTTCGAATACAACCCTGATGCGATCTACTCGTTCGATCTTGAGGGGAATTTCCTTAGCGCAAATCCTGCCTGTCACAAGATATCAGGGTATTCAGGCGAAGAGCTAATGCAGATGTCTTTTATGCCTCTCATCGTCCCGGAAGATTCAGAAAGGACGCTGTATCGCTTTCGGAAGGCGTCTAAAGGAGCGCCGCAGAACTACGAAACTGCAATTACACACAAGGATGGACACCGCGTAGAACTAAACGTAACCAATATTCCGATTGTTGTAGATGGCAAAATCGTCGGCGTTTACGGAATTGCTAAAGACATCACTGAGCGCAAGTGGGCAGAGGAATCGCTCAGAGAACGTGAAGAACGTTCCAGGCGGATGTTAAGCGCAGTTACCAGATACACTTATTCAGTAGAGGTAAGAGAGGGACAGGCGGTTTCCACCCGGCATAGTATTGGATGTCTGCCGGTCACCGGCTATAATCCAGAGGATTATGAGTCAGAGCCTTATTTGTGGTACTCAATGATCTATCCGGACGATCGGATGAAGGTAGAAAATTCAGTTAAAAATATCCTGTCCGGACAAAATGTTTCCCCTATAGAACACCGTCTATTCCGTCGAGATGGTTCGGTCGTCTGGGTACGCAATACCATGGTGCCGCACCACGACGAGAAAGGTCGCCTGATCAGATATGACGGTTTAATCGAAGATATTACTGAGCGAAAACATGCAGAGGAAGCGCTGCGCGCCCTGTCACTTATCGATGATCTCACAGGTCTGTACAACCGGCGAGGATTCGCTGCCCTTGCCCAACAGGAATTAAAGAAAGCCAACAGGATGAAGAGAGGGATGCTGCTTCTTTTCGCGGATGTGGATGATTTAAAAAAGATCAATGATTCTTTCGGCCACCATAAAGGTAACCTGGCATTGATCGATACCGCTAATATCCTGAAAGAGACTTTCCGTGAGCCAGATATCATTGCCCGTATCGGCGGCGACGAGTTTGTAGTCCTTGCGACAGAAACTTCCGCATCAAGCGCCGATATTCTTACTGCCCGATTGAAAGAGCGCCTGAAGGCCGGTAATAGAAAAGAAAACCGCCGCTACGAGCTGTCTATAAGTATTGGCATAGTACAGTATAATCCCGAACAACCTTGCTCTATTGATGAACTACTGGCCCAGGCAGACAAAATGATGTATGAACAGAAACGAAATAAGAATAGTGGTCAGGAATAATAAATGGATTAAAGGATAAGGTTTACAGAACCCCTTAATCCTTAATCCTTATCCTTATAACATTATTTGTTCTGGAACGTGAGTTGCTCCCCTTCCTTTAAAGAAAAAGATATCTTCTTTCCCCCTATCTCGATCGTGTATTCACCGGGCGGAAGGGATATGGTGTCCCTGATATTGCTTACATCGCCCACAACTTCACCCTTTTTGTTCTGAATCTTATGCCCCATGTAATGCGCATGTTCGACTGTGACAGTGCCGGGGCGCAGGGTTGTCGATACCCCTGATTTTATGGTGACCAGCCAGGGGATATTTCCAAACATAACATCATATTCTCCCGGCATGAGAGCCATTGAATTATTTAAACTACTGACCGAGCCGTGTTCAATCCCCGTTTCACGGTCGAGTATTTTATGCCCGCTGAGCATAGCGTGTTCAACTTCTAAAATCCCAGGGGTTAAAACCGTTGTTTCTCCTTCCTTTACCTCTACACTTTTCCATACCGCCTTTCCAAATGTGACATTGTATATGCCTGCCGGCAGCTTTATCGTTGATTGAGTATGACCAAGTCCGCCAACCTTTTCTCCTGTATCCGCCCTCGTAACAGTATGCCCGTGCAAATCAGCTCCCTTCACCTCAAGCCAGCCCGGACCTTTTTTCTCTGTTACAATTGTCTTTGAGGTCTCGACTGCCTTATTGAGTACCTGTAGAAGCTGTTGTGCATCTTCAGCCGTAAAATATCTGCCCCCTGTTATCCTTGCAATACATTCAAGCTGCTGCCTGGCAGCTTCATCTACCCCGAAACCGATAGTATGTATTACGAGTTTAGCTTTGCTGTTTGCAAGTGCTTTCGCTGTTGCACAAGGATCACCCTCACATGTTTCTTTTCCGTCACTTACAAGGATAATAATCTTTTCCCCCTGAAATGAAGTGGGAAAATCCTCGGCAGCTTTCTGGAAGACATATGTAATCGGTGTATAACCACGGGCAGAAATATTTTTTAAACTCGACAACACCTTGTCTCGATTTTCCCTGACCTTTCCAAATGGTATAAGTAGTTCTGTATCCTGACAATCATGTTTTTCTCTTGGGGATTTGTGTCCATAAGCCCGAAAAGCAATTACCATGTCATCCTTTAACTTTTTCATCAGATCTGACACCGCCTTTTTCGAGGCGTCAATTTTGGTCTCTCCGCTTTTTAATTTTCCGTTCATGCTTCCAGAAGCATCAAGAATAAGTTCTATCATCTTATTCGAGTCTTCGGCGCTTCTGGAAATCGAGGGGATAAAAATTATCCAGGTGAATAGGAATAATATGGTTATAAGAAAATTGAAATTACAAAATCTTATTTTGAAAAATTGGATAAAATATTTCATTTTAACCTCCTTTTTGTCTTTCGTATCATTTAATTTACATTTTATCATGAGATGCATATATGAAGCGAAATAGTAAGCTACTAGAAGACAAAAAGATATCAAAGAGGCGTTTAAGCATAAAGCTCTTTTTTAATCAGGCATGAACTTCTTTAGTATATTTATTGTTTCCTATCTATTATATTTCATTTACAGGAAAGTACTTTTCCAGTTCCGAGATATTTCTTATTACCAGTTTTTTTGCTGATTTTATTCGATCAAAAAGTATTTTCTGTCTCACGGTCATCTCGCCATTATATTTAACTTCAACAAGCTCTTTCTTTTCCGTTAAAAAATCGATTTCTGTCTTTTCATCATATACATAGCAGGGCTTCATATGCCTTATTTTCAGATAAACATAGTTTTCAAAAAGGCTCTCCTTATCCCTGAACCCGGTGAAAAAAGTCCGAATTCCAAGATCTGCTGCATAAACTTTTTTTGGTGATAGCAGCCTTTCATTGGTTTTACCACATCGCATAACAGGATAGATAAGATAGGTATCACTGAACATTCCAAAATAACGCTTTGCGGTATCCGGAGATATTTTTATTATTTTTGCCATCTTGTTAATACTTGCGGCCTTTCCGGATCGCTCCATTAAAAGGAGAAAGAATTCTTTGAGAATTTGTGGGTTTTTTATCCCATATACTGCTGCGATATCTTTATAAATAATATCGTCTACCAGTTCCTTGAGATATTCAACATCGCTTCTTAATATATATTCTGGGATGCCTCCGTCCCTCAGGAAGTCTTCGAAATATCTATCAATGAGATGTGCGTCAGATTTTCTGATTGTAATCCTCTTGAAGCGGAGATATTCCCTGAAGTCAAGAGGCAGGACCTCAAGAATGACATTCCTGCCCGTAAGATAGGACTTTCTGCTTTTCAGTATCGAGCTGCTGGAGGAAGAGGCATAAATCTTTGCATTCTGACTGTCATACACATTTTTCAACTGAATTTCAAAGTCCTTTTGATACACAACTTCATCAAGAAAAAGAAATACTTTTTCATTGAATTTAATTTTATGAATCCTACGGTATTCCTCAATGAGCTCAAGAACTGTAAGTTTTGAGAGTTGGTAATCATCCAGGCTCATATAAAATATATGGCGGGGAGTAACCGCTTCTCTCTCTATTAAATATTATATAAAAAGCCTGAGCAGTGTGGTTTTCCCGATCCTTCTAAGTCCTGTCAGCAAAACAATCTGCCGGGATTGGAGATGTCTCTTCATAGAAGAAAGCATCAGTTCGCGCTCAACAAGCCCTTCCGGATTATAGTTACCTTCCCACCACGGATTATATCGATAGAATATTTCTTGCATAATTTTATTATACGATATAATCGTATAATTCAGCAATATAATATACGATTATAATAGGGAATAGGTTTCACATTTAACTCAGGGGTCTAATATTCCCATTTCCTTATCCCAGAATTCTTTATCTTCTTCGTAGAACATCTCTTTGGCCTTATTATAATCAATTTCAATGTGTTTACACCCAATTCTCTTTTGACAAAAATCAAAAAGAGGCATATGCACAAAACAGTGAAAAACCTGTCTTAGATCCCCATACCAATCCCATAATGTTGTCAATTCATTCCCTCCATTAAATTCAACATCTTCCTTATCTTTAAGCCTCATTTTGATTTTGGGCAGGGGAACAGAAGGCATAAAGTCACATAAAAACTCAACAAATCTATCTACCACAAATACCCACCAGGAGGCCTCTTCAAGATAAATGCCGGCTTTTTTGTAAATTGAATTTACGCCATAACTCCAGGTTCTCATATAAATTCACCCTTTTAATTAAAAACATAACCTTTATTTTCTCTTAATAGCGAGGTAGGGCTCACCTAATGGCATCGTTTTCACATCAGAATCTGCCTTTTTAGAGCTGTTAGAGTCATAACGCTCCCATTCTAAAAGTATTAGATCAAATGCACATGTATATTTATTATTGTGTGTCAAGGTCGCCATTTAAATGTCCTTTATCTTTTTATACCCCGACACAGCCTCCCTGAACTTCTGCTCACATTCCTTTATCGTCTTGCCTTCATACACTACACTTTCCTTTATTCCTTCAATCTTCCCTATTAGTCTATCTGATTCCACATCAGGCAGGAGGGAGCCATAGAACCCCTCATAGTATAATACTCTTCTCCTATCTAACCTTGACTCTATAAGTTCTGCAATTCTCTCAACTTCTTCTTTATTTAACTCTTCAATAACCGTCTTCATGGGAATAGCAGACCTCTTTTCTGATTCTCTATCTATTCGTTTTAACTTTTTAATCAATCCAGAGCCTCTTGCCTCTTCAGGAGATATCATTTTCACTCCAAATTCATAACCCCTGTCCCGTAACCATTTCCCCACCGCCTGACAAACCACTTCATCAGAGAATGGCTCATCGATCACAATTACCCACTCCGGCAGGTTATCTTCGTTCTCGGCATCTATTTCTAACTGTTTCTTACTTAACACTGTCCATGTCCAATTCATGTGACAGCGCTCATTTATCTCATCTTGATAAACATCAACAGACCATTGCACCTCCCCTGAACCCATTTCTTCTGGATAGTAGATGTCAAGAATTTCATAACCTTCTCCCCAAAGTTTATTTAATACCTTGATCATTTTCTTATAGGTCATAAATCTTTCAATCGATTCTACCGGGGTTAGGGCACCTTTAAGATGTCTGCTGTTCCATATAAACATGAGCCTCCAGCGGTTACTGTCATCCTCTGGCATTTCATGAAGTCTTTCAGCGTACCAGTCATGAAGGTCATGCAAAAACCTTCTGTAAGAATGTTTCTCTTTTTGTTCATTCTTATATCTCTGGTAGAGGTCGTGATAGCAGAGGACAATCTTCTCCAGATTCATTTCGCTTAAGAGCCCTCTTGCTTCATCAAGTGTATCGGCTATGCCGAGAAGGATGCCTCTTCCTATAGCAATATAAATATTTTTCCCTGTATACCCCGAACAGACGTCACAGAATAGTTCATCCCTTATTATCCGTATCTCTTCTGCATGGGAAACACAGTCTTTTACATGATAATTTTCCAGTATGTTTTCAAATTCTTTCACCTGAACCGAGCCGATTTCTTCACCACACTCAGGACAGGAGTATTTTTTATCGAAATACACGGTATCAAACATCCCCATGGGTTAATCTCCTTGTCCTTGTATCCCCTTTCCCTCCCTCGTCTCATATAATACCTGGATGCCGGTTGTAACAGTAACATTTATATGGTTTTCCACCTACTCCTGTAACTTTAAGCCGTTACAGTAATAGAGGATTCGAACCTCAAAGTCCCAATTGTCAGTTGGGTCCCTTTCCGGGATTGCATCCCCAATATTATAGGAAAACTACCTGCTATGCTGTGTCAGACTTCGCTATTCCAATTTGCAGCCTGAATTTTGTTATCTATTTCCCTGGCCATTTGAGAATAACTATCTGCTTCCTTCCGGATTTCTTGTATATCCACTGTAGGCACATACCGGATTTCGTTCCTTGAAAATCTTTCCGGCCTTGGAGTAGCATTTCCTGCCAACCCATGAAGCGCCTCTGCGATTGCGATGTTCTTATCCCGTTCTGCAATCAATTCCATAAGGCTTTTTCCCTCAATCTGGGTTTTAATATTAGTACGATTTATCTTAACAATAAGTGTCTGGAGTTTTTCGAACAGGATAATTAATTTTATTTTAAGTTCTTCAGGAGATTCTACCGGCCTTGCGTCACCTTCCTGTACTTTAGCAGACAGATACAGTCTTTCTTTGATCTTCCTGATTTCCTCCTTCACCGCTTTTCTCTCATTCAGCATCCCGGCAAGTTTCATAATTTCTACCACCCCTGATAAATTATTCGATAAAATTATACACGTGTGTATAATTTCTGTCAATTAATTTGCATGCATGTTATTGATAAATATTCCTGTTTAGGTATAAATCAAAGGACAATGAAGGATATTGGCAGGCGACTGAAGTATTTCAGGCAGAAACTCGGACTATCACAACTTGAACTAAGTCAGAGGAGTAATATTTCTCAGGCAAGCATCGCCCGAATTGAGGCTCATCAACAAAAAAACCTTAAGACCAGAACCCTTGAAAGATTAGCGGTAGCCCTGGAATTATCTTTATCTCAACTTCTGGAAGATCCTGCAATGATAAAGGAGGAACTATCTTCTTACGGAGCTCCGAGAATGCTTCCTGTTATGAATTTGGAAAAATTCATTAGTGTGAAACGCTCCTTTAATGTAAAAGAGAAGGCAGACCTCTTCGAACCTTCCCTTTCCCATGATCAGGGTGCGGTTTTTCTTATAGCAAAAGGTACTTTTATCAGTAGTCCTCTTATCAATGAAGATGATTTGCTCTTAATTGAGCCGAACTCTCAGGTCAATGATGGCAATATTGTACTTTTTCTATCCAACAAGGAGAACGCTGTTGGTAAAATATTTTATCGCCCCCCTTTATATATCCTGCAACCTTTGAATAAAGAGTCAGAGCCGTTTATCTTCAGCGAGAAGGAAAGGAAAAAACTCGGGGTAAGAATTTTCAGAATCAGTGAGGTAAGGAAGAAGTATTGATGCAGTCTTTATTGCCTACCTATTGCTTACTCACACCTTTTTCTCTCTTGATTCCCACTTCCCCCTGAATGTTATCCAGAAGGAAAGAAAAATGAGTTTAAGGTCGAGTAGGAAGGATTGTTTTTTAATATAAAGAAGGTCGTATTGGAATTTCTCACTGCGGAGGGCGTCTGTTGGGAGATAGACCTGTGCCATACCTGTTAAACCCGGCCTTACTGCAAGCCGTTCTTTATAGCCCGGAACATTTTCTATATTTATTTCATCAGGATTACCATAAACTTCCTTTTCCCTCGGCCTCAATGCTCTTGGACCAACAAAACTCATGTCACCTTTTAAAATATTTAGAAGCTGTGGAAGCTCGTCCATAGCAGTTGCCCTTAAAACCCTTCCAACCTTTGTAACCCTTGGGTCATTTTCAACAGCCTGAACAGGCCCTGTCCCATTTTCTGCATCCTTTATCATTGAACGGAATTTTATTGCCTTGAAGGTCATCCCCCCTCTTCCTACCCTTTCCTGCAGATAAAATATCGGCAGTCTGTCCTCAAGGATTATGGCTAACCCAAAGAGAATCCATAAGGGTGAAGAACATATAAGACCAAATGTTGATAAAAAAATGTCAAAGAGGCGTTTTAGCACAATATTCTTGAGGCTATGTCACCTTCATCCTCGGTTTGCTCTGCGCAGAAACCGGACAACAAATGAATGGATTGAGCTGCTAAGGCATGGTTTTTCATCTTGGGTGTCGGTATAAATCGTCATGATCAAGAACACGTAAAAGAAAAATATCTGCTGACCAATCAGGAAACCCTGAAGGCAAAAATCTTAAAGGGTCAAATGAAATTCTATACCTTCTATCCACCCTTACAGACCATGCTTTCGGATCGTTCACAATCCGCTCAAGGTTCAGACCTGGGTGGAGCGGATTATTTTCGAGCAGGCTTAGTGCTTTTGCTATTTTCTTTCTCAGAACCTGATTAGAACGAAATACTTCAATATCCTCAAGAAACTTCTTACTCGGTATCAGTTCAGGCACTCTTTATTTCCCTGACCATCCATTCAGGCAATTTCCCCTTACCGCTCTTGCGTGCCTCCTCAAGTTTGGTAAGTCCTTTAGTACTGAGCCGGGTTGTTGGATAGACAGACACAGGATGCAGCACAATGACTCCTCCTTCCTCGATTTCCAGGTTTAAATATGAGCCGCTTTCGATCCCGAGCTCTTTCCGAAGTGTCTTTGGCAGGTTAATACTTCCACGTTTATCTACAGTTATAAGCATATCGTACTCCTTTACTATCTTTTGTTATAGTCACGCTCTATCTCTTTATAGTATACAGATAATGACAAAATGTCAAATTGTCATTATTTACGTATGATAGATTATTTAGTGTCTGTTTATAAAGTCGTATTTTGTCATTGTCCGGCTTGACTCCCGTATCAAGTACGGGACAGGCTCCCAATCCAGAACCTATTGAAAACACTGGATTCCCCGATCAAGTCGGGGAATGACAGATTATATAAGCCATAATTTATAAACAGACTCTATTTATGATACAATTCACAACCAGGGATTGCCCGGGACATGCCGCTGTCATCTATGAGTTCTTTCCCGTCCACTCTCTCACCCGCCATTTTATAAATCTTAAATAATTCAAAGGCAAGGTAAAATTTCTCCTATCTCCGTAAAGTTCTTTTATGGCTTCAAATACAGGGAACAGAGTCTTAAAATAAGAAAAAATAATGACAGGCCATTTATCTAAAGCAAGTCTTGCTATGGCTTTATCTTTATAAAACTGGGGAAAGTAGTCGGGGTTGAGACCTGACCCCCTTTTAGTTTGAGGTCACCTTTTATATAAATAAAGCTTAATACAAATATAGCTCCGGCCGAATCAATCATCCAATCATAAAACGACCCTTTCCTTAAAGGAATAAAGGTTTGCAAAAATTCATCAAGGGCTCCATAGCAAACCGCAATCAGTCCCGCATAAACGATCCATTCCAAACGCCACGTTTTCCTCCTTGCACGAAACGCACGGTATAAGAGAACCGCAAGGAAGGCATAATTGAAGAAATGCGTGAATTTGCGAATCACGATATGCAATATATCGATTGTAGCCTGACTGACTTGAGGCAGTAACCATTTCAATATCGGAACAATGATATGAGAAGTGCTGTCCGCTGTCAGCATGAAATTCATGGGGAAAATAAACGCCATCCATGCTAACGGAGGAAACCAATAGAGAATAAAATCCTTCATGTTTTTTCCCTGTAACTTTATCGCAGATCCTTTTTTCACAACCACGCTTCAGCCGGTTCGAGAAAAAACTTCTCCAGCGGAATACCTGAGCCGCCTACAACCAGCATCCGCGCATTCGGATATCTTGAACGAAATCTCTCAAGTCCCGAACCCTTGCCTCCGCGTCCGCTTTTTACCTCTACTGCCCATGTCTCGGCTCCCCTCGTGATTACAAAGTCGACCTCTATGTCCCGGTCACGCCAATAAGTCAGATGATAATCGCTTCCGGGGAGGTTGTTGCAAAAATAGGCGCCGACAGCATTCTCGACAAGACGCCCCCACCATGCCTCATCTCCGACAGACTCTTTAAACGTTTTTGTCGAAAGAGCGTTCACCAGCGCATTGTTCCATAGAATCAGTTTGGGACTGCTGCCCCGCTTCCTGATCTGTCCTCTCGAGAACAGTTCCAGCCCACTGATAAGGAAAGCCGTTTCGAGCAGTTTAAGGTAATGTGCAAGAGTAGTTGCATTTCCGGCGTCCTGCAATTGCCCCAGCATCTTGTTATATGAAAATATCTGCGCAGGAAATGTTGCTGCAAGCGCAAAAAGGTGCCGTAAGAGCGCAGGTTTGGCGATCTTCTGCATCTGAAGAACATCCCGTGCCAGGACAGCTTCAATCAACGAGTCCGTCACATAACGCTTCCATTGCGATTCATCATCGGCAAATGCCGCTGCGCCGGGATAGCCCCCGAAATAGAACCATTTTTTCAGGTCCCATCCAAATGCCTCCGCGCATTCGTAATAAGGCCAATGATAACACCGGTTCAAAAAATACCTACCTGCAAGACTCTCTGTTAAGCCCTCAGTCAGAAGGAGGGCTGAGGATCCAAGCACCATCAGGCGGATATCCTGTCTCGTATGTCTTGCATTGTCCCATAAGCGCTTGAGAGATTCACCCCACCCCCTCACTTTTTGGATCTCATCCAGAACAAGGATGACAGGCTTTTTACTCTTCTTTAGCTCCACCTCCGCAAGCCGCCATTGTGTTTCAATCCACTCAGGCCCCGGAGGCAGCGGAGCATCCGCCGATGCATACACTGACGGATAATGCAGTTTATTAAGCACCTGGTGGGCAATAGTCGTTTTCCCAACCTGTCGGGGTCCGATAATAACTTGAAAAACAGCAGAGCGCTTCGCAAGCGCCCTCAGAAGAACATTAACAAGCGGCCTTTCAAAATCCATACCGAATTATATCATAGATGCTCAATCATTGAGTAGTTTTACTCAGTCATTGAGTATTAATATTTACCTTACAGTGTGCTATGGATATACTTGCGAATAACGATATGCAATATTCCTATCGTAGACTCGCCGGCATCGGGGAACAGCCATTTGCTGACCGGGACAATAATGCGGGACGTACTATCGGCCGTCAAAGTGTCAGTAGGAAAGATAAAGGCCATATAGGCTAAAGGAGGAAGCCAATAGACAAAAAAGTTTTTCATGTTGAAATATTTCTTACCCAAAACTGCCTTGAGCGGAAATGGGTAATAGAAGTATGATAATTCTTCACAAGGGAGATTTCAAAATGTTGTAAACCGTTTTCCTTGATAAACCTAAACGCTCTACAATCTCTGCTCGCTTATAACCTCGAGCAATAAGTTGTTCTATGATATACTTTTTCGCTTTTCTACTTTCGGGCTTGCTATCGAAAGGGCTTATTCTTATGGCTTCAATCTGTTTCTCCAATTCCTCCATAGCTGCCAAGTCTATGCCCGAAGATGTGGCAATCCGCTTTTTCTTGCCGATCCGCTTGAAAAAAGATGGAAATATAGAGGCAAGTTTTAAGTGGAAGCGTTCTATGGCGTCTTCCTGTTCCAAGACGTGTGCAGCCTCTAACTCGCTACCTTGTTTCAGCAGAAGGCGATATTGTTCTTTGCCCTCAATTTGGTCTTCAGAAAGCAAGTGCAAGATGAAATCAGGATCTATAAAGGATTTCGGGGCATCATCCTCACAATACAATCTGGACGATGACCAGCGGTACCTTAGGGGATCAAACACCAGCCCAGCCTTTACTGGATTCAGATGAATATAGAGAGAAGCGGCCAAAAGATAGCTGTCATCCAGGCAAACTGCCTGCCTGTAAGGTCCGCCAAAAAGGTGACCTTTTCTTTCATATTTCCGATTGAACTGCATAGCATACCTGGAAAACAAATCCCGCATGGCATCGTACAAGTTCCCTTCCTTTGGGCTCAAAAGTAAATGGATATGGTTTGGCATGAGACAAAAAGAATATATTCTGAGGGAAGCATTATCGGCAACGTCTTTCAGGAGACCTAACATAAAGAGATAGTCTGTCTTTTCCAAAAACAAGGGCTCCTTTCCTGCCGCCCTCTGCGTAATGTGTGAAATCAGATTTGGGTGATTGAGTTTCCGGGTTGCCCGAAAATATCGCTTGATTTTCCCCTCTTTGATGAGATCAAGTGCATCCATAGTTACACCGGTACACGGTCATTCTCATTCTTACCCAAAAGTGCTTTGAGCGGAAATGGGTAATGTCCAATTACTCTTCGAGCTATAGATCTCTTTGACGGCTTCAGGGACAGGGAATAGGGTCTTAAAATAAGAGGAGATAATGATAGACCATTTATCTAAGGCAAGTCTGGCAAAAGTTTATCTTTATAAATCTTGGAAAAGTAGTCGGGGTTGAGACCTGTCCCCTTTGTTATTTGAGAATTTCTCTGAGCAATTTTACTATTCTTGCAATATAGAATCCATAAAGCCGTAATGAATTCTCCGGAATACTATAACGCTGAGCCATTTCCTGACGGTCAGGGAACAGAGCCATCCTGATTAATTTCATCTTATTCGGAAATCCTTCAGCCCACTTCACCCTCTCGAAAAAAATTTTCAGTCCACTACTTCCCCTATCCAAAATTGATCCAAAATAATCATTCTGAATATAGGCACTTTTCCTCTTGGATAAGCGAGCTTGGAATATTTTGAGAACCGATTCAGGAATTTTTTGATCAAAAAGATGGGTACAAAGATAAATCGGTCCATATATATATGAATTCATTTTTGATCTTGTAGAGAAGCCGATAAGATATTCCCAGTCAAACGGACAATCCTGATCGATAATCAAGTAATACATATCTATAAGGTTTATAAAGTTTAAACCCGAATAAAGGCCTGGTGCTAAATGAAGTGCGATATGGATCAATTGATGTTCAGGGCAAAGAACTCCAACCCGAATCTGTCCATTGAAGTTTATTTTTCTCAGACGACTATAAATTTCAGCATAATCTATATGAAACAATACTTCAAATCTTGTGAATTTTGAATGCAGATCAAATACCTCGTTCTCGCTGTCTGCGAAGTTAATTGAACCTCTATATGAATCGATATAAGGATATCCCATATTTATCAGAATATCTTTTACCTTTTGAGCATCTTCTTGTCTTATCAACAAATCAATATCTGCCATAGGACGGATTGCCGGGTTCTTATATACAGTTTCAATCAAAGCCATTCCCTTAAGAGGTATAGCAAAGATGCCTTCCTGATGAAATATCTGTAAAATCTTTGTCGCAGAATATAATTTTTTAATATTTGAAGCTGCAGTCTGGTAGTACACCTGCTCAAGCTCAGCAACCGTCTCGTCAGGAACATGTGGATTATCTTGAAAGTCCTTTAGACAGTGATAGATGAAAGGGTCTAACATCCGCGTTCGATCATATTTTGCGGAATTCCGTAAAGCTTTTATTTTATCAATAAAGGTTCTGGGAATTTTGGTTCTATAAATGTCCTGATTCATGGTAATTCTGTTAGCATCTCCGGCAAGAAGTTCTTCATTATTAATAATAGATATTTGTGAGGCAGGCATATATTCAAACATCAGAAAGGGGCTTTGTAAAGATGTGACGTCTTAGTGTTTCTATTTATTTATTTTTTCATCTTCCACTACTTTTGAATTCTTACGCCAAAAAGCATTATTCGCCTCTCTCCTTTAATACTTTTTATTTTTTGATGAACAGAGCTCATTAATTACTTTTTCATATTTTACTATTACAATATTTTGATCAAATTCACGTTTAATTTTTTCTCTTCCATTATTACCCAACCTTTTTCTTCCATTTTCATCAAGCTTAACCATTTTTTCCATTTTTTCAAAAAGATCCTTGTAATCTCTTGGCTTACATAAGAACCCGTTAAATCCGTCTTCCACCACATCCCTGCAGCCGGGTATATCAGTAGCAATTATCGGTTTTGCCATTGCCGCAGCTTCCAATAAAGACCTCGGTACGCCTTCTCTATAAGACGGCAACACAACACAGTCTGCATCTAAAATAAAGTCCTCCACCTTATCAGATACACCAAGATATTCTATCCCTTCTGTCTCCGTTAATTTTTCCATTTCTTCTTTTGATATGGCATTGGGGTTGTTAAAATCGAGAAAACCTAAAAGCTTGAATTCAACATCATTTCTTTTCCGTAAAAGCAATTTTGCTGCTTCAATATATTCACCTACCCCTTTATCCCATAACATTCTGGAAAATAAAAGAAAGACAAATTTTTTTTTATTTTTTTTCCTTTCATATCCAGAATTTGGAAAAAACCTGGTAATATCTACTCCCGAACCCGGTATTCTATCTGCAATACTACTTGAGACAATGCCATCTTTTATAAACATCTCCATATCTTCATTGTTTTGAAAAAATATTTTTTTTGGTACTTTTAAAGCAATTCTATACAATAATTTTGCCAGCTTTGTAATGAAACTCTGATTTATAAATAGAGTACCCAGGCCGGCTATATTGCTGATAGTTTTTATTCCGAGCAGAAAGGCTGCGAAATTTCCGTAGATATTCGGCTTAATTGTATAAAGTAACACGATATCCGGTTTTACCTTTTTATATATTCTAAGAAGAGTCAAAAATGCGATTATGTCAGAAATAGGGCTAATAGTAGACCGTGATTTAATCGGAACATGATGAAATTCATATGGTATTTTTTTAGTGTACTCATCTTCCGGTGCTATTGCTATTATCTTATGACCAAGCACACTTAACCGATTTAAAAGCGATAAACGAAAATTATAAATATTCCAGGACGAGTTTAGTACTATTGCAATTCTGGCCATATATTATTTTTCGATTAGTAATTTTAAATTGTTAATATATTTTTCTTTGATCAATGTTTTATCAAATTCTCTTGCTCTCTTAATCCCATTTTCCGAGTACTCTTTAAGTATATTATTCTTAGACAATAACTCCTCCACAGCCATAGCCATTGTTTCATGATCGCCAACAGGCACCAGTACCCCAAATTCTGAAAACTCTATCTCACCGGGTTTTAGCTTAATATTTACATCACTCTTTGGCGATAGTATCTCTCTCGGGCCGCTTTCACAATCTGTTGATATTACCGCCGTACCAGAAGTCAGTGCTTCAACTATCACATTAGAAAACCCTTCATACTCTGATGCTGATATCAAAATATCAGCCTTCGAAATATATTTAAATGGGTTTGTAATCCTGCCAGGCAAATGAACCCTATCCTTCAGTTGTAACCTGTCGATCAAATCCAGGATATTTTTTTCCTCTGAGCCATCGCCAAGTATTATTAATTCTACGTCACAACACATTTTCTTTAACTTTCCAAATGCTTTGATAATATCCGAGATTCTTTTGACTTTTTCCAGACGTCCCACGGCAATCAGATATTTTTTTTCTTTATTGAAAGCAAATTCATCCTCTTTAAATGCCTCTTCCTTTAGTCTCAATATTTCATTCAAATCAAAAGGATTATTAATAACACACATATCATTCCGGAATTTGCCTATCCTTTTTAGATCTAACATCATTCCCTTTGAATTAAGAATTACCTGATCCGCTCTGCTGTAAAGCTTTTTAATTAAAAAAAGATTTACTTTCCCGGTCAAATTTTCCTTTTTATATCTGCTAACGATTCCATGATTGACAATCTGTGCTTTATGGCCTGATCCAAGAAGTTTTGCAAGAACATTAACGTAATTTGCCCTATATAAGTGACTCTGGACGACAGAAACATTCTCTTTTTTTAGAAATTTTTTCAATCGTAACGCAAATACAAAAAGATAATATAATTTTTTTAGTGTACTTTCATTTGTTCCAGTATGGTCAGACAGGTAATAAACTTTATTATTATTTATTTTATAAAAGTCATCTTTCTCGAGACAGACGAAAACAACATTTATTCCCTCTTTTCTATATTCTTCGCAAAGGGTTATTGCTATTTTTTCCGCTCCGCCGAGTGTTAACGAATTTATAAGCATACATAAATTCAGCATAACTGTTTTTCCCTTAGTGTAAGATGACGACAACAATCAACTGCGGGAAATGACCATTTCATTCTTTCGGTTTAATGATTTTTCTCAATTAAATCGGCTATTTCACCCATGTTTAGTGATTGCATGTTATACTTTCTTTTTAACATCTTATAATGTTCTAATATTTTTCTCATTAATGCGATGTTTTGAGTTGTATTTGTTCCAAAATTATGGGGATGCCACCAAAGGTGAAATATGGTTTTGTGTTTTGCAGCGTAAGACATTGCCTTTTTTATTCTTTGCAATCGCAGATTTTCAAGCCAAAATAGCTTTTTTGAATAGGGACGCAAAAATCTGCTGGAAGGAATATTAAACGGCTTTTGCAGCGACACTTTGTGTACGCTATATGTGTTGTGCCCAGAGATATTTATATATGCGTCTATTAGGCGCAATACCCTCTTTAATTTATTATCATCTTCCTTGCTAACAACACTATATAGCCACCCACTTTCGTTTCCTCTATAACATTTAATACCTAGATCAACTAAAATTGATAGAAATTTGCTATTACACTGATTTCGTGGGAATACAAGACTTTCTAATTTTAGCCCTCTATTTTCAGCTATCTTTTTTGCTGAAGATATATCCATATAAAAAGACTCCGAGTTTTGACCCTTTTCCAAGCAGTAGTAATGAGAAAAGGTATGTGTCCCAATCTCCTGATTATCATATTCACAAATAAGATCAATTATATCGGGAGCAAAATGATATACCGTTTCTAATGTATCAGATTCATTGATATACCGATATGGTGATAGGGAGGGATTAACATAATGTGGAAGTTTACTTGGTAAATTTTTCCTTAAACTTTCAACATCTGGGAAAAACAGAAACCCCACGACAGCCCAAGTGGCATGGATGTCATAATCGTAAAAAGCCATCAGTATTTCTTTTACAGCGTTTCTGACGCCAAGAAGATTATTTGCATATTGCTGTATTGTCCGACTATTTCGAACCCCCCAATAGAGTTCAAAATCAAGTGATACTGTAAAAATGCCTTCGTCTGAGATCATTTCTTGTTTTCTGTATGACTATAGTCGCCTCTAAACACTTCATTTCCTCGCGACGACCCTTTGATAAATACAAGCCACTTGTTCGGCGCACCGCTCCCAGGTAAAGGCTCTCGCTCTGGTCCGCCCTCGTTTGACAAGATCCGCAGCAAGTGAAAAATCCGAACATAAAGACTTAATCGCCTCAGCGATGGTATCTACGTCATACGGATCAACAAGCAGGGCCGCGTCGCCGGCTACCTCTGGTAAAGAGCTGACATTCGATGTCACAACCGGGCAACCAGCCGCCATAGCCTCTAACACCGTAAGACCAAACCCTTCAAATAGTGAAGGATGCACGTATGCACTTGCAGAACTATAAAGCGCGTGTAACTGTTCGTCTGACACATACCCGATTAGGTGAACTCGTCCGGCAACAGTAGATTTATTCATTTCTTTAAGCACTTCTTCCATGTCCCATCCGCTGCCGCCGACCAGGATCAGATGGTGGGGAATCATTCCATTAAGTTTAGACAGTGCCTTAATGATACGCCCAACATTCTTGCGCGGACTAATTTTCCCGGTCGCTACGATAAAAGGGGTACCCGGCTCCGGCAAACCGGTTAGCGATGCGAGACAGTCGGGATTTTTAGCCTCAAAAAACTGAGGCGAAACACCCTCGGGAACAACATGGAGGCGTTCGTTTAAACTGCGTCCAACGTAAGACTCAAGGTCGTCAGCTGTTGACTTTGAAACACAAATAATTGCAGCCGCTTTTTTCAAAGCTTGTTTTAAACTTCGCTTCATTACCCAGGGCCGTGTGTTTGAGAAAAATTCAGGATGAGTTAACGGGCCAATATCATGAACCGTTACAACATAGGGCTTTCGTGTCGAGACAGGGTAACCAAGTGAAACAGCATGAACCAGGTCTATATCATTCCCTATCCAGTGTTCAATAGGCGGCCTATCAATAAAAGTCCAAGCCAAAGGCGTCCATCGTCTGCCCCAGGGCAGCAGTTTGAGACCGCTCTTTTCCCGAAGTTCTCTTATGCCATCGGCATCACGACTACTCCATGCTGCAACCGGTGTCACCTTAAGCGTTGGCCGGACTTGAAGTAAAGCTTCAAAGAGTTGATGTGCATAACGCGCTATGCCATGCCCCTGTCGATCAGCAAACTGATTTGAAAAGAAGGCTATATGCAAAGATATTCCTCTCCTGCGTGTTTGATGATGGGAATAGTGTTAGTGCGTTTTGATCGCCAATTTGGTTTTTCCAAAAATACGATTCCAGGCAAGGTGAAATTTCTGTCGAAATTTCTTTGGTAGCGCCATACCGGCTAAGGCTGCGTAAGAGTCAAAATTAAAGGGCCAGATAAAGATGGCCATTAGTTGCATAAAGACGGCCCTTTTCTTCGAGATACCGCGGTGAAAATAGACGCGCCCACGCCTCCTGTACATCGCCGAACGAGCGGCCAGGCTAACCCACAGGGGGAACCGTGCCCGCAAGGAAGCATACTTGCGAAAAATGATCTGATGGGCTTCGATTTCCCTTTGTGCTTTTGACCGCACTCGTTCACCGGGATGGTTCCCCAACTCAACCAGAATCTCGGGCACACATCCAATCCTGTATTTTTCAGAGAGCCGAATCCACATATCCCAGTCCTGCCGGGCTGGTAAAGTCACATCAAAGGTGCCGACTCGCTCAAAGCATTCCTTCCTGACGACCCAACAGGATGTTGCTTCGGTAACATCATGAATAAGAAGTTTCTGAAGAAGGTTTCCTACAGGATATGCCCGGGGCTCGGTCGGATACTGATTCCCCGTGACCAGATCAACATTTCGCAGGCCACAATAGACGCCCCCTATATCCGCATCCTCCTGCAAGACGGGAATCTGTTTTGCCAGCTTATCCGGCAACCATCGATCGTCACTGTCCAGAAAGGCAATGAACTCGCCGTGTGATTCCCGGATGCCGCGGTTCCTGGCGGCATTGGCACCCAAGTTCGCTTGCCTCACGCAGCGAACGACTAAAGCTCCCGCCTCCTCATTCTTCCGAGTCCATTCACTTACAACAACAAGTGTGTCATCGGTAGAGCCGTCATCTACGACCACGATCTCAATCGGACGGAAGGACTGATTGCGGATGCTTTCCAGAGCGCCCAACAGAAGTTCCGAGCGGTTGTAAGTGGGCACAACCGCGGATATCCATCCTGCTTTATGGTCGTACTCAGTTGAAACGTCACTCAAACCCAAGCCTTTATTTTCCAAGAATCCCTGCAAGGGCTATAATTCTTTACGCCCCAGAGCTTCTTCACCCCTTACCTTCCACAGGGCCTGAAGTCGTTCTTCGATGGCCATCCTGGACACAGGGTTCTGGTCATCCCAAACGAGGGCGCAGGCACGGAACATGGCGCAACAAGAATGCAAGGCAAACAGCAAGCCTGTGGTCCCGTCGCGGTAACCGCGCTTTTTTACCATCTTGCGCAGGAACTCGGCTATGGGCAGCAGAACCAGGTGGTACCACCGCATTCTGATGCCTCTCTTAGCCAACCGCCTTGCTTGTTCCTGGCAGTAGACCAAACTCTTCTCCATCCGCTCCCTGTAGCTCTCGTCGTTCAAGTGCCACATCTTCTCCTTGAGTTGTCCTATTGATCCCGGGGCATCTTGAACAACGCAATTTTCGTGGACAGCATTCTCAAAGTAATGCTTACCTCTCCGCGCGAGTTGCGGATTGTTCCAATCCTGGAATCCACCGGCTTTCATGGGCCTGTGCAGAAAAAAGTTCAGGCGCCTATAGCGGTAGGCATAGAATCGATCGTTCTGAATTGCTGAGATAATCTCAGTTGCCAACGCCGGAGGTACCCGCTCATCTATATCCATATGGAGCAGCCAGTCGGCCCCTGACTCCTGAATGCCCCGGTTTCTCTGTCCCGCAAAACCAGAGTCCTTGTCCATCTCCTGTTCGATAAGTCTGACCTTCGGTCCGGCTTTTTTGATCAGTTCTTTGGTCCCGTCGGTCGATCCGTCGTCCACTATGACTATTTCATCTACCCATGGCAAAAGATGTTCAAAAAATGCCGGCAGATCCATTTTTTCATTGCGGCTGATGGCTACTACCCCTATAGTTGGCGCAGTCCTGTTTATATCTTTTTTCATCGCGTACTTACTTGCGTCGCGACATGCGGAACAGGATGTTTTTCACAAGACGGTTATACACTTTGCCCTCTGCAAGTCTGAGCGTATCGGTAATCCGGCGGCGCATTTTAGCAGCAAGGGGCATACCTTGTTTGGGAGGATTGTAAACGTCTTCCTCGCGGTAACCGAAATATCCTGCCAAGCGCCTGACGCTTTCATCAAGCTGGAGAGTGAAATACGGGTCATCGCGCCATTTTTCGAGGGACTGGGCATGAACCTTCTCGCCAATAGCCTCGCAATGTTCCAGCCGGAGATAGTCGCAAACTTCCCCGAATACCTGTTTTGGATGAGCAATCAAGTCCTCGTAGCGGACCATGTGAAAAGACTCCCGACCCACTATTTCCCGCATTGTCAGAAGATTGCGGTAACAGGACGCCCAACCGAATTGACGCTCTTCCGGATCGGTCGAGAAAAGCTTATAGGCCGAGTACATGACCGCCATCGGATTGCGCACCAGCCCGATAAAACGGACAGTGAACTCACTTGTCCGCGCCCATTTCATCATCAGTTCCAGAGCTGCCCAATGATGCGGATGCTGGGGTGACTTTTCAAAGAATACAGGCCTGGCGAATTTATGGCATAGCGCATCCCAACCTACAAAAACAAGGGCTTCGTCTGATTCAGGAATGACAAAGTCAGGGACATTGCCGCGAATACAATCGATAATATAGCGCCTGGTGGTTGGCCGGAAGCCATAGTTCTGCGGCAGCCGATGCCCATTAAAAAGTTGCCTGGGCATTTTCAATAAACTTGCTGCCATAAGCCAATAATGGGTCTCATTATAAGAATGCGGCGTGTAAACCACGTGGTTGATATCGGGATGTCTGCATATTTCATTTTCGAACATTGTCGATCCGGAACGTTTGTCGGATAGAAGAATAACGACTGTCGGTTTCATTGTTTGGCCCCGCTCATGGTGCCGAGCCTGCTGCAGGCAAGAAGCAGACCGAACCAGAAGAATAAAAGCATCACGCCCCGGGGCTCGCCAACCGCTGCGTGTCCGGAAAGCCACCAAAAAAGGAGGCCACTCCAGGTCATAAGCAATACTTGCCAGATCAATTGCTGCTGCCTATCCTTCCCGCAGGCTTTCAATCGCCTCAATATCAAACGAAGGGCGGAAAGCATAAGCAAAACCTGGCAAATCGCGGCAGGCAGGCCAAAAGCATAATAGGCCATGGAAAATGCGGAATGGGTTGCCAATGTCCCTTCATCAAAAAGCTGGGTCTCTAACCCGCCGCGGCCCATCAACCTCTGGCCGGTCCTCCCAGCGCCGGCAACAATCCAAATCGGGTTTTCAGACAGATGTTCAAAGGGCTCAAAATATGAAGCAAATCTCTCCCGTTCCTCAGGACTTTCCAACGGGGCGTTTATAGTAGCCTGGGTTCTCACTTTTAGCCGATTCACTACGAACAGATCGGATTGATCACCGTACAAATAAGCTATCAGGAGACAAAGAGAGACCAGGATAAATACCTTCCGTCGCCCTCCCCCAAATCCGAATATACCCGCCATAATAGCTATTACTATAACAATAAGCCAGGCGGCACGCCCGTAGGTCGCCAAAAGGCCGAGGGGTGCTATAACCGATGCCAGCCTGGCTACTTTCTGCCAGCGGAGACCCAGCCCAGGCCACTTTGCAGCCAGAAAAGCCACAGGCCACATAGTACCCAAAAAACCGGTGGTTATTGTTGCCGCGCCGATGAGCGAAGTGCCACGCGTAGTATCCTCTCCCGTTGTCATCTGCAGCATCTGCAAGTATCTCTCGGCCCCGGGGTTGAGAAAATCCCATCTAAAAATCGTGCCCGCGACCGCTGGTCGAGTCGCGCCCATGGAATAGAGGATGACAATGATAGAGGTAACCAGTAGTCCGAACAAAATACCCTTGAACACCACGACCAAATTATCCTGGGTCCTGATCATCTTTGGCACTATGTAAACAAGGGAAATGGCCAGACAGAAAATGCCCATCATATAAGCAGACTCGGCGAATGCCCTATATTCAATCAACCCCCGCATTTCGCCGAGGCATACAAATATGGTGTAGATGCCTGCCAGCAGTGGAATCGGCCCCAATGGCCGCAAGGAGATCGCAGACCGCCGGAGCGCAGTTAAGAAAAGGAACCCTAACAGGCCGTCGACCAGGTACAGGGGAATCCCTATTCCGGGTACACGGGCTCGCGGCGCTACCAGCAAAACTAAAATAAAAAAGCCAAGCAACCGCGAAGATGGCAGGGCCGTATATTGTGCCACTGGAGCAAAGCCTGTACCGAGCCCCCTCCGTGACCGATCCTGAACCGGGCTATACCTCATAGCGCCTGCTCTCCCCGGGACTGAATAGATATATTTTGAGCAATTTCCTTTCTTGCTAAAATCACTAAACTGCCGAACCTCCTGCAAAACCATTGAGAAAAAAACTTGATTATGGGTTGAGTAGCAAAATCTGAAAGACGCTTATTGTTCCTAAGAAGCAACCTGAATTTAATGTATTCATCTTCAATGTATTCAACACGCTGAAAACTTTTCTTGAACAGACTGTTGATCTCCGGGAACGTTCTATAGAAAGTATTATCCTTCAACCACGTTGAGAAGTAATTCGCCCACACATGCGGATCCTTTACTTTCTTGCGACGACCAAACCCTAAAACCTTGAATACATAAAGCCAATAATATTGAAGCTTAGATTCCGGCTTAAACCAGTGGGCAAATGGTATTTTGCAATGACCTTCCCGATATGCGCCCTGATATGGAAGAATACACAGGAATAAACCGTCAGCTCTTAAAACACGCCTGATTTCAGAGATAACAGGCGCAATATCTGGTATGTGCTCCAAGACTTGATTCGACACCACTAAATCAAAATATTCGTCCGGAAAGGGAATTTTTTCGTCCACAATTTCCCTAATGCGATTGCTCAGCAATCCTTTGGCGGCCAAACCATCTTTTATGCCAATACCACTACCATGAGAAAACATCTCAACACCATAGAAATCCATTGATTTGGAAACTCCAGCTTCAACAAGTAAGCCTTTACCGCAGCCATGATCAAGAACCCGACAAGAATCCAATCGATCGGACATTAAAGCAATCGTTTGATCCAGAATAAAAGAATAATTAGAGTGTAACTTCAAAGTAAGTTCTCCTATGTTATTTGCTTATTTTGGAAGGAGTCAAGAAGAACTGTCTTATCCAACTCCGAAAACCGCTCGGTAACCACTCAGTCCAAGTGTGCTTGAAATTCGGATCAGTTCTAAATTCACTCCAGGGCTTTGGTCTCCATGGCGGAGGCGGTTCGCTCATCACTTCTTGTATAAGTTCCGCATAAGCTGCGGCACTGCGTCGGTGAGAGAAGCGCTCGCGGCCCGCTCTTGCTGCTGCCATGCTCATCGCTTGCAGCCGCTCGCGGTCATTAGCCACTATCGTGATTCGCTGGGCGAATATCTCGCAGTTACCCAATGGAGAAATGAACCCAGTTTTGCCGTCTTCAATTATAAAGTCGGTTATGCCTTCAATGAGCCAGGACACCGGCACGCACCCGGCCATAATCGCCTCCAACAACACATTCGGGCAACCCTCAAAGTGAGAGGTAAAGACAAACACATCGGTCTCAGCAAGAAACAACGGCACATCCTGAGGAGGTATAGCGCCGATAAATTCCACTTGTCCCCGTTCCACTTCAGCGCGCATCTCGCGCTCGATGACAGACCGATGCCTGCCTTTCCCTGCGATGCGCAGCCGAAACGCAACATCCAGCCGGTTCAGCTCCCGCACAATCTTCGGCAGGTGAAAAACCCCCTTTTGGTTATGTTCCAATCGCCCAAGAAAACCCAGCCTCAAAAAAGGCTCCTGACCACGTGGGGAAGCCGCTGCCAGCTCAAAGGGCTCGGGCGCAATCCCATTGGGAATCAGGCGTAATTTGGCTGCGTCAGCGCCATAATCATTAATCAAATCTCGTTCAAGCCGCGGCGCCGATGCCACGATTCGCACTAATCGCTCAGCGCAGGACAGCGTGATCCTGTAGCCGTGATCAAACGCATTCGCGCAACGCGACACCACCCGTATCCTTTCCGGCAAATGCGATAGAGATGATAATATCGCCTCAGAGTTAATCCCCATCACAATATCGACCTTCTCCCGCTCGCACCACTCTGCAAAAGCCATTGCCTGCCTCTTGACGTTGCGAGTGCCTGAGGCAAGCAGGACACAGCCCTCGTCAGCATAGGCTTCTTCCCACAACTTAGCCTGCGCCTTACCAACCGCCACACAGCGCATGTCAATGCCATATTCAAGGAGCGCAGGACGTAAATTTCGATAAAATGTAAACGTGCCGCCGTCTTTCGGCACTGAACCAAATGCAACAATCATTTTTTTAGAATATAACTCACATTGGGTACAGATTGTCATCTTCTTGCAATTCAGGGCCTGTTTTTGAAACCAATTTTGCAGGTATGCCGACAAGGAGCCCGTTACCCTCCGGAAAACTTTTGTTTACAACGGCATTGGCGCCAATCCTCATATTATTTCCAAGAATTATGTCACCAAAAATCTTAGCCCCTGGACCAATATAGCAGTTGTCGCCTATTCTGGGTGCTCCAGTTCTTCCGGGTCCGATTTGAACACCAGCGTTAATTCTGCAGTTAGCTCCCACCCGGGCATTTGGTGTTACAATTATCGTGCCGCGGTGCCCGATTCTCAACCCGGGTCCAAATACGTTCGGAGGAATGGTGAAGCCAAGTCGCCGGGACGCCCTCCTGAAAAGAAAAAGCGTAATTGGCAATAATAATATATTCCTTTTTCCTTTACAGTTCTTTAAATATTCCATTTTCCTTAGTATCTTCTGAAACCCCCAGATATCATCAAAAAGAGCTTTTATCGGGCGCTTCCATGCAAAAGCAGCTTTATCAGACTGCAAGTAAAACAGATAATCTTCGCGAGATTTAATCAATTGTCCACCGTGTGTTTTAATATCTTACCTAAATAATCGGAAATACAGGCCGAGCGATATGGAAATTGCTTGCTTCAGGTTTGTATCTTTACAACACGTGCAGGGTTACCAAGAACTGTTACATTATCCGGGAAAGAGGTAGTCACGACAGCATTTGCCCCAACGGAAACATTATCCCCGATTGTGATGTCTCCCACAATTACGGCACCCGGACCAAGATAGACATTTTTCCCAATTACTGGCGCACCAGAAACATTTACACAAGAATGAACCCGGGCATTTGGACCGATGCGGGCTTCCGAGCTTATAACTATGCTACCCCAATGCACCAGATATAAACCAGGCCCGAACGTATTGGGGGCAATCGAGAATCCCAACTTTGCCCCCAGTCGTTTTAATCTCAGTTGCATGATTTTACACCATAATTCAGCCAAATAACCATGCTCTTTATTTTGCAAATACTCCACCTTCCTCAATAGTACCGTGTAGCAAACGATCGGCTTACGTATCTGGTACAACTTTGGCAGACATTTTAGCCCACGCGCTTCCAAATCCATCTCTATGAATTTCTTGAGGTCTTTTTTTGACTGAATCTTTTGGAAAGTACCGGGCACTTTTACTCCTCCATGTTTTTAGACAATGATACTACGACTCGCCTGTGTACGAACCATTGTCAGATAACGTGATCCTGTATGATGTATACCAAACCCATGCTTACGATAAAAGGCAATAGCGCGCTCATTTTTTCGATCCACATGAAGCGAGAATTTGTCCCGTCTTACACCAAAATCATCCTCCAAGGACAAGAACAATTCTATCATTTGGCTTGCCAAGCCACTTCCTCGATAGTATTTATCGATCGCAAACCGACTCAGGTAAATACTCCCATCGGGAACTATTCCAAAACCGGCATCGTAATGTTTTAAGTGATTACAAAACTGCTTTGCAGAATCATGTGACAGGCGCTTAATTAATGCCTGAGTTCCCACAAGCCGCGCCTTTGACAACAACTCGCTACAAAGAAAAGTAAATATTCCAACAACTTCCTCGCCGGAAAGAGCAGCATACCCTTTTTCAATCTCGCTTCCTGATTCTCCAATCAATCCAGCAACTGCAGTAGCCATTTCGAGTTCATCAATACCATCAACCATATAATAGGCCGGCAACGATTCCATCACTAAATATGAAGCTGACAACCGGCGGGCTTCATCAATTGCAGAAACATTAACAATAGAAATATTCTTACTCTTATCCATGAAATCACTCACGAGGGTTTATGCGAATAATCTCTTTAGCCAAGCCACTCACAGTCATAGCAGTTGCAAAATCCATTTGTGCTAAATCTGCGCTAACTCCCGCGCGCTCCTCAATCTCGATAATTGTCTCAAGAATCCCGAAAGAGTCAAGAATATCCATTAAACCTGTGTCCGGTTTAATAGTATTGCGGTCTAATCCTGTCTGTGATAATTTAGGCTCTATCACATCAAGTATGATTTCATACAAATCCGCATAACCACAATCATTCATATTCATTGTTTTCAACCCTTTCATCAACTTGCTTAGTACTAATCTATCAATTCGCCCAATTGCAGCCGATCAATCTTATCATTACTATTAACCGGAAAACTTTCAATCACATGGATATGAGCCGGTATTTCATACTCCGGCAAATGCCTGGATAGTCTTTCCTTAAATTCTAAAAACTCCGGCAATCGCTTTGTCTGTATAAAACTATGTAATTGGTTATTCACGAAAACGGTACATGAATTTCCATACCCTATCTTAAGAATAGTAGAGTCAATTTCATCTAATTCTACCCTATTCCCTCGTATTTTAATTTGAGAATCAATTCTACCTGCGAAATAATATTCACTATCCCTTTTAGTTACCCAATCTCCCGTACGATAAGCTCGCCTATCCACCCCTTCAACTGATATTGAAATAAAAGCTTTAGCTGTTTCAGATCCATTCTGCCAATATCCAAGAGCCAGCTGCTCCCCCAAAATCACAAGCTCTCCCTCATCACTACTGCCTCCCATCAACATAACTTCCATTCCAGGTATAGGCTGGCCTAATGCAACATTGCCACCGCAAACATCCTTATAATTGCTCGCAGTTAAACGGATCAAAGTACACGATACTGTGGCTTCAGTCGGACCATAGGTATTGTGAACCAGTACACGATCATTAGCGCAGAAAATAGCATCTAAATGCCTGGGATAGAGAGGTTCCCCACAAAAGGTAAGCAACCGAAGAGATGCAAAATTTTCCTTTGTAACCTGACGAGCTTTAATCATAAGATCAACAACGCTCGGCACAGAATTCCAAATAGTTAGTTGATGTCGCTTGATAAAATCAGCCGGCAGCAATTTGTCTTTTTTCGAGGTCAGGGGGTACAACGTTGCACCGCCACACAGTGCTCCATATATGTCCAGCACACTAAGATCAAATGCAATATTAGGATGTTGCGACCAACGATCTTCAGGAGAAACGCACATGTTATTAACAGCCCACTCCGTATAATGGGAGAGACCGGAGCGCGGAATCATTACCCCTTTAGGCTGCCCTGTCGAACCAGAAGTAAAAATAACATACGCTAATTCATGGGCAGCAAGAGGCTCTCCCAGCTCATCGGACGAGAGATTGTCAATATCAACGAATTCGCTCTCAATATCAGCTATAGGTAAATCTAACACCAACTTCTTTGTACTTACGATAACATCAGGGCAAAATTGGTGCAAAACCTCAACATGTCGATGCACCGGAGCATCTATATTAATCGGCGAATAATATCCACCAGCCATCAAAGTAGCGAACATGGCAGCATAAGCATCTGCCCCTTTAGGCAAGTAGACTAAGACCCTGGGTTTTTCACAAATATCAGAAATAGTTGCTGCAATGCGAGCCGTTAGTGAACCAATCTCTCCGTAGCTTACAGAACCCGTATCCTGGACAACAGCTGGATGATTAGGATTCAATCGAACATTTTCCATAAAGCGTACAACTGGATCCTTCATTATTTTTGTAACCTCCGAGTTTTATCAATAGCTACTGCCATTATCTCTGCCAATTTCTTTGCAGATTCTGATATGCTGTATTGCGTTTCGACTTTGAGCCTTCCTGCCCGGCCCATTTTCTTTCGTGCTGTCTGATCTGTAATTAATATCGAAAGAGCATTAATCCATTCTTTCTTTTCATTTGCATGAAAACCGTCCATACCATCGCTGACTACATAGGCATTGGCTCCTACAGGACTGGCGACTACAGCTATCCCCAGTGCCATATACTCGAGGGCTTTAAACGCGCATTTGTAACGATTAAAGTCATTGTCGAGCACGGGATAGAGACCAATATCGAAATCCAGCATTGCCTTACGAACTTCAGCGTGGTCTGCCCAGTCAATACTGTCTATGAAAGTAGTCTCCAATCCTGGAATATTGGAAAATGCCTTATATAACTCCTTTTGTTTACAAACTCCGACCAGTTTCAACCGCACATTGTGTTTTAATGCAATTTCCATTAGAGGCCCCCGCAGTATTTGTACAAGGTCAATGTGATAATGAGCCCCATTGCCTATCCACCCCAAACACACCCGCGAGTTTTCATGCTTCTGCGCTGGCAATTCATAATTTTCCAACTTTATGCTGCTCGGCAGGTAATGCGAGTTTTCCTGATACTGCTTTGCAAACTCCAATAAATTTTGGCTTCCAACAGTCACAGCAGAAGATCTTTTCATGATGCGGCTGACGTTGCGTAGCGTTATATCACTCTTTACCTTTGAGTATGCATCGTCAAGATCAAACACCACCCCCTTGCCCATTAAACGTGCAAAATTAATAATATGGTAATCCCATCTGGAACATCTTTTCTGCACGAATAAGATGTCATGCCATGGCAGTTTTCTTAAACAACGGAAATAAGAGGCGCGATCCTCTCCGTAAACAACAGTACATTTTACCCCGAGATTTGATAATTCATCAGCAATCCAGAAGCCGCGAACTCGCGAGCTTGCTGTCCTCTGGTCTCCAAGTAATAAAAACAACACTCGCAAATTAATCTTGGCGTCAGCATGCATATTTTATATTATTTTACCGATTTTCAGAGGATTAGAGGAGGGTATTATGATTTCAAAATAGATTTAATCTTCTTCAAGAAGCGATATTTGAATGATGTTGTTGTGATTATCCGCAAGTTCTTGGTTTCAGATCTTATCTTTTGTGCATAAGCCCAGTCATCATCGACAATGAAGTTTGAATAATTCTGATGTTGCATGACAAGTAATTTGAAGACCAGTTCAATATTTGGGGTCACGATCTGATCCACAGGCATTTCTCTTATTTTTATCCCGTCAAGTATATCTTTCGAGTATTCACCATATACCCATCTATAATCATCAAAAATAATATAGCCATTTTCTTTTAATAACTTATCAACAAGAAAGAAGGCAAACCCATCAATTGTCCAGTTCTTTGGGCCATCAATGAAGCACAAGTCATAGACAGGATTGCACATATATTCATTGCTGTTGCGCTCGATCTCCTTTTTTAGAAACCAGGTATAACAACTCTTCTCTCGATTTATTGATACATACTTCTGAAGACCGCTCCTATCCAGAAGAGCTTCCAAATTAGGGACTCTATCTTTACTGCTTTCCAGGTCAACACATGTAAGAGTACCCACCCCAAGCTCATCGAGTGCTGCGGCGATATAACAACTTGCAACACCATGAGCAAAACCCAATTCGAGACAATTTTGTGGCTTGTTGATTAATATATGGTCATATAATCTTTTGCCTCTCTCTCTGGAAGTATAAGGTATATCTTTTATAATGGTCGCTATTTCCGAAAAACGCATTTCTTAATATTTGTTCACGTTAGAATTTCGTTCCATACATCCAAAAGAATCGACTCGGTCTTATCTTTTGAGTATGTTTGCAATATATAATCAGACGCGCGTCTTCTTAATTTATCTAAACGGGCAGGATCAGTCAAATACTCCTCGATAACAGATTCAACGGTTTGTGCGTAATGAAGAAGATCACCTTCATTTATTTTAAAACACAAATCTTCATGAAAAAACTCGTCTCCCCCATTTCCCGAGTAGCCAATAACAATACAACCGCAAGCCATAGCCTCGGCTGGAGGAAGCCCAAAACCTTCTCGTTTGGAAAACGAAAGAAAAATCAACGAATCCTGATAAATTTGAGCAACCTCTTCTTGTGTCAAATTATCTACGGGAACGATAGAAAAGCCCTGTAAGCGGTCTCTGTATTTGAGTAAATTTTTCAGCGCTTCTGAGTCATCGCTGTTGCGGCGTGGCATATATATAATCTGCCTTTTCTTTCCCTGCTTGTATGTAAACACTAATTCATCAATAAACGCGGGGACGTTATATATTTTTACGCCCGGAAAACAAAACCTCTGCAATTCATAATTCATTTTTGACATTGTTATTAGTGCTGTAATATCAGGATGATAAAATTTGTTTTGTTCTCCTGATCCGAGATATGATCGAAAAAAAAGGTATGGGCTCTGACTGAGTATAACCTTCTTAACGCCCTGAAGTATTTCATCTACAAAGGAGAGGCGATTACAAGGAATAACCAATATATCATTGTTGTTAATTTGGACCCGTTTCGTTGTTTTATATGACAGAGCAGAAAAATCTAATGCTATCAATTTTAAAACCAGTAATATGTATTTAATTATATTTTTCCTCGCACGATGCATTTTTATTTGATATGTATAAGCTACGGGAGTATTATTATTAAACCAGTCATAACGAAAATTCATCTTCTGATGCAGTGCATACGCCTCAAAACCATTTTTAACCAAAAGGTCCACAAGGTTGTATGTCATCTTCCGCCCCCCGGATGGTTCGTTTGCATCCGTTGTTAAGAAAAACAAACGCCGTTTATCCATTCATCCACCTAATTCCTATAATATCCTTTCTGAAATTATCAAAATAAGATGACATATCTGTTTCTTTGTAGGGCCTGCTTTGTATACTTTTTATTGCTGAATCAAATTCTTCTGTCTTATTTATAAATTCTACTGACTCAGAAAGAAAAGATTGATATGCTGATATTTTATGAGGTATTCCTCCACTTATTGCTATACACGGCGTTTTGGTAATTACCGCAATTATCATCCCATGCAGCCGATCCGTTATCACGAACTCATAATTTTGATAGATTCTGCAAATCGAGTCAATATAGTTTTGTCGTATAAATGCTACAACTGGAATAGATGATTTCAATATGTCCCTATCATGCACAACTGAAGTGTATTTTTGGGCAAGATAGATTAATTTAGTTTTTTCTTCATTTGACAACCCGGATTCCTCGTCACTCCTCAAAAGAAGCAAGGCCCCCTTACGAGGCTTTTTTATCATTGTTGGCTTTAAATAGAAAACAAAATCAGGGAAAAAACTACTATTGCATTCAAAGTTACTAGCCAAAAAATCAGCACTGACAGATTCCCGGCCAAGGATAGTAACATTTTTATTTTTATAAAATTGACGGTCGTCTTCGAGGATTCGCTTCCCCCTTTCATTGTTTTCATAAAAAACAGTAGTAGGAAGATTAATTATCTTATTCTTATTAAAAATATTGATTATCTCTTTCCTCAACTTACAATAAGATTTTTCTACATCATAATACTTGCTGCCAAAATCTCCGCTGCTGTGAATAAAAACCAGATCATTGCTATTGAGGGTTGAAGAGATCTTTTTTAGCAGTGGAATACTGATTTGATTCCGATTGAGGCAAATAACATGATAATCCGGAAATTCATTATTGAAGTACTGTTCAGCTGCCAACGTTTGAGCATGATCCCCCATATTTGAATGCATAGGCGGGAAAGCACCAAGCCAAACAATTTTATTTCTGCGTGAAGGTAAGGCTTTGAACATAAGATTATTTATCTTTTTCAGCAGATAGGCCAGAATCCATTCAACAGAAATATATGTATATCCTTTTAAAATGAGCAAAAAAAGTCTTTTAACAAAAATTTTTGTAGGATACAAAAATTTACGCATATCTTAACTTAGATGTTTCTTAAGAGTATTTGCCATTTAATAAATTAAATTACTACTTTTTACAAATATGTTGTTCATTCACTTTTTTATGCAAAATTACATTCTTCAGTTTATATAAATACTCATTGGCAAGCCCGCCACATTTACCCATACGGCAGATCAACCGATTTAATTTACCACGGCCATCAAGTTTGACCCCAACGCTGTCAGCAATCTCAAAGCAACGCTTACCAAGATCCGGCCAGCCGGCTGCATTACTACGGATACCAAGCATATAAATCCTTGATGCAAATGATCTTTTTGCCTCCAATGATATATTATCGAGCTCATTAATCTTGTCACGCAACAGGCCCTCACAATGAATACGAAAAGTTCTTCCCTCATATGTCTTCAAACGATCACTTACCCGCTCACCGCCGCCACGACGTGCACTCGCAAGAATATCGTGAATTGCCTTGTTTTTCTTCGACAACATTATTGCCCGAGTCATATACTCATAATCTTCGAAACAGGACATATCCTCATTCCAATGACCTATGCGAACAACCAGACTTCTACGAAAGGCAGATCGCAAAGTATTTGCCCACAATCTCCCTAAGAGAAGCAAAACTATCGCATCGGTTTCAGTGTGTCCGAAATGTCTCTCATAAACTTCTCCACATTTTGAACAAAACCCCTCAAAACCGGTCTCAATAAACTCGCAGGAAGATGATCTGAATAAATCAACTAACATCTTAAACCTCTCCCTGTGAATCAGATCGTCGGAATCAAGGAACTGCACATACTCGCCGCGAATTTCCTGAATACCACGATTCCTTGCGGCACCTGGCCCCGCATTCTCCTGGTAGAAATAACGCAGGGAAAGTGCATCACCTTCCGAATTTTCCGTAGCCCAAGTTTCAACCACAGATTTCGTGTTGTCCAATGAACCGTCATCCACCACAATGATCTCAATTGGACGATAAGTTTGTGCCCTAACGCTGTTCAGTGCCTTGCAAATGAGATCGGCTCTGTTATAAGCCGGGATAATAACAGTGAAAAGCCCAGCTGTCATTTTGCCTGATTTTTCCACTTACAACAATCCTCTAAATAACATCATTTTAGAACAGCATCCCTAAATTCGACATAAGCAGAATGTATATTCCTTTTGATTTTATCAACAAGATCATGCGAAATTGACTCTGCCTCGCATAAGAGTTCGCTCACCTTTTCATGTCCGGCTATTTCAAGTATTTCAAGAGGCGCTCTTTCAATATCGAAGCATGAATAATAATCATGAAACTTGAAATTACCTCCGATTAAATCACTGGAAAATTTAATCCACCTGTTTGGAATCCCTAAGCTGTCCGCCACAACAAGGCCGTGCAAAGAAGACGAAAAAATACAGGCGCATTCAGCTATTTCCTTCACGACCTCTTCCGGCCTACGCCGTACGTCAATTATCTTAATGTTTATGCCAATACTTTCCAGGCTTATCTTCTTAATAAAGTCATTTTGGCTATCTTTGTAGTGTGGAACAATTCCCGCGTCCCATCTTTTTTCTTTCTTAATAACCCCCGCGTAGACTTTGTCCACAATTAACCCCGGGTCACCTACAGGAACAGAGACAGGGAGGCCAAGCCTTTCACGAGTTAATTTTCCACGGACCAAGAAAAATTTTGTCTTAGGAAAATGCAAAGGCCCCCCATCTTTAATTAATCCGGACCCAAGAACAACACCGGAAAAATCCTTTGGAATAAGGTGGATAATTGATCCGACCCCCACTACCTCCGCAAACTTAAATAAAGGTGTATGAATTGGCCAGAGGCCGAAATAACGAAGCAACTCAGGAGTTAGCTGATCCCCAAAGTTTGCGACATTATACCAACCAGCGGCTACAATGTTGCGGCGAAGCTTTGAAGCACATACAGCACTGTAACTCTTTAATCTCTGATTCGCACCTCTAACGTATTTACGGAAAAGTCCCATTTATTTATTGTCATCTACCGGGGATGTGCCATCTTTTTTGCACCAGCCCTTTGAAAGATAAATATTTTTTGTTGCTTCCATGTTTCAACATTTCGACATATAAAACCTGACGCCTCGATCAAAGCTACAATATCCTTGTACTTGTAATCATTGACCCACCCTTGTTTTCTACGATGAACTAAGCTATCGCATTCATCTGCAATCGCATAAGACACAATTAAAGAATCTACAAAGCTTGACAAGTAAACTATTAACTCTCTTATATCATAAATATATTCAAGGACGCCTGAAAAAACCGCTATATCAAAATGTTGATTCAATATTGGATAGGGTTTAGAATTTAAGTCAATTACAATGGTTCCTTCACCTCTGCTTACAATATCTGAAGGGGTGTATGAGCAAGTTTTTGGAATATATTCCTTCAGAATCATGCGGCCAGCGCCGAATTCAATTATTGAGGTACCCGGAGGAATTAACTTTGCAATCATTATTGTCCGTGCATCCCACGACTTATTTAAAGAATCGGGATTCTTCCATCTTCTGATATTGCTCAACTTGGAAAACTTCATTGCAGCGACAATAATGCTTTTTATAAGTTCAATCATATTTGACTGCAGCGCTTGCTTGAAGAAACCTAACTTTGCCTTTCTCGAAAATAAACGCGAAAAAAATATATAAAAAAAGAAATTAATCAATTTTATGTTGGATTTATGGAATCTGATTTTTATAAGCTCTCTATTCTCTCTCTGCCGAGTAGCCCTCAAGCATCTTTTTGCGGTATCCCCATCTATCAGATTTGACTTCTCAGCCTTTTCTATATCCTTAATGTAATTAGCGAAAATTGACTTAAAATCAATAAGGTATTTATTGTCTGATGCATAGTAATTAGCTCCATGAATGCGATACAATACTGCGGTCTTGCTATAGCTGGCAACCTTACCGTGCAAAAGACATCTCATTAAATTTGGGCCATCTTCAACCGGACAGTTTTCATCTAAGGGACCAAAAAAATCATGGGTGAATTTGCGAAAAGCTCTTGCCGGCGCATTCAGATGGAAACCAATATCGGAGATGTAATTAGAAATATCATATTTTCTTAATCTTTCTTCTCCATTGCTCAGTATCTCGACTGGGGGATTACCAGTAAACCGATAAAGACCAAGACTAACGCTCATTATGTCTGCATTATCCCGCATTATTTTCCAGGTTTCCATTGTCCTTTCCGGCAATGATATGTCATCACCATCCGCCAATTCGATTATCTCTCCAGTAGCAAGTTTCATTGTTTTGCTAAAGTGTCGCCCCATGCCGAGGTTCTTCTCGTTGCGGTTGAGAATGATTTTATGGGGGCCTTTATAAGCATCCGTCATTTGCTTCATAATGTCGAAGGTGTGGTCTTTGGAGCAGTCATCGGAAAGGATGATTTCCAAAGGGGAATAGGTCTGCGAAAAAGCGCCTTCGACAGCCGCACGGATGAACTGCTCTTGGTTGTAAGCAATAAGAGAGAAAGTAATGAGCGGCCGCTCTTTTTGTTCGTGCGCCGATGTTTTGACGCCACTGTAGGCAAATGTTTCGATAGTCTGATCAGGTGTATGTTCGGTCATTCGCAGTTTTTTCTCCAATGGGTTTTAGATTAATAGAAGATGGGAATACATGGAGACTTTTTTATAATAGCTTGTAGCATCAATTACTACATGGTATCGTGCACTGCCATCTCACGGAAAGCAGCTGAAACCTTTTTCAACTCATCGTAGGTGCCGACGTTTTCGATTTGTCCTGCACGAAGGAAATAAAGCCGGTCGCAATCTTCAACAGTGGTCAGCCGGTGGGCGATTATGATAAGAGTGCGGCCATGTTTAAGGGCTTGAATGGCCTCCATGACCTCTTCTTCAGTTTTATTGTCAAGGGCAGAGGTAGCTTCATCCATCACGAGCACTTCAGGGTTTGGATAGAGTGCGCGGGCAATACCAAGGCGCTGGCGTTGGCCGCCCGAAAGGCGTACTCCGCGCTCCCCGACAATGGTATCCAGTCCTTTTGGCAGCGTCATGACAAATTCGTCCAGCCGGGCTGAGCGCAGTGCTGTCCAAAGTTGTTCTTCGTTGACTCTTTTTTGCGGCATACCAAAAGCGACATTCAAGCGGACTGTATCATCTATAAGGTAAATTGACTGTGGGATGTAACCGAGGTGGGCTCGCCAGCCCTCGATATTCTGGTAAATGTCAAGTTCGTTAACCTTGATGTGGCCTGAGTGCGGCTCAAGAAGTCCAAGGATTAGATTAACCAGAGTGGACTTGCCGCAGCCTGTGGGCCCGACAAAGGCGATGGACTCGCCACTCTTGAGTTCCAACGAAATATTTCGCACAGCTAGTTTTTCCGTGTTGGGATAGGTGTAATTAACATTTTCAAGTCTAAGGCTATTGAAATTGCCGATAACCTGCGCGCTTGAAGCTTTCGCACGCCGCTTGCTATCAATGGCCTCTAATTCGCGCAGATCAGTTACAATACCTGGGATAGAGGCACGTGAGGCATTCATTTGATTGAAGCAATTGGCTATTTGGCTGGCCAACTGCTTGAGTCGGATCGTTGCCACGCCAAGCAAGGTAATGGTCGGTAAAACTGCATCAAGGGAATTCTTCGATTGAATTAGTAACAGCAGGATAATAATCAAGCCAAGAATCGCGAAAGTCTCCATCGTATAGGGTGTCGACTTCTGAATTGTGTTTTGGCGGGTTTGCGCCTTCGCCATTCGCGCCAGACTGCTTTTATAGGCCTTACTCAAAAAATTCTCGCAGCCGATGATGCGGGCATCTATTAATGCGCCAAAGCCCTGTTGAATAGCCTTGATCATCTCCATGCTTTCATCCCATATAACCAAGCTGGTACGCTGGAGCTGCTTCTTGAAAACACTAATAACAACAAAAAGCCCAACTCCAGTTACCATGAAACTCAAAAGTGCAACTCCGGGAGTGCTAAGCACCATGACTGCAATGATAATACCCGTCATTATGATGCTCATGATAAGATCAAGAAAGGGCATAAACACCCCATTCAAGACTTGGGCTGTGTCATTTTGGATGCTGCGCATTAATTCAGAGGAACTGTGTTGCAGGTGCCACTCATACGGGGCAGACTGATAGGTTTTGAACATGCGGTCACCCAATCTGACCCGCTGAGACATGACGATCCTCGTCTGAACATAAAACACAAAGGTCAAGAACAAGTTTTTAAAAACTAGGAACACGAGAAATGCACCAGACGCCCAGAGCATGAGATGAACGGAAGACTTGTCCGGCAGGCCAACAAACCACTCACCCACCCAACGGTTTTCTGATAGTGCAGAGGGTTTTATGACCAGCGTAATAAAGGCCGGGATCATCGCCAGACCCGCAGCTTCAAAAAAGGAAGCCAAAAACATCAGCCCGAGCAGGATAACAAATCTCCATTTATCCCGTCTTGTTAGCAGCGAGCTTAGGCTGTTTAAGTCTCTAAAAAGATCTAACATTAATAGACCTTGCAGTTTGACGATATTTTGTATTTAAGTATTCTCTGTGGTTGAGATATGTGCAATTACTTGTCAAATAAACGTGCTTCATTTCCATTTGGAAGCACGGGTGACTTCCTCTGTCAACGTTCGAATATCTCTCTCAACCAGATGCGGTCCGATCGGCAGACTGAGGACCTCTCTTGCCAGCCGTTCGGAGATCGGGAAATCCCCTACGGTAAACTTGTGATCCTCATAGGCCGGTTGTAAATGCGGCGGGATCGGATAATGGATCATGGTGCAAACGCCTGCGTCAGCAAGGGACTTTTGCAGCGCATCGCGCTGCTTATGACGGATCACGAAGAGATGCCATACCGGTTCGGCCCACTCCGGCACGAAGGGCAGAATCAGTTCGCGCTGACCGCTGAGACTCTGCACATATTGTGCGGCAACATGCCTGCGCCGCTCATTCCATTCATCAAGCCTCGTCAGCTTTACCCGCAACAGCGCCGCCTGTAGTTCATCCAACCGTGAGTTGAACCCGGTGACTTCGTTATGATACTTGATACGCGATCCATAGTTGCGCAAGACCCGGATGCGCTCTGCAAGTTCAGGGTCATTGGTCGTTACCACACCCCCGTCTCCAATTGCGCCAAGGTTCTTTCCAGGATAAAAACTAAAGCCTGTGGCATCGCCCAAGCTCCCCGTTCTGCGCCCCTTATATCGTGCGCCATGACCTTGTGCTGCATCTTCAATAACCTTGATCCCATATTGTTGGGCCAATGCATTGATCGGGTCCATATCCGCCGGCTGACCATAGAGATGCACCACCAGAATAGCTTTTGTCCTCAGCGTTATGGCTTGCTCAATTCTGGTAGGGTCGATGTTATAGGTCCGTTCATCCGGCTCGACAGGGACAGGCATTGCTCCAGCATGGGTCACCGCCAGCCAGGTAGCAATGTAGGTATTGGCAGGGACGATCACCTCATCCCCCGGCCCAATTCCGTAAGCGCGGATGATAAGGTGCAGGGCATCGAGGCCGTTGGCAACACCAACGCAATGTCCTGCTTCGCAATAGGTCGCAAACTCAGCCTCGAATGCTTCGACTTCCCTGCCGAGGATGTACCATCCAGACTCCATCACACGGCGATATGCGGCGTCGAGGTCATCCTTGAGTTCAAGGTATGGCGATTTGAGATCGAGGAAAGGTATCATAATCGTTCATTTACTTGAACAAGGAATTCGTCATAATCGCGGATGTAATCAGCTGGGTCATACGTATCCGACACCAGCGCCAGCAGCACTGCGTCAGGCGTGTATTTGTACTGAATTGCCCAGATCATTGGCGGAATGTAGATGCCTATATTTGGCCGATCGAGCTCAATTTCTTCCCTGCTTTTCCCATCGTCAACGACTATTGAACAGCTTCCTTTGATACAAACCAGAAATTGATGTAACCGGCGATGAGCATGTTCACCGCGCACCTCTTTGCTGGTAACATCGAATACTATAAAATATCGTTTCGGCTCAAAAGGTAATTTTTGACCTACTTCTGCAAAAGAGAGCGAACCACGAAGGTCTGGAATAAGCGGGAGTTCAATAAGTCTAACTCCAGAAACATGGCTCAGATCACGGGCAATCGGCACTTGAACTTGGGTCACAGCATGGGTCACTGTCGAGACATAACCGATAATGTGGGCTGGATTTCCAGTCACTATCGCGTTGGATGGCACATCTTTCGTGACTACGGCCCCGGCTTCAACTATTGAAGTTTTTCCAATCGTTATATCAGCACGGATCGTTGCGTTCGCACCGATTGATGCCCCCTCACGGATTGTAGTTTTGGCAAATTCAGTCGGATATTGCTTGCTCTGTGGAAATTTATCGTTTGTGAATGTCGCATTTGGACCGATAAATACATTGTTCTCAATCCTGAGACCATCCCATATTTGTACTCCGCATTTGATTGTGACCCGGTCGCCGATGATGACATCGTTTTCAATAAAGACATGATCGCAGATATTGCAGTCGCTCCCGATGATCGCACCAGGAAGAATATGGGAAAATGCCCAGATGCGGGTGCCCTTACCGATTTCTGACGATTCAACAAGGGCCTGCGGATGTTTAAAGTAACTTATTTCTGGCATGGCTTAATACCCCCCTTATCTTTGTTCTGTTATTTATAGACACCAAATCAGACACCCTCGATGACCCCGCGACGGATCGTTCCGCCGATGACCTGTTGCACACACACAACAGGGTCAGGTCTATAGGAGCTCCTTGTTTATTTCCCTGCGATCTGGATATTAGCGGAGGATGAATCAATTAGACTTACGGTATCTCCATTATTTTACGTGCAAACGTGGTGGTCTCAACGCTGACAATATCTGCATACTGGGGTGGGCGCACCGTTTCTACAACCAAGCGGTGGTGACCATCATGCCCTTCGGCGTAGATACGCTCCGATGAATTGTGCACCGCTAATATCCCTCCCACTTTAAGCCATGGCGACCATTGTTCGTAGGCTGCGCGAACGCCTTTGGGCGATTGGTCCCCATCTAGAAAGAGCATATCAATGGGCTCTGACCAACTGGCCCCGATCGTCTCCGCAGTGTCTTGGTGAACTTGCACCCACTGCGTCAGGCCAGCGCGATGAATATTCTGATCAAACCGTTGTCGCTGGGATTCTTGCTGCGCGCCAACGATAGCGCGGTAAAAAGGTACTGAAACAGCATCACCGGAGGCATTGAATGGATCTACGCAATGAACTTTCCCGCTGCCACGTAGCTTTCGTGCGCCAGCTAACAACACCGCCGATCTGCCCAGAAACGTGCCGATTTCAACAATAACCGCATCCGAGGGCAGCTGGTAGCTGGCATGCGCCAGTGCAATCATCTCGTTGCCTACTGTCCAACCTTGGATTCGATGTGCATAGGCGATGTACCTATATAACCCCCAGCGCAGACGATAGTAGAGCCGACTATTTACCAAGATGAGGATAATGCGTTTGACGCGTCGAAGTTGGGATTTAAGTGTGCCCAGTAATTTCACGTGTATTCTCCTTAAACTGAAATATTTATTCTACCTTATGCCCAAATTATTTCGATGCGAGCCAGTCAGCAAGAGTATATCCCTGCGCTTCTTATTGCGCCCGTGTAACAGCGGAGGCGTCTTGCCGAAACAAAGCCATAAGTCTCTTGCCGTGACGAAGAATAACGTCCTTGATGCGGACAAGATAATAATAGCCCACGCAGCGCCTATTACTGTCTGTTTATATCTGACTTTAACATCCCGCCATGTAAGAAAATAAAGCAGTTCTCTATATCCCCAAAGTTCTTTTAGTTTAAGTGAAACCCAACCTCGAGATGGTTTAATACGCAGATAATTTATTGTTTGATTATTATTCATAATTTTGATAGGGGTCGCGTCTCAACTTCACAAGCGAACAAGCGTTATGCCCTGAATATCTTCCTGCTATTAATCCCATTCTTCCTGAATGCATTACGTGTATCAACAACGCATTTTGCATATTTTTCGATGAAAGCATAATCGAATGCAGTATGGTCGGTGACAAGAAGCACGAGGTCGGAATTTTTCAGGACTTCTTTTGTCAGCTTCACGGATTTCATGTCGATGTCAGGGTAGTGCCTGTGGCCTTGGCAAACAGGCACATGGGGGTCGTGGTACTGCACCTTTGCACCATAGCCCCTCAGAATCTGCATGATGCGTAGCGCAGGGGATTCCCTCTGGTCGTCGACGTCTTTCTTGTAAGCCACCCCGAGGATGAGAATCTTCGAACCATTCAAGGCTTTTTTGAATCTGTTCAGAACCAGTTCCACATTCTGTACCACATGATATGGCATATTTGTGTTGATCTCACCAGCGAGTTCAATGAACCGCGTCCGGAAATCGTATTCCCTCGCCTTCCATGTGAGATAGAAGGGGTCGACCGGGATGCAGTGGCCACCGAGTCCGGGTCCGGGATAGAAAGCCTGGAAACCAAAGGGCTTGGTTTTCGATGCCTCAATGACCTCCCAGACGTCAATCCCCATCCGTTCAAAGAGTATTTTCATTTCATTCACCAGCGCAATATTCACCGAGCGGTAGATATTTTCGAGGAGCTTTGTTGCTTCAGCAACCTTTGTGGAAGAAACGGGAACTGTCTTTTCGACAATTGAATCATAGAGGGCTTTAGCAGCAACCCGGCATTTCCCTGTATACCCGCCAACAACCTTGGGAATACTCCTGATTGAAAACTCTTTGTTGTTGGGATCCTCACGTTCAGGTGAATATGCAAGAAAGAAATCCTTCCCTGCTTTAAGACCCCTCCGTTCAAGGATCTTCCGCATGTCCTCATCGGTGGTACCCGGATAGGTCGTAGATTCAAGTACGATGAGCTGTCCTCTGCGCAGGTACTGAGCGACTGTCCCGGTTGTACTGAATACGTAAGACAGGTCGGGCTCCCTGTTTTTGTCGAGCGGAGTAGGCACGCACAGGATGATACAGTCCATATCCGACAACCGACTAAAGTCGTTGGTTGGCGTAAAGCGTGAGGCGTAAGGCATAATGTGTGAAGAGTCGATGTGTTTAATGTAACTCTTACCCTGCTGGAGGGTTTCTACCTTTACAGGATCAACGTCAAAACCTGTCACTTTAAAGCCTGCTTTGCAGTATTCGATGACAAGAGGCAGTCCGACATAACCGAGACCAATGATGCCGACCTTAGCCTCTCGTGATTTGATTCTTTTAATCAGGTCCATATTTTCTCTTTAAAGTATAACATCGTATAGCGTATAGCGTATAGCACATGGCGTACCGGTTTATTTGGTTTATCAAGTTATTCCTTCGGATTGGAAGGAGCCACCGAAATCGAAAACGTTAAGACTTTTGGGGACGTTGGTTCTCACATAAGCTATCAAGCTTACAAACCATTCATCTTTTGATACCCAGGCCTGTTTAAGGAGCTTCACTTTTTTCACTAATATAATACTCAATGGACTCCCCGGTTGCCCCGTTAAAGCTAATTGAGCCTGAATCCATTACAACACATCTTTCTGTCATTCTTGAAATTGCTGCCATGTTGTGACTCACAAAAAGCACTGTTCTACCAGCTTGAGCTATATCTTCCATTTTTCCGAGGCATTTCTTCTGAAATGCCTCATCCCCAACGGCTAATACCTCGTCCACTACCATAATTTCCGTTTCAAGATGAGCCGCAACCGCAAAAGCCAGTCTCACATACATACCTGAAGAATATCGCTTTACCGGAGTGTCTATGAACTTTTCGACTTCTGCAAAAGCGACGATCTCGTCGAATTTTTTCCTGATCTCCTCTTTCGTCATCCCGAGTATCGCCCCGTTTAAAAAAATATTTTCTCTACCGGTCAATTCGGGATGAAATCCGGTTCCAACTTCAAGCAGACTCGCTACACGTCCTTTGATTTTCACTTGACCTTTTGTCGGAGTAGTTACCTTCGACATAATCTTCAGTAACGTTGACTTGCCTGCTCCGTTACGGCCAATAATTCCGAGAACCTCACCTTGTTTCACCTCGAAAGAGATATCCTGGAGGGCCCAGAAACGATCATCTCCTTCGTGCATAGCGCCCGGGGCAGAGAGCATAGCGTCAGAACTATTCGCTTTGCGCTTTGCGCTTTGCTCATAGTCAACAGGCAAATTCGGGTCTTCTTTGCCGCGCACCCTTGCCCACCAGCTCTGTATGTCCTTGCGCAGAGAAGCATGGCTGATGGTGCCGTACCGGTACTGTTTCCAGAGGCCCTCTACACTTATAACGACATCAGAGGACGTTGAATGGTTGAAGCGTTGAACTGTTGAAATGTTATCGCTCACGACTTCGTGATTAGTGAAAGGTTAAAGGTTAAAAGTTAGTCGCATAGCGCATAGCGTACATCGCAAAGCGAACTCCAAACGGTGCATAGCGCATAGGGCAACTTCGCAACGGCAACTTCGCATAGCGTAACGGCAACAACGCATAGCGAATAACGTCTCATCTGTGTAACGACTTTTGGAAGTTGGTGATTTTTCTGCATAGATGATCGAGTTTTTCATGAAGCATTTCCAGGCTGCTATCAGTTATAAGTTTTCGCCTATTCAGAAGTATCAAAATGTTGGCATTTTCGAAAGTTGACCGACGTGCAATATTTAGAAACTGATGAAATTCTCTTTTGGAACTTGATCCACTGCCTTCGGCAATATTATTAGACATGCTCATTCCAGCAGCTCTGAGTTGTTCTGCAAATCGATATAATCGCTTTCGTTCAAGTTCATCAGCAATATCAAAAAGTTCATCAGCTATCTCTATTGCCAATTGCCATATCTCCAAGTCCTGAAATCTAAATTTAACCATGGGAAAGCATAGCGCAAAGGGCATAGAGCAGAGTGTAACGAAGGTATATAATATGCTCAGTCCTCTTTGCAATCTTTTCCTTAGCTCTCGGCTTTATGTATTTAGCTCTCTGCATTGTTTGTATTCTTTACTCTATGCACTCTGCGCTGTGCGCTATGCCTAAAGCTTGCGCTTCAAACGGTGTCCATGAAGCTTTTTTCAACACGGCTAAACAAAATGATGCCGATGAACAGTATGACCATCGTAGTCAAAACGCTCAAGGCAATATGCGAAGGGTTGATGGTTCCTGCACCCAGAAATGAATATCGGAAGACTTCGATGATTGGTGACATGGGGTTCAGGGCGATGATCCACTGGAATCGTTCAGGTATCTGCGAGGTTGGATAAACAATGGGAGTTGCGAACATCCAGAGCTGAACACCGAAGCCGACGAGCTGCGTCAGGTCACGATACTTTGTTGTCAATGATGAAATTATGATGCCACAGCCAAGCCCTAACGCAGCCATCTGGACTATGAGGAATGGTAAAAGCATGATTAAAGGTTGAGGGTTGATAGTTGAACCGTTTATGAAAAAGTAAAACCAAAATCCCATAAACAATAAAAACTGAATTGCAAAAGTGATGAGGCTGCTGATGACAATCGAGATCGGGACAGCAAGCCTTGGGAACCAGACTTTTCCGAATATCCCGGCATTGGCAACAAATGTATCTGAAGTTTTATTCAGACAACCTGAAAAATAATTCCAGGCCACGATTCCAGACAAATAAAAGAGAATTTGAGGCAGTCCGTCTGTTGAGAGTTTTGCAATCCTGCCAAAAACTACAGTAAATACCAGCGTGGTAAAGAGTGGTTGAAAAAGGAACCAGAGAGGGCCGAGTATGGTCTGTTTGTATACAGCCACAAAATCCCTCCTGACAAAAAGCATGACCAGGTCACGATATCGCCAGAGTTCACCGAGATGGATGTCGAACCAGCCCGAGACAGGTCTGATGATTGATGTCCACTGCTGAGTGTCTTGTCCTTTAGGCATAACGGTTAAAAATTAAAGGCGATTGTTACAAAGTGCATAGCGCATAGGGCAAGGCGCACAGCGCAAAGCGCATAGCGCAGAGAATAAACTGTGAAGCGTGAATCGTAGCGTTTACATAATGTAAAGTGTTAAGTGTTAGGTGTTGAGTTATCAATTTACTATTTGAAGGAAACGAATTTTTTTCCATTAAGGAGGGCAAGGACTTTTTTAATCGAGGTTTCGATATCAAATCTTTCCGTATCTAAAATCAGATCAGGGTTTTCCGGTTCTTCATAAGGTGAAGAGACACCTGTATACTCTTTAATTATCCCTGCCCTTGCCTTCTTATATTGACCTTTTGGATCACGTCTTTCGCATTCTTCGACAGAACATTTCACATATATCTCCAGAAAATTATCTCCATCAAATCGCTTCCTTATATATTCCCTGTCCTCCCTGTAAGGTGATATGAATGCTGCAAAGACAAGTATTCCTGCATCAACAAAGAGCTTTGAAAGTTCAGCAATTCTGCGGAGGTTTTCTCTTCTGTCCTCCCGGCTAAATCCAAGATTACTATTGAGCCCATGACGGACATTATCGCCATCAAAGACATAGGTGTGTATACCTCTGCTGAATAACTCTCTCTCCACACAATGGGCAATAGTGGATTTTCCAGAGGCAGAAAGTCCGGTAAACCACACGAGCCCGCTCTTGTGATTATTTAGGCGGTTTCTCTCTGCCCTTTTTACATATCTGTCATCCCACACTACATGATTTGTTTTCATAATCGGAATCGTGCTCTTCGCGTAAGAGTGCTGGTCATTCTTGTAACAAATCAAGTCATTCCCCGACTTGATCGGGGAATCCAGATATTAAATCTTCATACATATCTTTCCATTCCGGATTTGCCTTTTCAATAAGGTCAGTTTTCCATTTGCGATTGTATTTCTTTAACCTTTTTTCTCTTCTGATGGCATTCTCGGCGTCCAGAAAATGCTCATAATAGACAAGTTTGTTTACATCATATTGTTCTGTAAACCCTTCCGCTAATTTATTCTTGTGTTCCCATACCCGCTTTATCAAATCAGAGGTGACTCCAACATATTAAGTACCATTTCGCCGACTCGCCAATATGTAAACGTAAAAATTCTTTTCCATATAAGTCTGGATTCCCCGGTCAAGCCGGAGAATGACGACAACATGTTTAACATCCCATTTGATTCGTCTTGTAATAGCCCCTTCCCCCCTATAGGTAATCATACCAAAAATTCTGCTGCAATAGGGTCAAATTCTGCTGCAATAGGGTCAAATCTTTGCTATTGACATTCTGGGTTATCCGGTTCATTTGGTTTCACTAAGGGTGCTGCAATGGGGTCAAATCTTTGCTATTGACATTCTGGGTTATCTGGTTCATTTGGTTTCACTAAATTTAATCCTCGGGATTGGAATTGAGCTTCGCTGGAATTGAATACTTCGCATTGGAAGTGACCCTACGGCTGGAAACTCTTTGTTTCAACTCGCACGGCGCATAGGGCTTAACGCATGGCGCCCGTTTTCCTGCTTGAAATATACCATTCAATAGTTTTTCTCAATCCTTCCTCAAAACTCGTTTTAGCTTTAAAACCGAATTCCCTTTCAGCCTTTGAAGTGTCAAGCATCCTTCTCGGCTGGCCATCAGGTTTTGTATTATCCCAGATATTTTCACCTTTAAAACCTGTAAGCTTTGCAATCAACGCAACTAAATCTTTTATTGATATCTCGAAACCTGCGCCGATATTTACAGGATCAGGTTTGTTATACCTTTCAGTTGCAAGTGCAATAGCTTCAGCACAGTCTTCAATATATAAAAATTCTCTTGTAGCTTTCCCCGTTCCCCAGACGGTGATAAAAGGTTCAGGTAAAGGGTGAGGTTGAGAAATTCTTTTCTGTTCAGCCCCGGCCTGTACCTTAGCCTCTATGCATTTTCTTATCAGGGCTGGAATTACATGGGAAGATTCCGGATCAAAATTATCTCCCGGACCATAAAGATTAACCGGTAGAAGATAGATAGCATTGAACCCATACTGCTGTCTGTATGCCTGAGCCTGTACAAGGAGCATCTTTTTAGCCAGACCATAGGGAGCATTGGTCTCTTCCGGATATCCGTTCCAAAGGTTTTCTTCTTTGAAAGGTACAGGAGTAAATTTCGGATAGGCGCAGATGGTGCCGAGGGCAACAAATTTTTCTATACCCACTTGCCTTCCAACTTCCATCATCTGCACACCCATCATGAGGTTATCGTAAAAGAATTTTCCCGGATTAGCCCGGTTAGCTCCAATGCCTCCGACTCTCGCAGCAAGATGGATAACAATATCAGGCTTTGCATCCCTGTAAAGCCTTCTTACGGCTTCCATCTCAACAAGGTCGTAATCCTTACTCTTAGGAATAAATATATTTTTGCAGCCACGCTCCTGTAATTTTTTAACTACAAAAGCGCCGAGAAAACCTGCTCCGCCTGTAACTAAAACTCGTTTATTCTGCCAGAAGTTCATACTGCTTTTCGTCCTCCGTCTTACGGTTACGATGCCTGTTTCTTTATCAACATCTCTCACGAATTTTCTCATAAAAAGAGAAATCGTGATTGGTGTAGGTAAACTTCTTTTTCTCGCAGATATTTATCCCTTCACCAACGGGTTTTAAACCTATCATTTTCATATCGTAATCAACCATAATCTTCACGAGTTCATCAAAGGTCGTCCTCGGCTTCCAATCGAGTTTTTTCTTTGCCTTTGTTATATCTGCCTGTAAATGGTCTACCTCTGTCGGACGGAAATAACGAGGGTCTATCTCGATAATCGTGTCTCCGACTCTCAAAGTAGAGGGAAAAGTAGAGGTAAAGGAACGAATAACGCCCTTTCCATTGGCACCTTTGCCTTTCCATTTTATATCAATACCTGCGTATCCGAATGCTCTTTCTACAAACTCTCTCACAGAATGGCTTTCGCCTGTGCCGACCACGTAATCATCAGGTTTATCCTGTTGAAGCATAAGCCACATCATCTCAACATACTCAGGGGCAAAACCCCAGTCCCTCTTTGCTTCGAGGTTACCGAGATATAGCTTCTTCTGTTTCCCGGCAATTATGTCCGCAATCGCCCTTGTTATCTTTCTTGTGACAAAGGTCTCACCCCTTCTGGGTGATTCATGGTTAAAAAGTATCCCGTTACATGCGAACATGTTATAGCCTTCCCTGTAATTTACACCCATCCAGTAGGAATAAACCTTTGCGGCAGAATAAGGGCTGCGTGGACAGAAAGGAGTATTTTCATTCTGCGGCGGCGGGGCCGAACCAAACATCTCGGATGAAGAAGCCTGATAGAATTTTGTCTTAATGCCACTTCTTCTAATTGCTTCAAGAAGTCTTGTTGTGCCAAGTGCTGTTATATCTCCCGTATATTCAGGCATGTCAAAACTCACTCTTACATGGCTCTGGGCACCAAGGTGGTATATTTCGTCGGGTTTTATATTGTATATAAGGTTAACAAGCTGGCCAGAGTCTGAAAGATCTCCGTATTTTAAGAACAATTTTGTGCCTTTTATATGAGGATCAGTATAGATATGGTCTATCCTACCTGTGTTGAAGGTGCTTGCGCGACGTATCAAGCCATATACTTTATATCCTTTGGATAACAACAACTCTGCAAGATATGAACCGTCTTGACCTGTAATACCTGTAATTAATGCTATTTTCATAATTGACCACCTCTATTCATAGTCATTCTTTATCATTACTTTCTATTAATAGTTATACTTCATTATTTATCGAACAACCTGTTTCAGTTTTGTTATCTGAATAATTTAGGCAATATAAAAACTCCGATAATCAACCCCACTATAATCGTAATAATTATTTCCCAATGTTTTTTCCAGATTGTTCTAAGCGAACGTTTATTAAAGTAATGGGAAAAGTAATAGGAGAGGTTTCTGTTTTTTTTAACCTTCTTCCGCTTCTTCATTCAGTATTTACAATTCAGGGATTCAGGGATTACGAATTTAGGAATTCGAAATTCCTTTGGTTAATTTATCTGGTTTTTCTGGTTTCTACGATTTCCATGATTTCTATGGTTATTCTGGAAATCTTCGTTATTTTCCTGTTTAAGTATCTCTATTTCGTGCTTTAATCTATCAAATTCATCAAGCTTTCTGTGCAGGAATCTGTATGTCTGTGTTATTTTTTCGGCTACGCCCCTTGGGGTAAGAATGTACATATATCCTATCTTATTTTTTGAATTCTTAAATCTCCTTGCCTTGATGTAGCCCTTTTTAAGCAATTCATTAACAAGGTAGTTTACCCTTCCCAGGCTTAAGCCCATCCTCTTTGACAGATCGCGCTGTGAAAGCGTTCCGTCTTTTGCTAATTCCCGAAGGGTCTTGAATTGTGACTCATCCATGTCTTCAACGTTCAATGTTATCTTTTTCTGTCTGAACTTTTTAAATATCTTATAAAGCCATTTATTAGTGTCTGTCCATAAAATCGTATTTTGTCATTGTCCGGCTTGACTGGACAATCCAGAACCTATTGAAAACACTGGATTCCCCGATCAAGTCGGGGAATGACAGATTATATAAGTCATAATTTATAAACAGACTTTAACTAATTCCCTTGCTTCTTTCCAAGCCTCAATGTCTTCAAACCGATTAATCTTCATGTTTTAAATGGACGTTGAACATTGAAAGTAGAAACATAGAATGTTGGAATGGACATTGAACGTAGGACATTGAACATAGAATGGTTTTTAAGCAAGCTACCGCTGTTTCCTGTCATATATCAGGACAGATAATGAAGCACTCTCGTGCGTTCATACACTGAACTATAATAAAACTATTTACTGCAGAACGTCAAGCCGGCAGGCAAACAAAAACAGGTTGCGGCTAAGAGATTAAGGCTGAGGCTGAGGCTGAGGTTTAGGTCTGCTGATGCAAACAAGCCAGTTTTGTTATTTAAAAAAATTAGGCAATATAATTCCAATAATAAATCCTGTGATAATTGCAACAATTATTTCCCAATATTTATCCCAGATGGATTTAAGCCAACGTCTATAAGATTTATCTATGAATTTTTCTAAATCCCATTTCATGGTTTATCCGGTTTTTGGGTTTGTTCAGTTTATCTGCTCAGCCTTAATCTTTATTCTCTTCCATATGCGTCATCTATTCTCTCGATATCGTCCTCACCCACATATTCGCCATTTTGAACCTCGATTATCTCCAGCGGAACCTTGCCGGGGTTTTCAAGCCTGTGGCGGGTCGATTTCGGGATATAGGCGGATTCGTTTTCATGCACGAGTTTTTCGAGATCTCCAATGGTCACCTTTGCCGTACCTCTCACAACAACCCAGTGTTCGGACCTGTGATGGTGTAACTGTAAACTCAATCTCTCACTCGGGTTCACAACAACCCGTTTGATCTTGTATCGTTCGCCTTCTTCAAGAACTGTATAGCTCCCCCATGGTCTGTAGGTTGTTACATGCTCCAATGCCTCTTTGCGGTCATCTTCCTTTAACTTATTTACTATTTCCCTTACCTTTTGTGTCTCGCCCCTTTTTGCGATCAACAGTGCATCATCCGTATCAACTATCAGACAGTCCTCCAAACCTATGGTAGAGACAAACCTTTTATTGCTCATTATGAGGGTATCCCTGGTATCTATCGTCAAAACATCGCCCAACTTGATATTACCCATGCCGTTTTTATCCAATACATCGTAAAGCGAGTCCCACGAGCCTATATCATTCCAGTATAAATCGAGCGGCATCATCACTATCCTGTCTGATTTTTCGGCTACGGCATAGTCAAAAGAGATGTCAGGCATCTTTCTAAAGTTCGATACCATCTCATCAAAGCCCATGTCAAGCATCTCTCTTATCCCCGGCGCATGTCTGCCGAATTCATCCATCATGGCGGCTATGGAAAAAGCAAACATACCGGAGTTCCAGTAGTAATTGCCTTCATCAACGTATTTTTTTGCAGTCTCTGCATCCGGCTTTTCAGTGAACTTTTCGACTTTATAGTATTCCATGTCCGGCGTATCGGCTTGCAGGCTTGCAGGCTTGCCCGCCTTGATATATCCGTATCCCGTCTCCGGTCTTGTCGGTTTAACGCCGAATGTTACCAGACGGCCTTTTTGCGCTATCTCCTCTGAAAGTTTGACATACCCGGCAAATCTGTCGGCAGGCTTGATGACATGGTCAGAAGGACAAATGAATAACACATCATCTTCTTTACATCCAAGTTTTTCCAGACAGTATTTCATCCCGAGGGCTATGGCAGGCGCTGTATTCCTGCTTACAGGTTCAAGTATGATATTCGCAAAAGGCGGATGGCCGGGGTTGGACATCGGATGCTGGTTGTTGAATATAGCATTAAGGTCGGCTAAGACATGGAATTTATATTCACTGTTCGTCATCACGATAATATCATCAGTAGAGACTACGTTTAAAAGCCTTTCCGCAGTCTTTTGTAAAAAAGATCTTTTACCGTCCAGCTTCAGAAATTGTTTCGGATAATTCTTTCTGCTGAGAGGCCAGAGCCTTGTTCCAGAACCACCTGCGAGGATAAGTGCTTTCATAATGACTCCATTGCCTCTTTCAGCTCTCTCTCCAAAAAGTCTCTGTATTCATTGAGGCTCTTCTCATCTTCTGCCTCGAACCGCATTACGACCGCCGGCTGGGTATTACTCGATCTTATGAGCCCCCATCCCTTTTCAAAAACTACTCTCACTCCATCTATATCGTATATCTTCTTTATGGGAAAAGGGCTATTACCCGATATATTATACTCCTTACAACGACGCACCATTGTCTTCACTACCTCTTTTTTTTGATCCTCAGGGCAGTCTATGCGTATTTCAGGTGTGGAGCACATACGCGGAATGTCTGAAAGCAATTCGTTTATTCCAAGGGCTGTGGTTTTCATGATCTCTACAAGCCGGAAGGTGGTATAGATAGCATCGTCAAAACCAAAGTAATCATCTGAAATGAAGATGTGGCCGCTGAATTCTCCTGCAAGGAGAGCGCCCTCTTTTCTCATCTTGTCTTTCATAAGGGAGTGTCCTGTCTTCCACATGATAGGTATGCCGCCATGCCTCTCTATGTCATCAAACATTGTCTGGGAACACTTTACATCTCCGATGATTATTGCACCAGGTCTCTTCCTCAAAATATCCCTGGCAAGAATAACCATAATCTGATCACCCCATACAATATCCCCAAAACTGTCAACTATGCCTATCCTGTCTGCATCTCCATCGTATCCAACTCCTATATCAGCCCCTTCTTTTTTTGTCACCTTTATGAGGTCCTTGAGATTTTCTACTACTGTCGGGTCTGGATGGTGGTTTGGGAATCGTCCATCAGGTTCACAGTAAAGGGGGATAACCTCACATCCCATAGCCTTTAATATCCCTGGAGCTACAATCCCCCCGGTGCCGTTTCCAGCATCAACCACCACTTTCAATTTCCTGTAACCTTTGTTTGATAAATAGGAAAACCTGTTTACCATGATGTCTTTATATGCACCGAGTATATCGTAATGTTCTACCCTGCCCGTATCGGGATTTTCAGTCCATACCTTTTTTTTTATGATTTCTTTAATGTTTTGGATCTCGTCTCCAAAAATCGTCTCTTTCCCGATGCTCAGCTTAAACCCATTGTATTCAGGCGGGTTATGGCTTCCTGTCACCATGATGCCGCCGTCCAGATTGAGATGGTGGATGGAAAAATACTGTAAGGGAGTCGGGCAGAGACCTATATCATAAACATCGCTACCTGTTGATGTTATTCCTTTAATAATATTCTCAGCGAGTATTTCAGAGCTCATCCTCCCATCTCTTCCTACACTCACTCTGCTGCCATACTTTTTAACCTTTTTTATAAGGGTGCCAAAAGCCTTCCCTAAAGAAAAGGCAAAGTCTTCATCGAGGTCTGTCCCGACAACCCCTCGTATGTCATATTCCCGGAATATATTGTCGTTAAACATAAAAATACAAGGTTAAGGTCAAGGCTGAGGAAAAGATTGAGTCTTTACTTAACCTCGGCCTCAACCTAAGCCTGTCTTTTTGTTTTTTACCCATTTCATATTATCCACATACCATTTAACAGTTTTTTGTATGCCCTCAGTAAAATGTATTTTTCTCTTCCAGCCAATCTGTTTGCTTATTTTATTTGAATTTAAAGAATATCTGAAATCATGCCCTAATCTGTCTTTCGTAAACTCTATTAAATCTTCTGATTTTCCTAATAGCTTTAAAACGGTTTTAACCACATCTATATTCCTCTTCTCTTCTCCGCTCCCGATATTATATATCTCACCAATTTTGCCTTTTTCTAATATTTTAAATATTGCATCAGCACAATCAGAGACGAATACCCATTCCCTGATATTTTTCCCTTTTCCATAAACAGGGACCTTTTCATTGTTCAATGCCTTGAGTATTACTACAGGGATAAGTTTTTCCGGATACTGCCATGGACCATAGTTATTGGACGGTCTTATTGTTATTACAGGTATACCGTATGTTCTATGGCAGGCTCTCCCAAGCATATCAGCAGCGGCTTTGCTAACCGAATAAGGAGAATTGGGGTTCAGGGGTGTTGTTTCGTAAAACCGTCCCTTTCCTTTAATTTCACCATATACCTCATCGGTTGAAATATTTATGAATCTTTCAATCCCATATTTCCTTGCAATATCCAGCAGAATCTGTGTCCCCTTTACATTTGTATCTAAAAAAGGAGAAGCATCGAGTATACTCCTGTCAACATGGCTTTCTGCTGCAAAGTGAACAACGGTATCCGGTCTTTCTGTTTTGAAGATATGTTCCAGAGAGTCTTTATCAGTTATATCTGTCCTGTAAAAAGTAACCTCTTTTTTAACTTCTTTTAATCTCTTTAAATCACCGGCATAACTGAGTTTATCAACAACTATTATCTTATAACCCTTTTTTACTCCCTCTCTGACAAATTCACTTCCTATAAATCCGGCGCCGCCTGTGACTAAAAGTTTTTTCATTAGATTTCCTCTTTTTCAAACATTTCTTCTATATACCTGTCAATGCCCATCTTCCAGTCCGGAATATTAACATCTAAGTTTTTTGAAAGCTTTAGATTTGACATTGCAGAAAAGTATGGTCTTTTAGCAGAAGAAGGGAAATAATCTGAGTTTACAGGCAATATCAGATTATCCCAGCCAAGCCTTTCAATAAAATAGCGCGCAACTTCATATCTTGACGCATATCCGCTGTTGGTCAGATGGTAAACACCTCTCAGACCTTTATCTATTGCAAGCATTGTTAAAATTACAATATCCTTTGTAAAAGTAGGCGCTGAGATCTGGTCATAAACAACCTTTAAGACCCTGTTTTTCTTTCCCAATTCCGACAATTTATAAAGGAAATTCTGTTTGCCTTCTCCGAATACCCAGCTAACCCTGAATAAAAGAAATTTATCAGTCTCTTCTGTTAAAAACTTTTCCCCCATTAATTTGCTTTTACCGTAATTGTTAATCGGATTCGGTTCATCTTCCTCTGTATAAAAATCTTCCTTTGTCCCGTCAAATATGTAATCAGTGCTGTAGTGGACTAACAGGGCGTTATTTTTTTTACACGCAACCGCCAGGTTTCTTACTCCTGAGGCGTTCACTTTGTGTGCAGTATCAAAATCTTCTTCAGCCTTATCTACAAAATTATAAGCAGCACAGTTTAAAACAATATCAGGATTATGTTTTGAAAATGTTTCTGCAATGACATTCAAATCAGATATATCCAGACTTTCTTTATCTAAAGCTACTACTGAATAGCTATAGTTTTCTAATGCTTTCTGAAATTCCCTTGCAAGCTGGCCGTTTGCACCAGCAATTAAAATCTTCATATTAACCTCTTAAAATTACTAACAACTTCATAAGCAAAAAATACTTGCCATCCAATTTTGTCATTCCGTGCTTGATTGAGCCTGCCCCGTACTTGATACGGGGGAATCCAGTGCTTTCCTGGATTCCCTCCGTCAATACGTAAGACGGATTCGCGGGAATGACTACTGTGTTGCATTACTGATGAACTCATTAGTAAATTTCAATATTCAAAATTGATATCAGCATCCTTTAAAAAAGGAAGTTTTTTATCTTTTTCTGACAGAATCGGGTCTTTTACCGGCCAGCGGATATTTATATCAGGATCATTCCAGATAATCCCCCGATCATCCTTCGGGGAATACTCTCTGGTACACTTATATATAACATCGGCTGTTTCACTCAGGACAACAAAACCATGAGCAAAGGCAGAAGGGACATAAAGCATAAGATTATTTTCTTCAGATAACTCAACACTAACCCAACGTCCAAAGGTAGGAGAACCTTTTCTTATATCTACTGCTACATCAAATATCTTACCTTTTATACACTGGACTAATTTACCCTGTGCATTTGGATTTTTCTGAAAGTGAAGTCCTCTTAATCCGCCTTTTACAGATTTTGAATAATTATCCTGAACAAAGTGTTCCTTTATGCCTGACTCAGCAAAATCGGAATATTTGTAAGTTTCCAGAAAGAGTCCCCGTCCGTCCCTGAAAACCTTTGGTTCTATTAGGACAACTTCCGGTATTGATAATTTTTTAAAAATAAACGGCATAATTAAAAAATTAGGTCAAGGTTGAGGTTAAAGTATGATTTGTTTTTTCCTTAACCTCAGCCTTAACCTGTCTCATTTTATGAGCCTCAAAAGATATTTTCCGTATTCATTATGTTTTAAAGGTTGGGCAAGTTTTAATAATTGCTCTTTATCAATATAACCTAATTTATATGCTATTTCTTCTATACAGGCTATTTTCAACCCCTGTCTTTTTTCGATAGTTGATATAAACTCGCCTGCTTCTAAAAGGCTTTCATGAGTCCCTGTATCAAGCCAGGCATAGCCTCTGCCCATCAGTTCAACCCTGAGTTTCCCCTTTTTAAGATATACTCTATTTACATCTGTTATTTCGAGTTCACCCCTTCGTGACGGCTTTATATTTTTAGAAATTTTTACTACTTCGTTGCTATAGAAATACAGGCCTGTTACAGCATATCTTGATTTAGGCATTTTGGGCTTTTCCTCTAAAGACAGGACATTACCCTTCTCATCAAATTCGACAACTCCATATCTTTCAGGGTCATTGACATAATAACCGAATATTGTCGCGCCACCCTTTATTTTTATATCATTCAATCCCTTCTTCAGCAAAGCTGTAAGACCGTGGCCATAAAAAATATTATCCCCCAATACAAGACAAACATCATCATTGCCTATAAATTTTTCACCCAGGATAAAGGCTTCTGCAATGCCACCTGGATGAAGCTGTTCCTTATAAGAAAAACTAAGCCCTAAATAAGAGCCATCATTAAATATGTTTCTGAAACGCTGTAAATCCTGAGGAGTGGAAATTATCAGGATATTCTTTATTCCCGCAAGCATAAGCACCGAAAGGGGGTAATAAATCATCGGCTTATCGTAAATGGGCAATAACTGTTTACAAACACCTATTGTTACCGGATAAAGTCTTGTCCCGATGCCACCCGCTAAAATTATACCCTTCATATCCGTCTATTTTAGTTTATTTGGTTATCTGGTTTCTATAGTTTTTCGCATGGAGCATAGCACCCTGTTTTTGAAAGCTATGTCATATCTTAGTTAAAAAACAGCTATCAAGTTCAAGCTTGTAATGAATCATTTCAAGAAGGATCATTACCCTCTCAGTGCCTCTGGTCTCCTTTTCAAAAATTCCATAAAAATCTTTAAACGGTCCTTCTTTTATTAAGACTCTGTCACCTTTTTCAAATTTCCGGGGTTTGATAACCACTATGTTGTCATCTCCCATACCTTCTTTTATTGTGTTAATAATCTCATCATACACAACGATGGGATTGCCTTTACCGACAATGTATCTCACACCTCTTGTGTAAGTAATCAGATGGGAATATTTTTCTTTCTCAAAGCTTGCAAATAGGTAAGAAGGAAAGAGAGGCTCAATGACCTCAACAAATTTGTTGCGCTTGTATTTTTTTGATTTTAGTTTCGGGTTCAGCACCTCAATCCCTATGCCTTGAAGCCGAAAGGCGACTGAGTCTTCCTTGCCCGGTTTTGTATAAATAGCATGCCACATTATTGAATATTATACCCAAATCCAGCGATAAATAGCATGAACCCTCGATATAGCCGTCATTGCGAGGTCGCATCGACCGCGGCAATCTCATCGAAAACGGCGAGATTGCTTCGTTACACTCGCAATGACAACTCTTATCGCTGGATTCGGGTGATAGTATATTTTATTTCTTAACATTGAAAATAATCTTTTATCGCTGTGAATCATCCTGGAGATATTTCACTACCTATCTTTGATCCCCCTTAATAAATTTTTGGTTCATTCACGGGAATATAAAATAAATGTTATCTATTTTACACTAACTTGTCACAAGCCAAACTTTTATGTCTGGATTCAGGTATCATTAATAAATGGAACACAACTTCATCTTCTTCCTATTTTCAGCCGTGATAATATCCCTCTCGGGCGTCCTTTCCCCAGGCCCTATGACAGCAGCAGTTATACAGCAGGGAAGCAGGTCAGGGCTTACAGGAATGTATATTGCCTTTGGACATGGTGTTATAGAGATGCCGCTCATAGTTTTGATTTTTTTCGGTGCCGGTAGTTTATTCCAGCTGGAGTGGATACGTATACTGATTGGTATGGCCGGCGGGATATACCTTCTTTTTATGGCTAAGGGCCTGCTCACATCCCGGAAAAATGAAGAAGTTAAAAAAGAAGGCAGGATGCCATCCCCTTTTTATTCAGGTATATTTTTAAGCATAGGAAATCCTTCTTTCCTCCTATGGTGGGGAACAATAGGTGTTGGACTTGTAATTAGCGCCATCAGTTTCGGGCCTATCGGACTTATTTTGTTTGCATTATTTCACTGGCTGTGTGACCTCCTATGGTACAGCTTCCTCTCTCTGGCATCATTCAAAGGCATAAAGATGTTTGGAACAGGGTTTTATAAAAAGGTTAACATCTTTTGTGGATTCGTAATGCTTTTCTACGGAGGGGTCTTTATATTAAGTTCCTTAAAGCTCATGGTATGAGTTTCTTTACCGATAAACTATCGGTAATCATACCCCTCATGCACCTCCATAACCTATAGTCACTTCACCTGCTTCAATAATAACCGGCACTTTCCGTACGCCGCCGGAATACTTTAACATCTCCTCTAATTTTGTACTGTCAGATTTAACATCAAAATATTTTGCATTTTCTCCGTAGGCTGACCTAGCCTTCTCTGTAAAAGGTCAGCCTGCCTTACCGAAGATAATGGCTTTTTCCGGCATGATATGTACCTCCAGATCATTTTATATTTGTAGTTTAGTTTATTATAGCAAAACATGCTCAACTCATATACAATTTAATAAAGATTTCAACCTCCGAAGAAATTAATTCTATTCAAATGTGTTTAATAAATTAAATGGCAAGAGAGAGTTAGTTAATCAGAAACTGTTATAAAAAGGGAGAACAAAAATGAAGATTTATAAACTCATAATTATTGCATTGATACTTTTTCTATTGCCGACATATGCTTACTCATCAAACCTTGGATCATTGCGTATAAGTCTCATACAAGGTGACGTCCAGGTAAAAACAGAGGATACGTCTGAATGGGTTCCTGCTTCCATAAACATGCCTCTGAAAGAAGGTGACGGGGTGTGGGTGCCTGAATCAGGCAGGGCTGAACTCCAGTTAAGAGACGGTACATACGTGAGGCTTGATGAAAGCTCTTCTCTCGAAATACTTACAGCAGGGGAAGATTCTTCTCAGTTTTATTTAACCACAGGACATGCTTACGTGAATTTCAGGGGACCGAGAGACAGTCTTCTTCAAATAGATACACCTGTTTCTTCAATACGGGCATATGACAGGTCTAAATTCAAAATTGATGTATCCCCTGATGGTTTTACGGATATCTCCGTGTTCAAGGGTACGGTATATGCAGAAAGCAGAAATGGGAAGACAAGGATTAGCGCAGGCAAAACCCTGTCTGTCGGAGAAGATTTCTTTGCAGATCTATCTCCGTTAGGATCTTCTGATGAATGGGAAAATTGGAATAGGGAAAGGAATAGAAAACTCGATGAGGGGAGATATAGCAACAGATATCTGCCTGACGAGCTTGATGCCTATTCCTATGATTTTGATAAAAACGGGAGATGGGTATATACAACGGATTACGGTTATGTCTGGACGCCAACGGTCAGCGTATCCGTTGGATGGTCTCCATACAGTATTGGCAGGTGGGTCTGGATAGGCGGGGACTATGTATGGGTTTCTTACGAACCCTGGGGATGGGTTCCCTATCACTATGGAAGATGGGCACATACTGTCTCCATAGGATGGGTATGGGTGCCACCTGTCAGAGGCGCTGTTTACTGGGGCCCTGGATTTGTGGGCTGGGTTCATACCCCCACATTAGTAGCGTGGGTTCCTCTTGCCCCTGGAGAACTCTATTATGGTTATGGTTATTACGGACCAGGTAGCGTGAATATATTCAATATAGATATCCATAAGACCGTTATCCCGAATGTTTATAAAAATGCATTCTTAAGCAATGCTGTGACAACTATTCACCGCGATACCTTCTTAAGAGGAAAACCTGTGGATGTAAAAATAAAGGAGAACCCATTTCTCAGGGAAAGATTAAGTATAGGAAGACCATCCATAAAACCGGAGAGGACAACCTTCATGCCGCTAATCAAGGAGATACCTCGCATAAAACAACCGCCTCAGCCGGTCATGAATATACAGGTTAGAAATTTAAAAAGGGAGCGTCCCTTAGTAAAAGAAAGGACGTCTTCTGTGCTGAGACCGGAATCCCCGCAGAAAACAATGCCCATCAAGACATTAAAAGAGCCAACAGTTACAGGTACTGGAAAATATATGGGAAAAGAAACTTTTCCTCAGAAACAGATACAACCTTCTGGGAAACAACAACAGTCAGAGGGTTATACACCCAAAAAGCCAAAGGAAATCAATAAACCAACTATAGAGAAACCGAAAAGGAAGACATCTGAACCCGCAGATTTACGCTCTATCCAAAAACCAACGGGGAAACAGTCTCAAAAAGAAGATATATATCAGGAAGATAAGAAAAGACAGATAGACAGCGGGAAGGGAGGATCGATTAAGGAATATAAAAGACAGATACAACCTTCAGGAAAGCAACAAAAGTTAGAAGGTTATACGACTGAAGGGCAGAAAAAAGCTGCTGAACATTATATTGAAAGATCAAAAGAGAAGGGTGCTGAATCCACAGACTTACGCTCAATTCAGAAACCAGCGGAGAAGCAGTCTCAAAAAGAAGATATATTAATAGGGAGATAATGAGATTAGAAAGAACTGATATAACTTCCAGGATTTTTAGTTATGCAATCCATTATGGCACTTTCATTGTATCCTGTCTTAATAAGCCTTTTTGAAGATTCTGTAATGGTCATGCAGCCACCTGAAAGTCTGCCGTGAATATTTGTGATACCTTGATCCTTCTCCTCTCCTACTTTTGCTTCTTTTACTGTATCTGACACTATTATTATCCTGTAAGGATTCTTTGTTTTGAATATCAATTCAAGGGTTTTTGAATGGAGATGATAGGGGTCTGCAATAACCTCAATATAAATATCCTGATTTAAAAGTCCAAACCCTGCAAGCCCCGGCTCCCTGTGATGAAAACTACGCATCGCATTAAAGATGTGTGTTATTCCCTTAGCGCCTGCATTAAAACCAGCCTCTGCATCAGCATATGTTGCATCAGAATGCCCCATACTGACAATGATTCCCCTGTCAGATATCTTTTTGATTAAACCTGCAGCTCCCTTTATTTCAGGTGCGATAGTCATTATCTTTACTATATCTTCAAAACCTTCAATGAGTTCTTTGAGCTTATACTCAGCCGGTTCAGCGAATGCACCCGCATTCAAAGCACCGCATTTTGATGGATTGAGGAATGGACCTTCGAGATGAACTCCGATGATTTTCGCAGGTTTTGTATCCTGCATCTTGTATCTTGCATCTTGCAGTTTCATTGCCTTTCTGACTGCATCCATATTTTCCCTCATTACCTTTACAATAGACGGGTATATGGTAAGAAGGATTTCCGAAATTCCATATGAGCCCTGTATTTCAGCTATTTTAAGGATATCGCCTTCGGCTGTTGTCCTTGTATCGTAACCGCCTATGCCATGGGCATGGATATCAATAATCTTCATTGTTGATTATAATAGCATAGAAGCTACTTAAGACAATTTGTCCATCAGTTGTGTTGGGCATAACAAAAAACACCCCCTTTAATTCCCCCCTTGGTAAGGCGGGATAGAGAGGGACGGGTTTGTTATAATTATCCATGTATAAGACACATATTCTCTTAGGTAAATTTTCGCAGGAAGAATTAGATCGTATCATACAAAAATCATCTAAAATTAAGGATGCTGCCGGCCGGATAGACTTTCTTTCCAGAAATTTTCTGGATTTAGATTATGTCGAATCAACTTTAATTGGAGGTATAAACATACCAGAGGTTTTCATGATAAATCTGAAAGGAGTTGATTGTTTTACCTTTATCGATTACATAGAGGCAATGCGGTTATCAGGCTCTTTTCCCGAATTTAAGGTAAATTTAAGAAAGGTGAGATACAAATCAGGAATAGTTGCCTTTGAGGATAGAAATCACTTCTTCACGGATTGGCGAGAATTTAATTCAGACTTTATTGATGACATTACTGAAGAAATCGGCGCTGAAAAGACGATAAGAGTTCAGAAAACGCTTAATCAGAAAAAGGATAGAACATATTTTCTGCCCGGGATTCAAACTGTAAAGCGAGAAATTAAATATATACCTCCTGATTCAATTAACGATTCAGTTTTAAGCAAACTCAGAACAGGGGATTATGTCGGGATATATTCAAGGGTAAAAGGGTTAGATGTTTCGCATGTGGGAATTATAGTTAAAGACGGTGATAACCTTTGTTTAAGACATGCGTCATCACAAAAGGAACATAGAAAAGTAGTTGATCAGGATTTTAAAAAATATATAGTTGGTAAACCAGGTATCATTGTTTTGAGACCTAAACAAAAGTGTTTAGCCCATCTCGCTTCTTAAATCTGAAACTACACTGCGCAGCCTCCATAAAAGCCACAATCCAGGCAGGGCAACAAGAAAGGTTATAAAAAAGAAACTGGCCCAGCCTATTGACTCCACCAGATAGCCTGATGTTGGTGATATGAATATCCGACCAAGAGCAGCAATCGATGACAATAGTGCGTACTGTGTTGCAGTGTAGCGATGATTACACAACGCCATTAGAAGTGAGACAAAGGCTGCCGTACCCATACCACCGCTCATGTTTTCAAAGGCGATAGCAAAAATTAACATACCATAACTTTTACCCATCCATGCTAAAACCATGAATGAAAGATTTGATACAGCCTGAAGAATACCAAAGATTACCAGGGAGCGGAAAAGCCCCAGCCTAATCATTAAAGTGCCTCCAAACATTGCACCCACAATCAGTGAGACGAAACCAAGTCCCTTATTTATGGTACCCACATCGCTTACAGAAAAGCCCACCCCCCTGATAAGAAACGCAGTAGTCAACGAGCTTGCATAAGCATCTCCTAACTTATAGAGTACTATTAAAAATAAAAGCCAAATGGCAGAGTTTCTCGAAAAGTAATTCTTCAGAGGTCCCCATACAGCTTCTCGAATGCTTTGAGGAGGCACTATCCTTGTGTCAGGCTCGGTCCCTAAAAGTGTTGTTATTATTCCTACTCCCATTATTCCGGCCATTAATAAATAAGTGTTCCGCCAGCCTATATAATCGGATAGAACAAGCGCCAGCGCCCCTGAGACGAGCATTGCAATTCGATAGCCCATTACAAACACGGCAGCCCCTACCCCACGCTGTTGTTCTTGTAAAACATCGGTACGGTATGCATCAATCACAATATCCTGAGAGGCAGATATAAAAGCTACCATCAGGGCAAGTGCAGCTAACAGTAATGGAGCTTGCTGTGGGGAACTAAAAGCCATGGCTGAAATACCAATAATAAGACTAAGTTGAGTTATGATTATCCAGCCCCGGCGTCTTCCAAGCCATGGAGGGATAAAACGATCCATAAAAGGTGACCAAAGGAATTTCAATGTATAAGGCAATCCCACAAGTGCAAATATACCGATGGTGCGTAAATCAACTCCGGCTACTGTCATCCATGCCTGTAATGTACCACCGGTTAAGGCTAAAGGTAGCCCTGAGGAAAAACCAAGGAATGTTATAATCGCAATACTCCGGCTGCGGAATACCTGAATGTAAGGGGAAATATCAATTTTCAATTTTAACCTTCCAAAAAATTAACTTTAACAGGAAGTCGGCCTTTAAAATCCATTTCTCCTGTCAAACACTTTATAACAGCCTTTTGTGCCTGTTCAGTTGGCTCATAAGCAGCCACAAGTAAATCTGCTTCCCAGAAATGGCGCAGAACATAAGGACTCCCGAAGGAAATGACAATAGAATTTCCGGACTTCCTGATGAGTTCATTAATCCGATTCCTTTCATCCTCATCTAGCCCTGAACTCCCTTTCCATGCAGCAACGCTTGTAAATATGGCAAATATGGCGATTTTATTTTTTAAATCCATCGCATCGGTAATTATTGAGATATCTTTGAAATATGTCTTTAATGGAGATGATTTAAAAAATTCATTGTCTCCGGAAAAAACTAAATGCGTCTTACTCTTTTCAGAAATCGGCAATATTCCAAAGGTATTCTTTACAAGGGTTATTGACATTTCAGTGAGATGTAATGAAAGCCTTTCATGGTTCTCATAATTAAATTGCTGTTTATCATATTTAATCTTTTTCTTTATCCTTAATATGCGATCTATTGTTGAATCTATCTGTTCTTCGGTAATATCTTTTGACTCAAGTGCAGACAGCAGCTCTTTAACTGTAAAATCTACATCTATTGGGTGTAGTAATATGTCAGCCCCTGCCTTTATGCATTGCACAGGAACATTTTCGACGTCTTTCAAGGCATTCATGTTCAGGGCATCCGTCAGTATAAGACCATCAAATCCAAGCTCTTCCCTCAATATACCGGTGATTATCTTTTTTGATAAGCTTGCAGGTTTATAATCAATGGCCGGGATGCTTAAATGTCCAATCATGATACTGCTGACCCCTGTTTTAATGGCCTCTCTGAATGGTATTATATCCATATTCATCAAGTCCTCGTAAGATTTGTTGATGACAGGGAGCAAGATATGCGAGTCTGTGGATGTGTCCCCATGTCCTGGGAAATGCTTGGCACAGCTTATGAGCCCTGAACTCTCCAATGTCCTTATATATTCTGAGCCGAACCATACTACATCTTCAGGGTTGTCAGAGAATGCCCTTGTGCAAATAATAGGGTTATCAGGATTTTGATTTATATCAAGGACAGGGATAAGGGGCATATTTATTCCGATATCCTTTGCCCCATCTGCTATTGCCTTTACTGCTCTTTCAAGGATAGCAATATCTTCAGGTCTATTTTTATCAATGGCTGCTGCTATAGCCATCTGGCATGGGAATATGGTGCTGTTTTGTATTTGCTGCGCTACCCCGCGTTCGATGTCCGATGCTATGAACAGATGTGTTTCTGAGATTGACTGGATTTTATCAATGAAATATTTCACCTCATCTTTTTTGCCACCAAAGACTATAAATCCGCCAATCCCCCTCTTTACGAGTTTAAATATTTCTTCCTGATAAGACGCTGAACTGATACCTTCTCCCTCAAGCCTGGCGATAATAAGCTGATATAATTTTTTTTCTAATGCATCCGGGGTAGTTATATGATTATTTAGCATGGGGAAGTTTATCAAATCACTGCTTATATAAACAATAATTCTCTGAATAAAGGTTAAGATATTTTCTCCTTAAAGAAATCAGCCCGATCTCTGGTAAAATATATTGTAAAGGGAAGAAGTATATGGGAAAATATAAGTAAGGATAAAAGGTCTTAAAATGGCAAAGGCAAAAATTCTTCTTGTAGAAGACGATAAACTTCAGGCAGAGGTTGCAAAAGATTATTTAGAGGCTAACGGGTATGAGATTATATGGGTTGAAAATGGTAAATCTGCAATCAAGATGGCAAAAACCCAACCCGTTGAACTTATACTGCTTGATCTTGTTTTACCGGATCTCGATGGCAACGAGGTATGCCGTTGGTTAAAACTTAATGAAGATACCAAGGGTATTCCTATAATCATCCTCACAGTCAAAAGTTCCACAATGGAGAAGGTTACCGGGTTGGAGGCAGGCGCTGATGATTATTTACCCAAGCCATATAATGAAATTGAGCTCAACGCGAGGATATATGCCTGTTTGAGAACAAAGGCATTACAGGATGAGTTAAGAAAAAAGAATCGTCAGTTAGAGGAAGTTCTGTTAAAGGTAGAAACCCTTGCGATTACGGATCCTTTAACAGAACTTTTCAACAGAAGGCATTTTTCGGCTGCCATAGAAAAGGAATTCAACAGGACTGTAAGATTTCAGTCCCCGACTTCCTGTTTGATGATAGATATAGATTATTTTAAAAAGGTTAACGATGAATATGGTCATCATGCAGGAGATCTGGTTCTCAAGGAGATAGCAAGTATAATAAAAGACCACATCAGAAAAATAGATACTGCGGCAAGGTGGGGTGGCGAGGAGTTTATTGTATTGCTTCCTGAAACAAAAAAAGAGGATGCCTTACAGGCTGCGAAAAGGATACTTGAGGGGATTTCAGGTCATCAATTTTCAGGCGTACCAGGAAAAATTACTGTAAGTATCGGACTTGCCAGTATACCAGAGGCTTCTGTAGATACTGCTGAGAAAATGATTCATGCATCTGACCTTGCATTATATGATGCAAAAGCTAAGGGGCGTAACAGGATAGAAGCTGCATAGCCGATGACTCGCAGAGGATATGAATTTATTGGACATGATCTAACTTCTTTTCCCATTCCCACGCCGTCATTATTATATACTCCAGATCAGCATGCATAGGTTTCCAATTCAATTCGCTTTTCAGTCTTGAGCTATCAGCAACTAACACAGGTGGATCGCCAGGTCTTCTCCCTACCTCTTCTGTCTTGAAATCTATATGTGTAATTTTTTTAACTGCTTCAACAACCTCTTTTACCGAATAGCCATATCCATATCCACAGTTAAAAACATTGCTTTTCCCTTTATCTAAAAGGTAATCCAATGTTATTAGGTGTGCCATAGCTAAATCATCCACATGGATATAATCCCTTATACATGTGCCATCAGTAGTAGGGTAATCAGTTCCGAAAATTTGTAACTTCTTGAATCCCCCCTTAGCTGTTTTTAATGCCCTCGTAATTAGATGGGTAACTTCTTTGTAATTCTGCCCTATTCTGCCCTCAGGATCAGCCCCCGCAACATTGAAATATCTTAATGAGATATAATTAAAATCTGATGCCTGTGATAGATCATTCAGTATCCACTCCACAGCCGCCTTAGAAGAACCATAGGGATTAATAGGATTTAACAGTGCATCTTCATTTATTGGTATTTTTGCAGGTATGCCATATACAGAAGCAGTAGAAGAAAAAATAAAATTCTTGATCCCATTTTTTTGCATAATTTCCAAAAGATTAAGTGTATTTACAGTATTATTCCTGTAATATTTTAAGGGCTCTCTGACAGATTCTTCTACCTGTATAAATGCTGCAAAATGCATAATTGCATCGGGCTTAAACTCTTTTATAATCTTATCTAAGGAAACCTTATCTGAAAGATCTCCCTTGACTAACCTGCCATATAAAACTGCCCATTCATGCCCTGTAGATAGATTGTCATAAACAAGTATTTCATATCCTCTTTGGCCTAATACCTTAACAACATGGCTACCGATATAGCCCGCCCCACCTGTAACAAGAATCTTCATGCTGAAACCTCGTTAATCTTTTTTCTATTTCTACCTTTCTTCATTATTGGCAACAGGGACAATTTCGAACCTTTTATCCTTTAGATGGCCTGATAAAGTAACTCAGGCTATCAAGACTTTTGTCCTGATAGCCTACAGTATTTGATAATTAAGCATTTTCATTGGTGGCGGGGAGAGGATTTGAACCTCTGACCTTCGGGTTATGAGCCCGACGAGCTACCAGACTGCTCCACCCCGCGATATGTGCTTTAAAATAACTTATCGACATTTTTTTGTCAAACCCTCTTTCCCACCTTGTTGGTAATCAAGGCTAAACAAACGTAATTTTGTCAAATACTGCATGTATGTTATGATATTAAGCGGCAAGGGCTCCTTTTGAAATGGAAATACTAAAGCAATTTAGATGGCAGGATCTGGTAGATATCATACTGATGTCTATCGTACTTTACCGCCTTCTCCTTATCATAAAAGGTACAAGGGCTGCACAGATGCTTATCGGGCTCGGTGTCCTGCTATTCGCATCACTGGTTTCAAGATATTTTGAACTTTATACCGTAGACTGGCTGATTCAGAGCTTCTGGGCCCAGATAGTCATTGCTATAATTATCATTTTTCAGCCTGAGATAAGAAGGGCCCTTGCACAGATGGGAGAAACACAGTTTCTTCAGACACTCACCTCAGCCGCAGAACTCAAATCCCTCGAAGAGATTGTCAAAGCAACCATCGCCCTTGCAAACAGGAAAATAGGTGCACTCATTGCCATAGAACGTGATACAAGCCTCAAGGACTTTGTTGAAATGGGGACCCCTCTGGATGCAAAGGTCTCAAAAGAGGTGCTCCTTAGCATATTCCACCCCACCTCACCCATACATGATGGTGCAATAGTAATAAAGGGTAACAGGATTGTTGCTGCTGGATGTTTCCTGCCGATAACAATGAATCCGGAGGTTAGCAGGTCATTAGGTACAAGACACCGTTCGGGCCTGGGTCTGACAGAGGAGACAGATGCTGTAGTAATCATTGTATCAGAAGAAACAGGAATTGTATCAATGGCAATTAACGGAAAGCTCGAAACACACCTTGATATGGGAACGCTCAGAGATGTCCTTACTGATTTATTTACAGCAAAGAAGGTTCAAAGATCCGCTGGGGCGGAAAAGAAATGAGAAAATTCTTTCTCGAAAACCTTGGCCTTAAGACAGCAGCTGTTTTACTATCTGTTGTATTATGGCTTTTTGTGACCTCCCGCGGCCAGTCAGAGATATCTATTGATGCACCAGTTGAGTTCAAGAATATCCCGACAGGACTTGAGGTGGTTAATCATGGGGTTAAGGTGATAAGCCTGAATATAAAAGGCCAGGAGAGGCTCATCAAAAATGTTAAACCATCAGATATAAGGGTCTATATCGATCTCAGTAAATCTAAAAAAGGAGAAAGTATCTACTATTTAACCAGAGATGATATAAAACTGCCTCATGCGATAACTGTTATGAATATAAGCCCTTCCAGTATTAAGGTCATAACCAAAGAAACAATAACAAAGACCGTTAAGGTAATGCCTGTTATTATAGGCGACCCTGAGAAAGGTTATTATGTAAAATCTATTGAAGCAGTTCCACAGACTGTGGTAATCGAAGGTATAAGGTCTGAAGTAGGAAAGGTCAATAACATAAGAACTGAGCCATTGGACATAACAGGGGTCAACGAAACATTAACTCAGGACCTGAAACTTGAATTAACAGGTAAAAATATAAGAGCAAGGATGAATGATATCAAGGTCAAGGTTGTAATTGGAGCAGGAAGAAAATGAGACTCTTTGGTACAGACGGGATAAGAGCCGCTGTAAACAAGCATCCTATGACGCCTGAAACGGTTTTGAGAATAGGCATGGCTGCTGCTCATATCCTCAAGGAAAAACATGGAAGAAATATGATATTGATAGGCAAAGATACAAGATTATCAGGCTATATGATAGAGAGCGCCCTTACTTCCGGGATATGCTCGATGGGGATGAATGTCACACTTGTCGGCCCTTTACCCACCCCGGGGATTGCATTTCTTACAAGGACATTACGTTTAGATGCAGGCATTGTCATATCAGCATCACACAATCCTTTTGAAGATAATGGTATCAAATTCTTTTCTTCCGAAGGGTTCAAGCTTCCCGATGAACTGGAAAGGAAGATCGAGGAACTCGTGCTTGATGATGGGCTTTCAAGGAACAGACCAAAAGGTTCAGACATAGGTAAAGCATTTAGGCTGGACGATGCAACAGGACGTTATATTGAATATATCAAATCTACAATACCGAAGGGGATAACCTTTGACGGAATGAAGATTGTTGTTGATTGTGCAAATGGCGCTGCATACAAGACAACGCCATGGCTGTTACGTGAATTAGGGGCAGATGTGATCTCAATCAATGACAGGCCTGATGGGATAAATATCAATGCTGGTTGCGGCTCTTTACATATAGAAGGACTGCAGAAGGGTGTGAAACTCCACAAGGCAGACATCGGTATTGCACACGACGGTGATGCAGACAGAGCAATCTTCTGTGATGAGAAGGGCAGAACAGTTGATGGAGACAAGGTCATGGCTATGTGTGCAGTAGAAATGAAAAGAAAGAAAATGCTTAAAAAGGATACCGTCGTATCAACTGTGATGAGCAATCTTGGGCTTGAGAAGTATCTTGAAATAAATAATATAAAACTGATCAGGACAAAGGTAGGAGACAGATATGTTGTGGAAAGGATGCTTGACGGCGGATATAACCTCGGAGGTGAACAGTCAGGACATATTGTCTTCCTCGACCATAATACAACAGGTGACGGCCCTCTCACAGCGGTCCAGGTCCTTTATCTGATGAAAAAAAATGATTCTGCCTTATCAAAACTTGTATCTAAGATAAAACTTTATCCGCAGATTCTGACAAATATCGGAGTGGAAAGTAAACTTGATATTACGACGATACCTGAGATTGAAAACGCAATAAAGACTGCAGAAAAAAGACTCGCTGGAAGGGGAAGGATACTCGTCAGGCCCTCAGGGACAGAACCGAAGATGAGGGTAATGCTTGAGGGTGAAGACCTGAAGCTCATAACAAAACTCTGTAAGGATATTTCAAAGGTTATCAAAGAAAAGATGACTTAATGCAATTCTTTATCTCATTTCTCACAGGCATAGTCCTTTTTTATTCATTCCAATATTTTCCTTTTTCTACCGTTTTTATTTCCGTATTGTCTTCTATATATTTATTAGTTAAGAAACGGCTTCTCCTCATACTCATCATTATCTCAGGAATTGCCTTTGCGTTTATCAGATACGAACCAGTGAAGGATATCCCCGATATTTGCGGTAAAGGGTTTGCAGTAAAAGGCATCTTTGAATATCCCCCGACCAAGACCGAGAGTGGTATGTTCACGCAGGACTTAAATATAAAATCTGCTGTGGATATAAAGACCGGGGTGGAGGTAAATGAACTCACAGGGCAAGAAGTTGTACTATTTTCAGATAGAGAGTTTAATCCCGGGACAGAATTCAAACTCGCTATAAAATTTCTGAAAAGTAGAAAAAGACTTAACCCCGGAGAACAAAGTAGAGATAACCTATATGCAAATCTTACAGATATATATAATTCAGGAAATAGAAGAATATCCCTTAGTTCAAAGATTCAGGAGTACAGGTATAAGCTCAATAGGTATATAGAAGAAAATTTTAAGAAGGATTCCGGAGCCTTTATCGCATCCATAACAACCGGCCAGAGGGCAAATATGGATGAAGAATTGAGGGACTCATTTAATGTCACCGGGCTTGCGCATATTCTAAGTATTTCAGGCACTCACTTTGGCCTTTTCTCTATGCTTTTATTCGGGATGTTCAGCTTTTTAATAAAGGCACTCCCATACAGAATTCTACAGAGGATAACAATCTTTCTAACACCTTCACAGGCTGCTGCCATACTCTGCTTTCCTTTCATGCTCGCATATCTCGGACTTTCAGGTGCCAGTATTCCAGCGGTGAGGTCATTTATTATGATAAGCCTTTTCCTATCAGGACTTATCATTAACAGGAAGGGCTTCTGGCTTAACTCTCTCTTCTTTGCAGCATTTATTATAACTGTCTGGGAACCAGAGGTTATCTTTAGTCTCTCATTTCAGCTATCATTTCTTGCAGTACTGTTTATCGGGTTTTCCATCGAGAATAAGGAGGATGAAAAAAGGGATAATGAGAAAAAAGAAGACAAGAAGATTGTCAGGTATATTAAGAATGCCGTATTGCTCACCCTTTCAGCATCAATTGGCACAGCACCGCTTGTAGCATATCATTTCCATTATTATTCGGTAATATCTCCCATATCCAATCTCTTCATAGCCCCACTTATAGGCTTTGTTCTCATACCTCTATCAGTTTTCTCATCTTTTTTATTTCTTATTACAGGGCATTATATGTTTACTCCAATAGTATCAGCAATTTCTGATGTAAGCCTCTTGTTAGTGAAAATATTCTCTCATATCCCTTTTGCCGATATAAAGATACCGGCATTTCCACCGATTGTAGTCCTGCTTTTCTATACAGGATTTATCTTTTACTTCCTATTAAATAAGAGAAGATATGCTCTGATAATCCCATTTGTTCCTATAATAATTTATCTGTCCATGTCCTTTTTCGAACGAAATGAACTCAATATTACCTATCTTGATGTCGGCCAGGGAGATTCGTCCGTTATTGAGCTTCCTGATGGAAAGACCATGGTAATAGATACAGGTAGAACCGGCAGGGAAACCGCTTCATTCCTTAAATACAGAGGCAAAAAGACTGTTGATGCCCTTATCCTTTCACATATCCACCCTGACCACACCGGGGGATTGGATTATATATTAAAGAGGTTTAAAGTTAAAGAACTCTGGGACAATGGGCGGATTATTTTCCCTGACAACTTTACTTCTAACATAAACCGCAAAACACTTAATAGGGGTGATATTATTGAAGGAAGAGGATACAGTATTTATATACTCCATCCATATCCTGAGTTTTATACAATGTACGGAGATGAATATGTTGCAGCTAACAATGACTCACTATTATTAAAGCTTAAAGGCAATAGTAAATCATTCCTGTTCACAGGAGATGTTGAGGAAGAGGCAGAGAAGGACATTTTGAATCTCAGAAGCTGGCTGAAAAGCGATGTTATTAAAGTTCCACATCACGGCGGAAAGACATCTTCATATGAGTCTTTTTTAAGCGAACAGTAATGATAAAAGATCATAGTTGATATTTTCATTCAAAAATATTTTAATATAAAATATAAATATATCTTGGAAGGATAACTTTATGTCAAAAATGGGAAAAAGATTAGAAATTATTGGAGAAAAAGAGAAAAAGGATATGCCGCTTTATACCATAGGTATTGTGGCAGAATTGATGGGTACTACAAACCAGACGTTGCGCCTGTATGAAAAACATGGCTTGATAAAGCCTGCGCGTAAGAATAAAAACAGATTCTATTCAGAAAATGATATTATATGGCTCCACTGTTTAAGAGAGTTAATCCACGATAAGAAAATCAGTATTGAAGGAATCAAAAAGCTCCTCAATTACGCTCCATGCTGGGAAATAACTTCCTGCCCTGAAGAGCGAAAAAATAAATGTCTTGCCTATATAGACAGAGTAAAACCATGCTGGGAGTTGAACCGGATGATATGCAGCCGTAAATCAGGCGGTAAAGGAAATTTATGCGAAGAATGTGTTATTTATCTATCAAGCGTTAAAAACGTAAGAAAAACTGAATCAAAATCAAAACACAATCAATAAATAATTCCTCCGCAATAAATCTCCTATTTTTTATCCAAAATGCTTATAATTAGATGTTTCAACTTGTCATTTTTTATTATAATAAATATTACACATCTTAATGAAAGATAGTGACATTTCAAGTCCCTTAAGTCCCTTATATCCTTACTGTTTCAGTTGTCGCAGGTACAATTCCAGGTGCAAGGATGGGCGGTCGTTTCAGCCATAGAGTTCCTGTAAAATTACTTCGACGGTTTTTAGCAGTTATTCAATAGGAGCGCATTAACAAAAACTTCCAGAACACAATTAGCTCATAGAAACGCTTCAACTACTGGCGAAACCACAAAAATCTCCAGAATACAATTACTATTACTAAAGATAAAACTACTAATATATATTCAGTACCCTTATTTGCAAATATGTCAAAATGTGTGAAGATGCCTTCCATTTTTGACCTCCTTTATTTCTTTCTTTTAGTGTTCTTTAAGTTCTTTCACCCATTCAGGAGCTTCCCTTAATATAGGCATCCTGTTAATAATCCATCTGAGCGTCCATATCTCGATAAATATTATCGTAAGAGTTGCTAAAACTTCTATAACAGAAGGAAGATATTTTTCACTAAAAGGCAGATACCAGTTATATGCAATAAAGACGCAATTGAACCTATTCAATATAATCCCTACGATCGCTATAATAGCCGCTACACGGATAGTTGAAGTGTTCCTGCACTGTGCACCATGAATAAACATAAAGCCCGGGATTATTACAAACCCCACTACCTCTGTAAGCCACCAGGAACCCATAGTGGTATTTATCAAATGCAAATCTCCTTCGTACTGCGCAAGCGTAATAGTTAACATAATATAGGCAAATATCACACCTGCACAAACTCGAGACAACCCTACAAGTATATCGTCATCGGATTCATGATTATTATGATGATTCTCACCAAGCTGATGGGGATGGGTAAAAACCTTATGGCTTATCGTCCCTTCGAGTATTACCATTGAAAGTCCTGCATAAATGCTCGAGATAAAGAACGTTATAGGAAGAAACTCTGAGTACCATAAGGGGTGGATCTTCGCTTTCGCCATTGTAAATAAGGCTCCTAAGCCTGCCTGGTGGTGAATGGAAAGCATTACACCAAATACTACTGCTCCCAGGGTAAGAGAGCCGAGTATTTTCCGAGCTTTTTTCAGATTGAGCCATTCTGCAACTGCTGGAGAAACTTCAAGGGCCAATGTCAACATATAGAGCATGAAGTGCCATGCAACAATGAACATGACGGAACTCACGCCAAATCTATTTCCAAGAAACGCATTTGGCATGTTCCACCAGCGTCCGAGATCGAGGGCAATCGCTCCGGCATAGAAGACGTAGGAAAGGAAGGCATTCAGGACTGTTACCCTCAAAATGGGACGGTATTTTTCCAGTCCAAGGATATAGACCATGAAAGCAAGAACATATCCTCCCGCTGCAAAAGCAACGCCACATATGACATCAAAACCGATCCATATGCCCCAGGGAAATGACTGATTAAGGTTTGTAACGGGAGCGCCGAGCCCCACTACGAAACGATATATAATAAGTATTAGACCGATGACCATTACAGGTGCAGAGATAATATTAAATAGCGTGTAGGGCTTCCCTTTCGGTTTTAATTCACTTTTAAAGAATCTCCAAAAATCACCAGGATTCTTTATCTGCGGCCCTTCTTTTTTTTCTTTACCAATTTCTACTGTTTCAAGTTTTTCCATAGTGGATCCTTTCCCTTTCGCTTTATCTCAATGTTTCTCTTTTTCTTCATGTTTCTCTTCGTGCTTCTCTTTCCCCTTCCTGGTTGCTGCGTTAATAGCGAGCATAGCTATGGGAGTTATTGTAGCAATAAAAGGGATGGCGCTGAGATAAACTAAACTATACTCCGGGTATGGCTTTATCCCTATATCTGTGCGTAAGCCTAATTGTTCAAATGGCACTGCTGCTAAATAAAGGTGTGATGTGCCACCTGCCTCATACTCACCATAAACATGATGGAAATAATTGTCAGGATTTTGAGAAATCCGCCTTTTCGCCTCTTCAAGGAGATTCCTCCTTGTGCCAAACATCAGTGCTCCTGTTGGGCAGGCTTCAACACAGGCAGGCACTAATCCCTTCTTAAACCTCCCATAGCAGAGGTTACATTTCTGGACCCTGGGAATTGAACTCTTGTATTCAAACTTGGGGATGTCGAAAGGACAGGATATCATGCATAACCTGCAACCCATACAATTTTTATCCCACGTAACATGACCTGACGGTTGTTTTTCCATTGCATACACCAGGCATGCCGAATGGCAGGCGGGTTGATTGCAGTGCATACATCGCCACGGTACAAATATTGTTCCTTTTCCAGTTTCATAGCGATTAATAGTTGTATACTGTGTAGCCGTTGTTTTCCGTACCTTTTTCAAAATTGACTCATTAGCATTCTCAGATATATCAGGTATGGGCAAGTTATTTACCTCAGCGCATGCTTTCTCACAGCGACGACAGCCTATGCACCGGGTTGTGTCAATGAGATTACCATGAAATTCCATACCACCAACACCTTCCTCAGCTTTCGCTGCACAAGGTGTCAAGAGATTCCCACCGGCAACTGTTGCCAACCCTGCTCCTATCATTTTCAGAAATGTCCTTCTATCCATACCTTACAACCCCTCTTTTAAAAAGATTTTTTCCAAATCTCTTTGACTCCTACGTACGCCTGCTCGTTTCAAGATAATGTGCAGTTATTTCTCCTCTACGATATTTTTAACACTCGTTATTGATACTCCGTCAATAGCCTAGCTTTTCAAGCAAACGTACATCCGCTTCGAAATTTTTAACACTTGTTATAGATTTCGGTCGATCCTTTTTCTCTTTATGACAGTCAAAGCATTTCCTGCCTTTTTCGAGTTCCATCTTTTTGTGGCAACCTAAGCATTGACGATGATAGGCTGACAGTAACTTTGTTTTATTCAGGTTCTGCGGATCAAATGTAAGAGTATGGCAGTTTCTGCAGTTTGGAGGAGTGTCCTTCTTCACTTCAGCCTCAGCAAGACTTCGATGATGGCAGCCTTTACAAAGGGTCTGCATATCCTTATGGAAATAATTTGCCAGTTTACTGTCGTTGGAAATCTTTACTAACTTCTCTATAATTTTAAGATGAGGGAACTTTGATGGTTCAAATTCCCTTTCGAGAACTTTCACTGTCACCTCTTTCTTGACTTTTTCAGGATCGAGTTTGGCAACTGAGAGAGGTGGACGTGAAAGAGGACCCTTTATTTCACCACTATGGCATATAGCACAGGTCTCCCGCTTCGGACCAACTGACTCTACATCTATTACTGGTATGTTACTGTGGCATCCAACACAATCTTTTCCCAATTTCTTTTTATTATGACAACCTTCACAGCTATGCCCGGAAAACACATCATGGTATGCTCTCGCAACGTTTACTTCATTTCCTTCAGGCTTACCTACCAGATCGTGGCATTCCTTACATGCCTTTAAGGTTTCATGGTGACATGAGCGGCAGGTCTTAGAAGCTGTTTCATGATACTTGTGGTCAAAGGTGACTCCTTTCAGTTTGGCATCTTTAATATTTATGAAAGGTTTTTCTTTCTGATCGCGAGCGGGTCGGGGAACTTTTTCGAGTTCAGCAACCGTTTTATACTTTCCGGTATGGCATTTTGAGCATTCAGTCGGACATGCTTCCTTCTCGCCCTTCTTTAGATATTCCTCTTGATACTTTAAATGACAGTTAAGACACTGCTGATGAGAAGCCTTTCTTATTGAAAGCCCTTTTTTGGCAGCAACACGTGTTATGGCTGTTAATTCTGGCCCTCTTTTCTTCCCAAGTTCGTGACAATAGTAACAAGACTCCTCAGTCCCTTTTTCATATACTAATGCTAATGCTTCATCCTCTTCTTCTATATCGTATGTGTGATGACAAAGGCTGCAATCATCCTTGCCGATCTTCTCTTTCAGTTTCTTCACATGCTTATCATGATAGTAAAAATCAAATTCAAAAATCGGGTATTTCACCACTATAGATTTACCTTTCTCCTTATGGCAATCTGCACAAACTACAGGACCTGTCTTCTTATTTTCACTGCTTCTCTTTTTATGGCAATCGATACACTGATCGTGATAGGCTTTCATAACTGATGTTTTATCTTTTTTCGAGACTTTTTTGGGAAAATCAAAACCCATCCTATCTAATTCATCAACAGGGTGACATGTTTTACAACCCTCCTGTTTTAAAGCCTCGGAATGTTTATTGTGATAAAAGATTACCTGTGGACGTTCCAGTTTACCAAAGATTTCCGTATGAGCAATGGCAATCTTATTTTCAGGTTTGACAGCGGGGGCCTCTTTAGGACGCAATGTAGCTTCCACATTGTAAACGGCATTTAACCCATAAATAATAATGACGAGATAAACTACACCTAAAATTAAATATATCAACTTTTTATTCATAATCTCTATCCCTTCCCGCTTTCTTCTTATGTTGCTTTCATTCCCTCAGGAATTTCCATTGTTGCAAGCAGTATTTCGTCAAAAAAGATGTTTTTTATACCAAGATTCCAATATTTGATGACATCCTTAATTCCAGTGCTGCAATTATGGCAGGGGGTAATAATCAACTTTGCACCCGTCGCCTTAATCTGCTCGGCCTTTACCCTGTTGCCCTTCGCCTTATGCGCAGCCCAATTTGATAATGATGCCAGACCGCCTCCTGCATTACAGCAGTAATTGTGCTCCCGATTTGGATACATCTCCGTGAAATTCTCACACGTTGCATTGACGAAGTATCTGTATTTCTCAGCCGCCCCTGCCCTTCTTATTATGTTACATGGGTCCTGGAGTGTGACATGCTCTTTTATCTTCCTCGCTATCTTTATCTTCCCGGTCTTCAAAAGATCAACATAGAATTCTCCCGTCTGCATCACTTCAAACGGCAGGTCTTTCCATCCCATCATCGGTGGTGCCACAAAACTTGTGGCAAAACGTGGATGCCCTCACTCGGTTAATACTAACTTTTTTATTCGCAATCGGGCCGCGTTATCATACAGCCCCCGTACTATCCGCTGCATTGTCGCAAAATCACGTAAAAACATCGGCATGTTGCTGCTGTCCCACACGTCTTTCCCGGGCACCGTCCAGTTTATCCCCGCGGCCATCATGATCTTCGCTGTCCGCTCTATATGATACGTATTTGTCTTGGGCTCGGCGCCCAGAGGCAGCCACATAACCTCCGCTCCCTCTTTATCTATAGGAATCTGTAAATCCTTGACCTCAGCACCTACTTCCTCTTCCTGCCACTGCATCGTATCTATCCAGTCGTTCTGTGCAAACCATACCTGGTTCAGTGACGTGGCATGGGAGTGGTCCTGATCCATCATACGCTGCGGAACCACCCCAAGAACAAAACATACTCTGCGTACCAGACCTATGATAAATGTTATATCCAGACCGTATGGGCAGTACATGCTGCAGCGATGACAAATGTTGCACTCAGTAAAAACTATTCGCGCACACTGTTTTATAAATTCGGCGTCAACCTTCCCTTTTCTCTTCAGCATCTCCCATATTGTCATCCGAATCTTAGCAACAGGCGCATAGGTCGGGTCTCCATCATTGGAAAGATACCACTGGCAGGCCTTTGAGCACAATCCGCAATGGATACAGGTCTCAACCACTGACCTTATCCTCGCCGTACGCGCACCTAATACCGCCATGATCGTCTTCTCGATCTTCTCAGGCGTTAGACCCTCTATTGGTCTGTCAAAGTCTGGCTCAGGGTTCGGCTCCCGGATATATTCCGGGAAATCCCTGCTGATGATCTTTTCCTTAACTGCCATGCTAATCCTCCTTATATTGACTACCTTAAATTACCAGTCTTTTGAATGCCACAGGGCAAATTGCGAACCCGCCCATGACCTTGTCATAAAGAAATAAAACATATGCGCCAGACGTGTAAACGGGATTGCAATCAACATAATCTCTCCAAAAAGTATGTGAAGTACAACCATAGTTTTATAGGGTAGAAGCCATTCATGATATGCCAGGAATCCTGTCAGGAAAGGGAAAAAAGAAATCGCAAGGATAAGAAAATCCGAGGAGAAGGTCACAAATTTTACCTCCGGGGCAAAAAGCCTCCTCATCAGAAAGGCAACACAGGAAAAAATGACGAGGAGGGTTATAACATCCGCCAGTCCTTCAGGCAAAGTCCACCATGTTATGCCCCAGGATTCGTATACAAGAACATTATGAGAAAGGAGAAATATGGGGGTGAAGACAAGGCCGATATGAAAAGTAAATGTAAGAATCGTAACAGGCCACCTGATTCTCCAGTTTCTGCTGGCAAAGGGAACAAGCCAGTGCATAAGAGACCTCAGGGTGGCTTGTCCGTCAATGAAGGGTAGGACTGCCTTTTCCCCCTTGGCAAGCAAGTACAATGCTCTGATCTTGTAAACACTCCCTCCGATAAATACGAGAAAAGCTATCCAGACTAACGGGCCTCTCACAAAATTATAGAAAGAGGGATCTCTGATAAAATCAAGCATACATTACTCCATTCTTCATATTTCTGTTCTTCATATTTCTGTTAAGGAGATTACGCGGCGGTAATATTTGCCCTTGTCCACGCATCGTATGAGGAGTTTGCTCCCATCCGGACTAAATACAGGGCCCCAAAGAGATTCATATCCCTTTTTCCCTACCTTCCCATCAACGACCACAAAATATTTTCCGTTTTTTTCTGCTTTAGCTGCAACCTTATCTCCCGAAGGGCTGAAAACCGGATCCCAAACATTATCGAATCTTTCAGGCCATGTGGAACCGTCCACAGCGATGGTCCAATTTTTGTCATGCTTTACAGCGACGGCAATCCTTTTACCGTCGGGACTAAAAACAGGAGTTAATACCAGTTGGTTGAATACCGTACTCCAGGGTGAGCCATCAACAGCAACCGTCCATTTTCCTATAGAGATAGCTACAGTAGCAGCAAGTTTTTTTCCGTCAGCGCTGAACACAGGCCTCCATACCTGGGAGAAATTCCCCCAGAGGGGTTTTCCGTTCATTGCAATTGTCCAGCCCTTGGGTGTCTGCACAGGAGCAACGAAGTCATTGCTTCCAGGTTTACAGATCGGTTCCCAAACTACCCCGAACGTCTGCTCCCAAGGTTTCCCGTCCACGGCAATCGTATATAGAGCTAGGCCTGTCCTTACAGTTGCGGCTACATGATTGCCGTCAGAACTGAATACCCCGCCCCATACATTAAGAAATTTGGCGTCCCAAGGAGTTCCATCCACCGCGACGGTCCAATTCTTCTTCATAAACCCTACATTGTCCAATTCGACACGTCTATTTACCAGCACATGGGATGCTGTCTTTGTACCGTCAGGACTTAGTATGCAATCCCTCGCATCAAAAAACATATTCTCCCATATTTTTCCGTTGAGACAAACTCCGCTCATATGCTCTTTATTGATATTGACTGCCATATTTTTTCCGTCCGGGCTTAAGGTGAGGTTCCATACAAAATCAAATCTGTCCTCCCACATCTCTTGGCCGACGGCAACAGCCCATTCATAGTTTCTCAATAAGAGTGAAATCAATTGATTATCCGGATTAAATTTAAGCGAGTATAACCTCTCAAACGTTTCTTCCCATGTCTCTCCATTCACACAGGTGGTAAAACGTTTGTCTTCGGTTTTAACAATAGTGGCTATTTTCTCGCCATCATCACTGGGGACAAGTTCACGGACTGAAGAGAATTTCTTTTTCCATTCGCTTATATCGGCAACAAACTTTTCTTTTGTATCCCAATCCCAACTTACTGATTCGCTCATATAGCGTTCCCCTTCCTTATCCCCTTAGCTATACTTGTTTTATTCTGGCGTATTATAACCATATGAAATAAAATGTCAATAAGAAATTATCTCTCCTTTAAATTCCAGACTATTTTAACTTCTCAAAGAGACCTTGTCGATGTGCTGGGTTGAAAAATTATCATAGTTAATTAAAAAAGTCAATATAAATTTTAGATTTTGCTTTAAGTATAAATTTTAGATTTATACTTTAAGTCACGAACTTTTTTATAAAATTTATTTATAACGTAACTTTTCCCCAAGTGTCGTAATCCCTCAGTTATGTGGTAAAAAAATCCTTATGTTCTGCTTCCCTAAGCGCCTCGATGATATGCAGCCCGACTCCATCGTCAGAGCGCAGCAGGTTGCCCATACCAAAGATTAAGACTTTCACTGCGTAATGTATTCAAAAAAGTTAATTAATTGTACGCCCCTTTGGTCTAAAAAATCTTTCAGTTGTGTTTCGGTTAGAGGTCTGAAGACGTCAGGGTTTTCCTTGTCAGGCAAGACAAACATAATTCTTTTCAATTTCCCTTCTAATATTGCTACCCCCATAATAATTTCCTGTCCGGCGAAATCGGTACACAATTCGATTTCTTCAAAATCGCCGAGTGTGTCAGGCAGTTCTTTACACACAAGTCCAAAGGCATGTAAACGGTCTGAACTTTTCATATTCTCGAAGATACAGTCTTTACCGATATATTTTTTAAATCGTACCATAATCACCTCCTAACGCCAATTTTATAATTAATGTAATGATTCATAATCCGGGTGATCATAGAGTATAGCCATACGGTTTACAATCCAGCGGAATGCAAGAACTCCCATAGTTATTACGCCAATAGTTATTACAAGTTCTGTCCATTTCGGATAGTACCTTTCTGCAGCATTCCAGTTAAAAGCAACTATAGATGTATTAACCCGGTTCAGCACAACTCCAACCACAGTTAAAAGGGCTGTCCACCGTGTAACCTTAACATTCTTATATCTTACCCCATAGGCAAATAAGAAAGCCGGGAGAAAAACAAAACCCAGAACCTCCAGCAAAAACCAATAACCATATGGGGTATTAAGAAGTCCCCAGTTATTGGAATGAGCCAATCCGAACAATTTCAGAAAAAAGTAGGTGAACAGGGCTGATGAGGCAGCTTTACCGAGGCTAATCGTATGCCTGTTAAATTCAGCATGTTCAAAATTTTCAACCTGCCTTTTAAAAATTTTATGTGTAAGCGTACTTTCAACAATAACCATCGAAAGTCCGGCGATAATAGCTGATATAAGGAAAAACACAGGAAGGAGTTCAGAGTACCAGAGAGGATGAAGCTTACCAGGAACAATAACAAATAAGGCACCCAATGCAGACTGATGACCGCCCGCAATGATTACTCCGAAGACAGTGGCCCAAATAGCCAGCTTCTTGAACCACTCACGAAGTTTCCCCATGTTCAGCCATTCAAACAATGCGGGGCTCCATTCAATAAACAGAGCTAAAATATACAGCGCAAAATGCCATGCTATCAAAAACATGATAGAAGACAGACCGAAAGAAACTACCATCGGGTAAGGAAGACGATAATAACGGCCAAGGTCGAAGAGAAGCGCAAATACGGCAAACAAATATCCGAGAAGGCTGGTTAAAATAGCCGGTCTGACAAAATGATGATATTCCTTCATTCCAAAAAGATAATAAGCCGTACTTATGACAAGGCCTCCAGCAGCTAAAGTAATGCCACACAGTACGTCAACGCCGATCCAGATTCCCCAGGGGTTCGTATCTGACAGGTTAGTGGAAGGACCAAGGCCGTAAACGAATCGATACACCATCACGGGAATTGCAACAATCAAAATAAGCGCTGCGATTCCATTGGACAAAGTAAGATTACTTTTCATATATTCCTGAAAAGTCATTCCCAGGAATAACTTATCGTGAGCCCATGATGACAAAGAATCAGGTTTTTCGTGCATCTTCACTCCCTTTTTCCCCTGCTGATACAGTCTTACCTTTAACATGTTTATCGCGAATTTTTGAGATAGCATGAAAAGCTGCAAAGACAAGTGGCCAGGCAGCAAGCACTTCAAACATTTTCGTCATAAAAAGGAAACCCTTGCTCAGGTTACGGATAGCTGTTTTCCCAAGATCTGTCCTGAAACCAATTTCTTCGAATGGAACTGCAGACAGGTACAGCCAGCTTGTCCCTCCGACTTCATGTTCTCCATAAATGTGATCAACATATTTGCGCGGATTATTTCTTATTCTGTCATGGGCCAGATTGATCAGGTCACTTCTTTTTCCAAACCTGAGCGTTTCCGTGGGACAAATCTCAACACAAGCCGGGACACGTCCTTCCTTGCTGATCCTGTCGAAACAGAAAGTACACTTTGTGACCCGAGGATTAAGGGGTTTATAATATTCATATGCCGGGATATCAAAAGGACAGGCAACCATACAGTAGCGACACCCAACGCATAAACCGGGGTTATATATGACTGCCCCTTTTCGGGTTTTTTTGAAGGCATCAACAAAACATGCTGACAGACAAGCCGGATCCTCGCAGTGCATGCATTGTTTTTTAACATAGATGGGTTTTGAGTCTTTAGAGTTGATAAAGCGATTGACCACTGTAAATGTACCTGCATGCGTTCTCCTATTCTTCTTAAAAACAGACTTGTCATCAAACATTTTTATAGGCTGATTGGGGTTCTTATTCCATTCATTGCAAGCCCACTCGCATCTTCGGCATCCATTGCAGAATGTTGTATCTACAAGCACACCGTAGCGGTCCTGATAACCTGAGGGATCTTCGCGGGCAAGTACCTTTGTGCTACTGCCGATTATGGCAGTTCCTGCAATTGCTGCTACCCTCTTTAAAAATTCTCTTCTGCTAATTCCCATAAATGAGCCTCCGTGTTATCACTCCAAAAAATACAATTGAACAATGCAGATGTTGTGAGAAAATTTATTTTTCGATACCTTGATTTACCTTTAACTGATGGTACTCGGAATATTTCAGTGAATATAGCGAATAAAGATATTTTCAATAAACTCATCGAGTTAAATAAATTTTTGAGCAATATATGCATTATTCTGGTTATCTCTTCTCTGTATTAAGGAATTTATAAAAAAATATAAATATAAAAAGAAATCCAACGGCTATTAAGTATTCATTGCCCTTCACTGTATTAAGAATTTGATCAAAAATATACATTCTATCCTCCTATCTGCTTTAACCGGGGGTGATTGTCTGTAGTTTTCGAGAGAATACCTGTTGGGCGTACAGCTTTTTCTTTATGACAATCAGCGCATCCCTTAGCCTTAATGTTCATTTTCTCGTGGCAACCCATACACTGGCGATGATAGACCGCAAGCAGTCTTGGTCTGTTCAAATTCTGCGGGTCAAAAGAAATAGTGTGGCAGTTCCTGCAAAATGGAGGGGTATTCTTTTTAACTTCAGCATCAATGCGTCTATGATGATGACACCCCTCACAGATAGTCTGTATATTCCCATGGAAATAAGTTGCCATTTTACTCTCATTAGAAATTTCGACTAATTTCTTGATAATTTTAAGATGTGGGAATATAGTCGGTTCATATTCCTTTTCCAGAATTTTTATTGTTACCTTTTCGGGGACTTTTTTTGCATAAAGCTCAGAGACTGAGATAGATTGCCTGGGAATGAGATATTCTCTTTTACCACTGTGACATAAACTACAGATTGTTTTTTTCGGTCCCTTTGCCTGTAAATCCATTTCCAGTAAATGATGGTGGCACCCCGCGCAATTTTTTTCTGATTTCCTGATTTTATGACAACCTGCACAGCCTATTTCAGAAAATACATCATGATATGCACCTGCAATATTTATCCCTTTTCCTTCAGGGCTGCCTGTCAGAGCATGGCAGTTTTTGCAGGCATTTAATGTTTCATGGTGGCAGGATCGACATGTCTTGGCATTTGTTTCATGAAACTTGTGATTAAATAGGATTCCTTTCATCCTGCCATTCTTGATATTTATAAAGGGTTTTTCTGGTTGATCACGATCTGGTCTGGGAATCTTAGCAAGTTCAGCAACTGTCCTAAATTTTCCTGTATGACATTTTGAGCAAACAAAAGGGCCTGCTTTCAAACCTTTCTTGTTATAATCTATATGACAATTCAGACATCTTGAATGAGTAACATTCCTTACCGTAAGCCCTTTTTTGGCTGCAACGTTTGTTATGGCTGTTAATTCAGGGCCTCTCTCCTTCCCAAGTTCATGACAGTAGTAACAGGATTCCTCAGTGCCTTTTTCATATACTAATGCCAACTCTTCATTCTCTTCTTCTATATCATAAGTGTGGTGACAGAGGCTGCAATAGTCTTTAATATCCTTAAGCTTTTTATCATGTTTATTATGATAGTAAAAATCAAATTCAAATATTGGATATCTTATGTTTACGGATTCAAGCTCCTTCACATGACAGTTGCCACATTTAATGGGACCTGCCTTTTTTCTTGCGTTTATCATCTTTCTATGGCAGCTGATACATCTTTCATGATATGAATCCATCACCGACTCTCTATTTCTGACCATTGGTTTGAAAGGAAAATCAAAAATGAGATTCCCATCTGAGGTAAGAGGATGACAGGTTTTACAACCCTGCTCTTTGAATTTATCTGAATGCAGACCGTGATCAAACACAACCTGCGGCCGCTCTAACTTCCCGAAGATTTCTGTATGAGCAATAATAATTTTATTTTCGGTTTTTTTCTGGGCTACCACTTTATTTTCTACAGAATAAACCTGTACTCCTTTAATTAAGGACATAAGACATATGATTGTTACTATAAAAAATAAGCTGAATAACTTCCTGCTCATCTCCTCTTCCTTCTTGTCCTATTTCGCTACCCTTAGTTCTTCGGGAATCTCCATAACCTCAACCAGTATTTCACTGAGGAACTTAACATGCATTCCGAGCTTGTAGTGATCAATTAGATCGTGGACACCTTTATGACAGCTATGACATGCGGTGATCGCGATCTCAGCTCCGGTCGCTTTCATCTGCTCAGCCTTCACCCTTGATCCTTCCAGCCTGACGCTCTTCCAGGGCTTATCAGCGTGCAGCACTCCGCCCCCGGAACAACAACAGTAATTATGCTCATAGCGGGGTGTCATATCTCTGAAGTCCTCACATGTCGCATTAATAATGTAACGCAACATATCTCCCAATCCCCTTCCTCTCACGAGGTTACAGGGATCCTGAACTGTCACAGGTTCCTTGATCTTTTTGGCTATTTTTATTTTCCCGTTCCTTATAAGTTCATAGTAGAATTGGATAGCATGAACATACGGCAGCGGAGATTCTTTCCATCCCAGCCATCTTGATCCATCATAAACCACGGCCTTGAACGCATGTCCGCATTCATTCATCACTATTTTTTTGACTTTTAATTTGAATGCGGCTTCAAAGTGCTTTCGCACAGCCATTCCCATAGTCTCAAAGTCGCCTCCGTGCATAGCCTGGTTGGTATTGTCCCAGCCGTCTGTGGAGGGTATTGTCCAGTCGATGCCGGCTACGGTCATAATCTTTGCGATATTGGCTATGAGCTGTGTCATAAATTTAACCTCGACGCTGTGAAGCGAGTACATGATCTCGGCTCCCTTCTTATCAAGAGGGATTCTGGCGTTTTTTATCTCCATCCTGAGCTCTTCTTCCTGCCACTGGGCAGTATCGATCCAGTCATCCTGCGTAAGCCATTCCGAGTTCATTGTGGCCATCTGGCTGTTTATCCGTGCCTGCAGATATTGAGGTACTACGCCGAGCAGATGACACATGCGGCGTACGATGGAAATCAAGTATGCTATATCTATACCGAAAGGACAGTACATGCTGCACCGGCGGCAAAGATTACATTCCGTATAGGCTATCCGGGCATATCTCTTCAGGGATTCTCCATCAACCCTGCCCTTTCTTTTCAATATTTCCCAGAGGGTCTGCCTGACCTTAGCTACAGGCGCATAACTCGGGTCTCTATCATGAGACAAATAATAATGACAGGCTTCAGAACATAGCCCGCAGTGAATACATGTCTGCACATATGCTTTTAATCTTGCAGCAGCTTCTTTCCCCAAAACCCAGTTTATCGTTTTTTCTATCTTCTCAGGATTAAGGTTTTTAACTTTTTCATCTATACCCGGGTCGGCTACATCTTTTCTTTCGACCTTAATCATGTGTTATCCTCCCAGAAAATTCATTCATCAATTTACCAGTCCTTTGCATGACGCACGGCGCCAAATTCGGAACCTGTATATGCCCTCGTTAACCAGAAAAACAGCATATGGCTTAATCTGGTGAAAGGGATAGCTACTAACATAATCTCTCCAAAAAGAATATGAAAAGTTACTATGAGATTGTAGTCAAAAAATAATTGATGAAATGCCAGAAAACCAGTGCTAAATGGTGCAGCAACCATTGCAAGAAGGACATAATCCGATACAGAGGTTACAAATCTCACCTCGGGTGCAATAAGCCTTCTCATGAGGAAAAAAAGCGTGCAAAGGATAACTATCAAGGTCATTACATCAGCTACTCCTTCAGGGAGAGTCCACCATCTTATGTTCCACGAGTCACGCAATAGCATGTTATGTGACAGAAGAAATACCGGTGTGAGAACCAGACAGATATGATAAGAGAAGGTCATTGTGGTTATCCATGGACGTTTTCTCATATTAGTACTGGCAAATGGAATAACCCAGTGAAAAATTGACCGCACGCTGTATTTCAAACTCATATAAGGGTAAACTACTTTATCTTTCCTTGCCAGAAAAAGCAGAGAAATTATTTTATAAAGACTTCCTCCAATAAAAATAATGAAAGAAACCCAGACTAATGGACCTTTTATGAAATTATATACTTCAGTGCTTGTCAGAAATTCATACATATTGAAGACCTTGAATAAAAACCATATACCTATGTGATTTTGTCATTCCGGCTTGTCCGGAATCCTTCTTAGCCTTTTTTCAGAAAGATTCCAGACAAGCTGGAATGACATTTGTAATGCCACATGATCTTTACACTTCACTTACCGGTAGTATCCGCCGGTAATATTTCCCATCCTCTATGCATCTTATTAATAGCTTCTCTCCATCCGGGCTGAAAACCGGGTCCCAGAGGGCATCAAAGCTATGTTTTCCCATCCTGCCATCAATGACAAGAACAAACCTCCTGTTTTTTTCTGCTTTAGCTGCAACTTTTCTGCCATCAGGGCTGAATACCGGATCCCATATCATGTCAAAATCATTTTCCCAGGGTTTTCCGTTTACAGTAATTGTATATCTGTTATTCTCTTTTACAATTGCAGCAATCCTTACGCTGTCGGGACTGAAGACAGGAAATAAGACTGCGTCACTGAATCTCCTTTTCCATGGTAAACCATCAACTGCAATCGTCCATTCACCAAATTTAGGTGCAACAACAGCAGCAATTCTTTGACCATCCGGACTGTATCTTTGACCCCACAACTGAATAAATCTTCGATTCCAAATTATTTTTCCATTCATAGCCAGAGTCCATCCCCACTCTGTCTTTACGGGAGCAATAACATCACTACTGACAGGTTGAAAGACTGGGTCCCACACATGTAAAAAAGTCTCATCCCAGGGCTCCCCGTTTACTGCTACTGAGAATTCCATGCGATCTAACCTGACTCCTGCAGCGACTTTAGTGCTATCAGGGCTAAAGCTCATACCATCGACACTTAAATAATTTTTGTCCCATTGTTTCCCGTCTACTGCAACAGTTAGAATTTTCTCGGCAAAGCTGAAGATATCCAGTGCGGCAATTCTCTTTATCTTGACACGTGATGCGGTTCTCTTCCCGTCAGGACTAATAATTACATCCCTTGCCTCAACAAATTTATTATCCCAGGAAATACCATTTAATGAAATGCCAAACTCGTTATCTTTTTTTATGTTAACCGCTATGTCCTTTCCATCAGGGCTGACGGTCATATTCCATACAAAATCATATTTTTCTTCCCAGAGATTCTGGTCAATGGCAACAGTCCACTCATAATCCCGCAACACCGCACATGCCAGACGGTTATCCGGAGTTAACTTCAGTGACCATATCCTTTCAAAGGTATCTTCCCATGTTGTTCCATTGGTACACGGGATAGCTTTTTTATTTTCTATTTCGACGATAGCGGATATCTTCTCTCCGTCATCACTTACTATAAATTCATGGACAAGCAGAAATCTTTTTTCCCATTCATTGATGTCAGCAATAAATTTTTCTTTTGTGTACCAGTCCCAATTTAAAGACTCACTCATGAACATTCCTTTACCATCAGCATTCCTTCTTTCCCTTTTATCCATATTCTTATTACAAATCATTTTAGAAATGCTGACAATAATATTATAAAACATTTCTACATTTGTATATATAAGTTATCTGATAATTATAGGCATATGCCCATAATCATGTCAAGAATAAATTATGTTTTAATGGTGACTCATTCAATACTATACTCCCAAATCCAGCGATAACAATTGGATAAGATATTTTTGGTTCTCATCTAAGCATTAAAACCATGGGATTTGCTCTGTGAATGCTTAAGGGCACAATTATTAGAGAATGTTTATATAGCTGATATAGCTTCAGTATGAATAGTGTGATATTTCAGTTATTTAGTTTTGTTCTTATAGTAAGGAAAGCAAATCAACATGAAATTCTTAAAGGATTTTGCT